>CAVQPP010000340.1:0-8111 GCA_963714445.1 uncultured Actinomycetota bacterium
GGCGGCGATCGCGCTGGCCGCCGGGGACGTCGGGGCGCGGCCGTTCCTGCGCGCCCACCCGGACCTGGTGGCCCTGGTGGAGTGCGCCGACACCGGCCGCCCTGACGACGTCGAACACCCCGGCGGACCTCGTCCGCATCGCCGGGATCGTCGCGGCCGCCGAGCCGACCGCCAGCTGACCGCCGCCCGCTCGCGGAAGGCACCATCTACTCCAGAGGTGCATACATGGCAGTCATTAATCACTCTCGAACTTCAGATCCCGGGTGCTCTCGTGGGACATTGGATGGGATTTGAGCGCCTTTCCACGTTTTCCTTTTGTCTGGGGTAAAGGCGGGGCTCGTTTCCCCTCTCATACAGGCGGAACGTCAGTAGCCGGAACAAAGGAACGAGTGAACAGGATGGATCGGGTCTATTCCAAGGGTCCCTGAATGAGGCTTTGCGCGTGATACTTTTGAATTGGATTGCGATGTTTAAGGACAGATGTTGTTCGGCGAAAGGGGCCGAAACCTGAATAAACCTTGGTTTATCCGGGCGCTTCAAGCGATTGCCGACGAGGAAACTTAGATCCGACCCCACATGCCCAGCCACAGCGCCCTAAACCCCTGATTTGATGCCTCATGACAACGGCACTTCGGAGCAGAAAAATTCCAAGGTCATTCTCTCTAAACTTCTTAGAGACACAGGTCCGTAAGCTTCCCGGATCCTTCCAGCATTTTCCGCTGGCGCTCAATTTAATTATTTTTTGTATACCAATTCAGGAGCGAGGTCCCGTCTCTGAATATATTGTGCTCCCTTTCAACCAACTTCTTTCTCACACATACAATCTAAATCCGGGGAAGCAGAATGATGGAAATTCAATTCTCCAGATTTGTCAGTGATTTCATCCAAAATGTTACATCTTCTACCCTTGAACATTTGAGGGTAAAATCGTCGGTGCTCGGAGCCTGGGACCTTCGATAGTCGATGCTCCCGAAACAGCCGCTTATTGTTACGAGTTAGAGGCTTAAACCTGAATTGATTCTTACAAATCATTATTCCTCAAACCTCAGCATGAAAGGCAAATACACATCCATGAAGCATAGTTACTGCTCAGCACTGTACAAAAATGGGAATCATACCAGCCTACTGCGGCTTACATAAGCTCGCTGGACAGCTACAGATCAGAACGGCAGCGGGCAAGAGCCCCTGAATTTCAAGTCGGTAAAGCGGCGAAGATCATCACCACGACCGCCTGGATCAGCGCCTTGGTTCCGGAGGCAAAAGCCTTGCCGGTGATCAGGGCGGCTCGCGGCGTCGGGGTGACCAGGAGCTTCGTGAGCACGCCCGCGTCGCGCTCCCAGATGATCATGATGCCGTAGAAGATGGCGATGAACATCGCGGACTGCGCGATGATGCCCGGCGCGAGGTAGTCGAGGTAGGGCACGGAGCCGGTTGGGATAGCGCGGATTCGGGTGAACGTCTCGCCGAAGACGGCTAGCCAGAGAACCGGTTGGATCGCGCGGGTGTAGATCTCGCTGCGGTCGTGGCGGATTTTCTGGAGCTCGACGATGCAGAGCGCGACTATTCGGGCGGGTAGGACGCTCCAGCCGGTGCGTATGGGCCGCGGGCTCGGCGATGAGCGTGTGCGTAGGGCTGGGGACGGAGCCGGGTCCGGTGGCAGCGGGCGCGGCCGGAGGGGGCGGGGGCGGGGGCGGCGGTGGACGTCGGGCCTGTCGCGGCGGCTGCGGCCTCGGCCTCGATGTCGGTGGCGGCGGTCTCAGCGGACGCGGGCGGCTGTGGTGCGCGTGGCACGGACATTGCGGAACTCTCCCGAGGTCGGCTCGTCAAGGGTGTCGCCGGTGTAATGGCGGAAGACGTCTTCGAGCGTGCCGCCGCCCGCGGGCAGCGAGGTTTTGAGCTCCTGCGGGGAGCCGGCGGCGCGGATCGTCCCGCGGTGCATCAGCGAGATGCGGTCGCAGTACTGGTCGGCCTCGTCCATGTAGTGCGTGGTGACGAACACGGTCATGCCGGTGGCCGCACGGACCTCGCCGATGCGTTCCCACACGGAGGCGCGGGCGATTGGGTCCAGGCCGATCGTCGGCTCGTCGAGGATCAGGAGGCGCGGCGACGAGACGAGAGCCTGCGCGAGTTCGAGTCTGCGGACCATGCCGCCGGAGTACGTACCAGCCATTCGGTCGGCGGCATCCAGCAGGCCGACCGCATCGAGCGCGGCGGCGACACGGTCGGCGCGCTGCTTGCGCGGTACATCGAAGAGGCGGGCGAATAGCGCGACGTTCTCGCGTCCGGTCAGCCCGGAGTCCGCGGACAGTTGCTGCGGCACGTACCCGAGCATGCGGCGTACGTCCATGCGGCTCGTCGCGACGTCGTGCCCGAATACGCTCACCATTCCTGGCGGGACGGGCAGCAGCGTCGTGATCGCGCGGATCGCAGTGGTCTTACCCGCGCCGTTGGGGCCGAGCAGTCCGTATACGGCGCCAGCGTCGACTTCGAGGTCGATCCCATCCACGGCCCGCGTCTCGCCGAATGCGTAGATCAGTCCCGTGCAGGCGATGGCGGCAGAGGCACCAGGTACGGGCACCGGCACGCCTATGGGTCGGGGCGTTGGCGTGGGCGTGGATGCGGCGCCCAGCTCGGAGGCTGTGCTGCTCATGGTCCGATCCGTCCCTTCGGTCATGTCAACCCTGCGGCTCGGGTTCCGATCCGGACCCGGACTCAGATCCGGATCCGGATCCGGATCCGGACAGGCTGTCGGCGATCCGGCGCAGCACAGGCAGCGCAGCACGCAGCGCGGCCACTTCGTCTGGTTCGAGCCGACCCAGCTTCTCGGCGTACAGGCGCACCCGCTCGTCCGCCCACCGGTCCAGGCGCTCGGTGCCGGCGTCGGTGGCGGTGAGCACTGCGGCTCGGCGGTCAGACGGGCTTGGCTCGCGCCGCAGGTAGCCCTTGGCGACCAGCTGGTTGACCAGCGTGGACACCGAGTTGCCCGCCAGGCTCAGTTCGCGCGCGGCTGCCGAGACGCCAATTCCGGGTGACGCGACGACCAGCCGCAGCAGCTCTACCTCCGCACCGCTAAACGGCTCCAGGCCAAGCTGCCGCCGCAGTTGGCGTCGAGAGGCGCGTTGGATTCCGGCCAGCGCGCGGGCGAGATCGTGAGCGAGTGCTCGCCGCTCAGCGTCGTTCGTACCCGTATCCCCGTCACCGCTGTGCATGACTCAAAAATATCTCCTACACAGAGCTAATTAAAGAAGCAGCGCCGTGGCAGGGGTAAGAACTGGATGAGAAGTGGGATGGTCCGATCGCCCCGTTCGCGGTCTTGTACTCGATTTGCACGTCATACCGCTCGTATCCTTGCCTTCTACCGTTCGGACAGGAGCGCGCATGGGTGACAGCGGGGACGATCAGGCGCGCCTCGCGCCGACGAACACCGACGTGGTGATCGTCGGCGGGGGGCACAACGGCTTGGTCGCCGCGGCGTACCTGGCCCGGTACGGGACCAGGGTGACCATCCTCGAACGGCTCGGCCGGATCGGCGGCGCGGCGGTCAGCGAGCGGCCCTTCCCCGGCGTCGACACCGATCTCTCCCGCTATTCGTACCTGGTCTCGCTGCTGCCGTACGCGATCGTGCGCGACCTCGAACTCGACCTCGAATTGCGTTCCCGGCCGGTCGCCTCGTACACACCGGTACTACGCGCCGGGAAACCTGACGGCCTGTTGGTCGAGCGCCGGCCAGGCGCACGGACCGAAGAGTCCTTTCGCCGACTGACCGGCTCGGACCGGGAGTGGCGCGCATGGCAGGAGTTCTACGGCCGCATCGAACGCGCAGCCCGAGTCATCGCGCCGGCGCTACTGGAACCGCTCGTTCCCAAGGGCGAGATG
The DNA here is from genome assembly GCA_963714445.1 of uncultured Actinomycetota bacterium. GTDB lineage: Bacteria > Actinomycetota > Actinomycetes > Streptomycetales > Catenulisporaceae > Actinocrinis. The sequence continues at coordinate 3,877 of CAVQPP010000340.1, forward strand.
ATGAAGGCCGTCCGCGAGGCGGCGGGTAACGCGTTCTGGGACGCGTTCATCGAACGGCCGCTAGGCGAAATCATCGAGGCCACGTTCGCCGATGACGACGTCCGCGGCGTAGTTCTGACGGACGCTCTGATCGGCACGCAGAGCCACGCGCACGATCCGGCGCTCGCTCAGAACCGCTGCTTCCTCTACCACGTGATCGGCAACGGAACCGGCGAGTGGCGGGTGCCGATCGGCGGAATGGGCGCAATCACGGCGTCACTCGCGCGCGCGGCGGATAAGGCAGGCACGGTAGTCGTCACCGGCGCGACGGCCACACACATCGAGGCGGATGGACGACGTGCGTCGGTGCGTTACACGACGTCGGAGGGCGAGCGACGCATCGATGCGCGATACGTGCTCGTCAACGCGGCGCCGACTGTCATGAACGACCTGCTGGGGCGGCCGAACGGGTCGAAACCCGAAGGCAATCAGCTGAAGATCAACATGGTGCTGGAGCGGTTGCCGGAGCTGCGCTCGGGGATCGACCCGGCGCTCGCCTTCGCCGGAACGTTCCACATCGACGAGTCGTACAGCGGTCTGGCGCGCGCGTACGAGCAGTCCGAGGCGGGCACGCTCCCGGACCCATTGCCGTCAGAGGTCTACTGCCACACGCTGACCGACCGGACGATCCTCGGCCCGGAGTCGACCGCGCGGAGACTACACACGCTGACATTGTTTGGCCTGCACACGCCCGCGAGCCTCTACGACGAACCGGGTGCGCGCGACGAGGCCGTGCGGCTCGCGCTGGCCGGGCTCAATCGATACCTGGACGAGCCGATCGAGGACTGCCTGGCCCGCGATGCCGAGGGCAGGCCGTGTCTGGAGGCGCGCTCGCCGCTCGACATCGAGGACGAGTTGGCGATGCCGGGCGGGCACATCTTCCACGGTGGGCTCGATTGGCCATGGGCGGCGGGAGATCAGGAAGTCGGCAAGTGGGGAGTGGAGACCGACATTCCCAACCTGCTGATCTGCGGCTCAGGTGCGCGGCGCGGAGGCGCGGTCAGCGGCGTGCCAGGGCGAGCAGCCGCGTTGGCGCTGCTGCTCAGCCGGTCCCGACGGAGGCGGAGTAGCTGAATCCGACTATCTGGCAAACCGTGATCAGGATGACGACTAGTCAGATAATCGCGTGGCTGGATGCCCGGGCGACGGGGTGCGGGCAGGCAGCAGAGCGTCTCGACCACGTCGCTGAAGTCGCTGAAGTCGCTGAAGCAGTCCAGCGCAATCCTGCCGCTTCGGACAATGCGGGCGATAGCCGGGCGCCGCATCGTTGGCATTGTCGTTGGCATTGCTGCTCAGCAAGTCACGACGGAGATGGAGTAACTGAGTTGGATTATCGGACAAGTCGTGGACGGAACGACGACTCGTCAGATAATCGGGTATCTGGCGAGCCCGGTGACGATCAGTTAGATAGTCGGGCGGGGAATGGCGCCGGGGGCAACGGCCGGGCGGTCAGTTGGATGGTTGGTCGACGGCGTCGGAGGCGTGGTTAGCCGGGGACGCAGTCGGGCGACGGCGTCGAGGACGGCGTCGGAGGCGTGGTTAGCCGGGGAAGTGCTCAGGCGACGGCGGCGGGGACGCGGTCAGGCGACAGCGTTGAGGACGGCGTCGGAGGCGTGATTAGCTCGGGACGCGGTCAGGCGACGGCGTCGAGGACGGCGTCGGAGGGGTGGTTAGCCGGGGATGTGGTCAGGCGATGACGGCGGGGAGACGCGGTCAGTCGATTGAGTCGGGCGCGTCGGGGGCTGAAAGCGACGGGACGGCGACGATTAGGGCGCTTGCCACGGCGGCTAAGCCTTCGGCGCGGCCGGTGAAGCCTAGGCCGTCGGTTGTGGCTGCGCTTACGCGGACTGGTGCGCCTGCTGCTTTGGAGAGGACGGCTTCGGCTTCGGCGCGGCGGGGGCCGATTTTTGGGCGGACGCCGATTAGTTGCACCGAGACGTTGCCGATCCGGTAGCCAGCGGCGCGTACTCGTCCGGCTGCTTCGCCTAGGAGCGTGATGCCGGAGGCGCCGCGCCACTCGGGTCGGTCGGTGCCGAAGTTGGAGCCTAGGTCGCCTAGTCCGGCGGCGGAGAAGAGTGCGTTGCAGGCCGCGTGGGCTACGACGTCGCCGTCTGAGTGGCCGGCTAGGCCGGTTTGGCCGGGCCAGTCGAGTCCGGCTAGGCGTAGCGGGACGTCGGGGTCGGTGCTGAAGGCGTGGATGTCGACGCCGATCCCGGTGAGTGGGAGATCGGGGAGGAAGACAGGGTCAGGCACCGGGGTCCGGGTCCTTTGCGGCGGCGGTGTCGGTCGGGACGGCGGCGGGTTCCGCGCTGTGCGGTGCGGCGGCGGTCAGGGTAGCGGCGGATGCGGCGCTGCCAGGTGCGGCAGTGCGCGTCGGGGCGATCTCGGTCGGGGCTGGGGCGGATTCGGCGCTGGTGTTTGCGGCGGCGCGGGATGCCCAGACTGCCTCGGCGAGGATGAGGTCGAAAGGAGTAGTCACCTTGAAGGCCTCGGCGTGGCCGGGGATTACCGTGACCGGCATGCCTAGGCGCTCGACCAGGCCCGCGTCGTCCGTGGTGTCTGCGGCGGGGGCCGACGCGTGGGCCTTGACCAGCAGTGATCGGCGGAAGCCCTGCGGCGTTTGCACGGCGCGGAGGGTTGAGCGGTCTACCGTCGCGGTGACGTTGATGCCGGAGGCGTCCACGGCCTTGATCGTATCGGCGACCGGGAGTACTGGGATTACTGCGTCGCTGCCTGCGGCTACCGCTTCGATTACCGCTGTTACTAACGCGGGGGGCGTTAGGGCGCGGGCGGCATCGTGGACTAGGACGATGTCGTGGTCGTCGGGGACCGCGTTCAGTGCTCGCTCGACGGAGCGTTGGCGGGTGTCGCCGCCGGGGACGACTCGTACCGCCGCGCCGAAGGGGCTGAGCATTTCTTTGACTTGGGCTAGGCCGGCCTCGTCTGGGGGTGCTGCGACCACGACCAAGTCGATCCGCTCGCAGGAGATCAGCGAGCGGATCGCGTGGACCAAGATTGGGATGCCCGCGATTGAGCGCAGGGCCTTCGGTGCGCCGGGGCCCAGGCGCTCGCCGCGGCCCGCGGCGGGGACGATCGCGGCCGTCCCACCGCGGGGGGTGCTCATGTCGTCACGTCGCTACGTAGGTACGTCGTGATGTCGTCGACGGTCGGGGGCGAAATGTGCGTCGGGGCCGGCGGCCTTCAGGAGGCCAGGACCTCATCGAGGATGGTCTCCGCCTTGTCCTCGTTGGTGTTCTCGGCCAGCGCCAACTCGCTGACCAGGATCTGCCGGGCCTTGCCGAGCATGCGCTTCTCGCCGGCGGACAGGCCGCGCTCCTTCTCTCGGCGCCACAGGTCGCGGACGACCTCGGCCACCTTGATCACATCGCCGGAGGCCAGCTTCTCGAGATTGGCCTTGTACCGCCGGGACCAGTTGGTGGGCTCCTCGGTGTGCGGGGCGCGCAGAACCTCGAAAACCCGGTCGAGTCCGTCCTGGCCCACCACGTCGCGAACGCCTACATACTCCACCTTGTCGGTGGGAACCATCAGGGTGAGGTCGCCCTGGGCCACCTTGAGCCGGAGGTAGGGGCGCGCCTCGCCCTTGACCATCCTGGTCTCGATCGCCTCGATGAGAGCGGCCCCATGGTGGGGATAGACGACGGTCTCGCCAACCTTGAACGTCATGTGATGCGTACCCCTTCCGTGGGCATCCAGGATGACACGGCCGCACGACTTTCTAAAGACCGTTTGCGCAGGTCAGGCGGGTGAAGGGCCCTTGACAATCGTGCACCGACCGTACTCGCCCCAGGTCAGGGCGCCGCGGGACGGTTTCCGCGCCTCATTCTCGCTATAATATACAAGAAGTACATATGGATAAAAACACCAGGAATTGAGCTCAACCGATTGCCCCTATAAAAAGCTGTTACGCATCACCCATAGTGACCAGAGGGAGGTGGGTTCAATCATCGGATCAATATGCCATTTCTGCCCTGCATCCTCCCTAAAAGCCGCTGTCCAAAATGCTCTTAGAGGCGGCGGAATACTCCAGCCAAGCTTCTCGTTCCTCAAATGCATTCTGATGAGATGTCGCTTTTGACCACTAAGATCCTCAAACTTATCCCTGCGATGGACGAGGGCCAGATTATTGACGAAATGTATGTCGCCTGTCTGCAAGGTGATCTAGCAATACATCGGTC
>CAVQPP010000341.1:0-7537 GCA_963714445.1 uncultured Actinomycetota bacterium
TCCTCGAGGCCCGCCTCCTTGGCGAAGTACTCGTTCAGCAGCTGCGACACGGTCACCGTGTGCGCGGCCTCGACGGCGTCCGCGGTGGTGAGGTAGTTGTCCTCGCCGGTGTTGATGATGATCCCGGCGCGGGCGTGGACCTGCCGGGAGAAGCGCTGGTCCACGAAAGTGCGGATCGGGTTGATGTCGCGGAAGAGGATGCCGTACATCGAGTCGTTCAACATCATGTCGAGGCGCTCGAGCCCGGCCAGCGACGCGATCTCCGGCATGCACAGACCCGAGGCGTAGTTGGTCAGCCGCACGTATCGGCCGAGATCCTTCGACACGTCGTCGAGCGCCGCCCGCATCAGGCGGAAATTCTCCTGCGTGGCGTAGGTGCCCGCGTACCCCTCCCGCGTGGCGCCTTCGGGCACGTAGTCCAGCAGCGACTGCCCGGTTGAGCGGATGACCGCGACGACGTCCGCTCCCTCGCGGGCGGCGGCCTGTGCCTGTGGGATGTCCTCGTAGATGTCGCCGGTCGCGACGATCAGGTAGATCCACGGTTTGCGCGGTGGATCCCCCAGCTTCTCCACCATGCGCTCGCGTTCTCGGCGCCGCCGGTCGATGGTCGCGATCCCGGCGCCCACGGCTTTGTGCGCGGCGGCGCGCGCGTGTTCAGCGTCGCGGGCCTCGGGGAGGCGGAACGACACGGCGCCGTCCGCCGCTTTCTGGGCCAGGGCGCCGAGATCCGCGTGTTCCTCGCGCAGCAGCGCGTCCCACACCGGAAGGGCGACACCGTGTGCGAGGCCGACCTGATCGCGGACCGCGTCGACAATCCGGTTGACCCACGGCATGCCGTGCGCGTCGGCGCCCTGCACGCCGCCGAGGCGCAGCACCGCGCGCTCGACGGAGACAGTGGTGTGCGTGCGGGCGAGCTCGACGATCGGCGCGCCGACCGAGCGGGCGAGGGTGCGCGCCCGGTCCACGACGACGGGGTCGAGTTCCAGCTTCGGCCGGCTCAAAGGTCTGCTCCCACCGGGGACGGCGTGGCAAGTAAACCGCCAGTTTCCGGCACGTGGTGCGCCGCCATCCGCCGCCACCAGGACTGGCCCTCGGCGGGCAGCGTGTGGATCGGGTCGTAGTACTCGTACCGGCGGGCCAGCGCGTCTTCGTCGGTCGGACTCGATCCCGGTGCGGTAGTTCTTCGTCCAGTACGAGATGCCGAGGATGGTGTCGTACTCGGTGACCTGGTGCACCCACCGCTTGCCGACGTACGGCACGTCGCACACGATGCGCGGCGTGGCGAATCCCGGCAGGTAGCCCATGATCCCGTGTTGCAACGCCTGCGCCTGGCGCAGCGGCACCCGCCAGTGCTCGCTGAACGGGATCATGTCGCACATGTAGAAGTAGTACGGCAGGATCTCCGCGTCGTCGAGCAACGCGAAGCAGAGATCGAGCAAGTCCGTCGACCGTGTCGTTGACGCCGTGCAGCAGGACGCCCTGGTTGCGCACGTCGCGGATACCGGTGTCGAGCATCGCCCGCGTGGCCTTCGCGACCAGCGGCGTCACCGAGTCGGCGCTGTTGACGTGGGTGTGGATCGCGATCTGCACGCCGCGCCGTGCCGCGGTACGTGCCAGCCGCTCCATCCCGGCGCGCACCTCGTCCTGCAGCCAGTGCTGCGGCAGGCCGGCCAGCGCCTTGGAGGCCAGCCGGATGTCGCGGATGTTGTCCACGGTGAGCAGCCGGTCGACGAAGTCCTCCAGCCGCGGCCACGGCATGTTCGCCACGTCGCCCCCGGATACGACCACGTCGCGCACCTGGGGCGTGCGGCGCAGGTAATCGATCATCCGGTCGAGCCGGTCGGCCGGCTTGAGCGTCAGCCGCTGCTTGTCCACCTGCGGAGTCGAGGACCCGACCAGGTCCATCCGGGTGCAGTGTCCGCAGTACTGCGGACAGGTCGGCAGGATCTCAGCCAGCACCTTCGTCGGATAGCGGTGCGTCAGCCCTTCGACGGCCCACATCTGTGACTCGTGCAGCGAGTCGCGGCTGGCGTAGGGGTGGCTCGGCCAGTCGGTGCGGCGATCGGAGAACACCGGCAGCATGTAGCGGCGCACCGGATCCGCGTAGAACGCGTCCGTCAGGCTGCCGGGGCCGCGCGGCGTCTCGTGCGGGGCAAACGTATTCAGCATCTGCGGCGGGAGCAGCATCGACATCGTCGCCCGCTCCTGCTGGTCGCGGGCCAGGTCGTCATAGAACGCCTCGCCGATCAGATCGCCGGCCACCGCTCGCAGTTGGCGGACGTTCTTCACGCAGTGCGCGCGCTGCCACTGCGCGGACTCCCACTCCTCGGCGCTGACGTCGCGCCAGCCGGGGAAGCGTCGCCAGTCCGGTTCGACGGGGCGTCGGCGCCGGTAGGCGTAGGGCTGTTCAAGGTCCTCGATCACCGGATGATCCGGATACGAGGCTGCCTGCCCGTTCGGCCCGGACGGCGTGGTGGTCTCCTGAACCGCGGTCAACGCGACACCTCCTCCGCCGCCGCGCCGCCGCGACAGCAAATAAGATCTCTTGTTCTTAGTGAAATCTAAGAGATAAACTCCGCCAAGGGCAATCGAAAGCCGAATATTTTATTGCCTCGATCCCTGGAGTCATGACGCATGCGCACCCCGTCATCCCCCGTCGGCCTGCACCGTGTCCTGGAGCCGGCCGGGGTGCTGCCCCAGGCGGCCGGCAAGCTGGACGCCCGGCCCGAGCTGTGGCCCGATGAGGTGAGGGTGAGCGTCGAACGGCTCAACCTCGACGCCGCCTCATACCGGCAGCTGCACGACAAGCACCGCGGCGACGGCGCGGCGATCCGCGCCGAAGTCCTCGAGATCGTGCGCACCCGCGGCAAGATGCACAACCCGGTGACCGGCTCCGGCGGCATGCTCGTCGGCGTGGTCGAGGAGACGGGGCCGGACTCGCCGCTCGGTCTCAAGCCCGGCGACAGGATCAGCACCCTGGTATCGCTGACCCTCACCCCGTTGCGCATCTGCGACGGGCTGCGCGACTGGGACGGCCGCTCCGAGCAGGTCCCGGCCCGGGGTCACGCGATCCTGTTCGGCCGGTCCGTGGCCGCGGTACTGCCCGACGACCTGCCCGCCGCGCTCGCGATGGCCGTGATGGACGTCTGCGGCGCGCCGGCGCTCACCGCCCGCGTGGTCGGGCGCCGGATCGCCGCGCAGGAGGGGGCCGCCGTGGTCGCGGTGCTCGGCGGCGCCGGGAAGAGCGGCTCGCTGTCGATGGCGGCGGCGCGCCGGGCCGGTGCCGGGCGTCTGATCGGGGTGGTGCCGCACGAGGCCGAGGCCCGCGCCTTGGCAGACTCGGGCCTAGCCGACCAGATCGTCATCGCCGACGCCCGCGACCCGGTCGCGCTTGCGGCGGCCGTCGAGTCTGCGGGCGGCCCGGCCGACGTGACCGTCGTGTGCGTCGACGTCCCCGGCTGCGAGCACGGCGCCGTGCTCGCCACCCGCGACGGCGGCACGGTCGTCTTCTTCTCGATGGCCACGTCGTTCCCGGCTGCGGCGCTCGGCGCGGAGGGGCTGGCGGCCGATGTCACGATGCTGATCGGCAACGGATACGTGCCGGACCACGCCGCGTACGCGTTCGAACTGCTGCGCGCCGAGCCCGGCGTCCGGCGCTTATTCGAGCGCCGGATCGCTGCCGAGACCAGCTGAACCGGCTGACTCGGTTAGGTTCAGCAGCCGGACGTCAGCGCCGATCCTTGATTCCCAACATGTCCCGCGCCGCCGCCGTCGAGAGCGCCGGACGCTGCGCGAGGGCCGCCAATCGCGCAGCACGCTCGACCAGCTGGGCGTTATCGCGGACCGGCGTGCCCTTGGCGAAGCTCACCGTGTCCTCCATCCCCACGCGCAGGTGCCCGCCCGCGCCGAGCGCCGCGAGCGCCACCGGCAGCGTGCTGCGCCCGATGCCGGTCGCCGACCACGTGGCCTCCTTCGGCAGGGCGGCGACGGCGGCGACGAGCGCCTCGACGGTGCCCGGCATCCCGCCAGGCACGCCCATCACGAGATCGCAGTGCACGTGCCCCCCGAAGGGCGGCCCGAAGACGTCGAGCAGTCGGTGCAGCGCCGCGACGTGCCCGAGGTCGAACAGCTCGAACTCCGGCACGATACCCAGCGCCTGCGTGCGCTGGTACAGCTCGGCCATGAACGGCCACGGGTTGAGGAACACCTCGTCGCCGAAGTTGACCGTGCCGCAGGTCAGCGAGCAGGCGTCGGGCTCGGCGTCGAGGACCCGCAGCCGGTCTTCGTACGGATCCGTGACCGCGCCGCCGGTCGACAGCTGAACGATAAGCCCGGCGTGCGCACGCAGCGCGGCGACCGTCTCGCGCAGCCGCCCCAGGTCGAGCGTGGGCCGCGCCTCCGAGTCCCGGATGTGGACATGGATCACCGCCGCGCCGGCGGCCTCGCACGCCTGCGCGGTTTCCAGCAGCTCATCGAGGGTGACCGGGAGGTTCGGGACGTGCGCCTTGGCCGACTCGGCCCCGGTAGGTGCGACGGTGATGAGGGTTCCGGGCATGCGCTCATCCTGACACGCAGGGCTCTGCCGCAGAAGGGAGGGGCGTGAGCAGGGGGCTGCGTCGTTCGCGCCACGCCGGGATGATCTTAGTTTGGCGCGAGGGGCTGCCCGGCCAGGTCGAGGGTTCGCAGTGCGAGCCACTGGTCGTGGGCGGCGCTGGGGGAGCGCAGTAGGGAGCGTTGGAGCAGTGCTTCGCTACGGGCCAGGCGTTTGCGTACGGCGGATGTTGAGAGAGATAGTGCGGCCGCGGTCGGGCCGATGCGTGTGTCGAGGCGCAGCCAGGTGATAAGCGTCTGTTCGATGTCGGCCGGGACGTCGGGCGTGCGTACAGGGCGGAACTGCCGGTGCGCCCATGCCGCGACGTGGGGGAGTGCAAGCAGTTCGTCCAAGGACGGTGCCGTAGCGTCGGCCGTCATAGTGCGGTGCTCGGGGCGGGACGGGACGGGTGCGCCGAGCGTGCGCAGTGCGAGGGATAGGGCGGCCTGGTCGGCGAGGCGGTTTAGGTCGAGCCCCAGCAACTTCTGGATGAGCGTGAGGCGCGCCGACAAGGTGTTTCGGTGGATCTTCAGATGGGCGGTCGCGCTGGAGGAGAAGCTGAGCCATGACGCCGCGGTGGCCAGTAGTTCGGCATTGCCCGGGTCTTGCGGGCGGCGGGCGTGGTGGGCGAGCAGCGGTGCGAGGAAGGCCTCGGCCCAGGACGCCGCGGCAGGACCGATGGTCAAGGCCAGGTCGGGGTGGTCCGCGAACGAGGCGCGCCGTTCGGTGCGGTGACGCGCGGCGGCGAGGGCGTGGAAGGCCTGGCCATAGCCGGTGGCGACGTCGCGCAGGGGCACCGGGTCGCTCACCCCGATCCAGCAGGTCTTCGTCACGGAGGGGGGCCAGGAGCGCTCGGTCAGGCCGTCGGGGTGGGGTTCGGGGTCGGCCGGTTCGAGCAGCAGCAGGTGGTCCTCGTACACCGGGCAGGGCACGATCCACGCGCCGTCGATCACTGCGGCTATCGCGTGCGCTGCCGCGCGGCGTTCTGTGGGCTGTCCCTCGATGACGTGGAAGCGCACCATGTCGGGCAGTTTGGGGAGCAGTGCCCCGGCGACCTGGCGCGCGGCAGTGACGTGGCCGTTCATCAACAGGTGCAGGACGGCTTCCCGGGTCCGGCCGTCAGCGATCCGCAGCCGGTTCTGCTGGCGCCGGGTCTGGTCCAACTGCCAGCACAGGCTGAGGCTGGAGGTGGCATCCGCGAGCAGCAGCGGCAGGTCGGGTGGTGCCGGCCGGGCGCCACGGCGGCGAGCAGCGGCGCGTCGAGGTCTGGCTGGATGTCGAGGGGCAGGATGATGCAGGTGAGGTCCTCCCCGTCGATCGCGACGGATTTGGATCGCGCGTCATGGCCTCCCGCACCCCGCGCACAACGAGATCCCGTTCGGCGTCCCCGAGAGGGGATCGGGGTGGGGAGGTTACGACGCCTGAGCGGTCCACTAAGACGACCGTCGCCTTGGTACGGTCGGCCAGCCATCGCAGCAACCGCGCGGTGCCGCCGCTGCGGGCGGCACGCTGCATGTCCAACACGTCCTCGGCCCGTCGAGCCCGACCATCCGCTCTCGCCGCGCCCGCGCCCGAACCACCACCGTGCATGCCATCCCCGCAGAGCAACATCCTGCGTTTCATTCCCCTTCAGGAAGATAGCTGATAAACCGTTCGGCCGACGGTGGCCGGGCCCTGTCTGGGGAAAGACGGTCTCACTGTGCAGCGCGGCACCGGTACGGCTTTTTCACCGTGCAACGTGGCACCTCGCGCGGCGCGCAGCCGTCATAAGCTCTCTGCGACCGGCATCACGCCAGGCGGGACAACGGGGGCGTGCGGCGTGCCGGCATTGCTCCGGGCTACACCGGAAGGCCGCCGCACGCCGCGCCCGACAAAAGTGGCGCCGCATACGACAACTGATATATCGGGGTGAAATGAAGAGGAAGCCTTCACGAGCACAAGCCGGACGGGGGGATCGTGATCGGGGTGGCGGCCGTCTCGGCCGTCACGCTGACCACAGCCGCCAGCACGGCGACGGCCCGACCCGTCGCGTCCAAGACGACCGCGAGCACGGCGAAGTTCGAGGCCGTCGGGCTGAGCCCGCAGACCAGGGCGCTCATGGCGGCCCAGGTTCCGCTGGTCCAGGCCGCCGACCGGCTCCAGGCGCTGGTCGCCAAGGACCGCGGCTCCGGGTTCACCGCTACCACGCTGGACAATGCCGGACACGGCTTGACGGTGCGCTGGAAGGGCGCCGTGCCCGCCGCCGTGACGGCGGAGCTGGGCCGCGACCGGGCCGACGGTATCGCGGTCACCATCATCCCGGCCGCGCAGAGCTGGCACGAGATCCAAGCCGAGATGAACCGGCTGGGCGACCAGCTGTTCAACGCCAAGAGCGCCAGCGGCGACACGATCGTCGCCGTCCAGCCGACTTCGGACTACTCGGCGCTGACCGTCACCCTGGCCCCCGGTGCGACGGCGGCGGACCAGAAGGCGGCCGTCCAGGCGCTCAGCCCGGCGGCGCTCACCACCCGGGCCAAGACCGAATTCCCGAAGCTCGCCTCATCGCTCCCGCTGACCGTGAAGACCGGCGCACGCATGGTCCCGTTCAGCTCGCGTGAGGCGGACGCCACTCCGTACTACGCCGGCGGCGTGCTGAAGGGCCCCCAGTACGGCACCACCTGCACCACCGGCTACGCCGCCACCCGGGGCACGCAGCTGGGCCTGCTGACCGCGGCGCACTGCGGCTGGCAGAACTTCACCACCGGGGCCAGTGGCTGGGGCACACCGGCGCGATCACCTATAGCTACGACGAGCAGTTCATCCCCACCAGCGCCGCGCCGTGGGTCCTGGGATGAACCGCGGTCGGGTTCTCCGGCCAGTTCTTCAAGCAGTCGGTGGCGACCAGCAGCGTCTGCGGCAACCAGTGGCTGTGCACGTCCGGCGCCTATTCCGGCGCGGTCTGCGGCG
>CAVQPP010000342.1:0-3537 GCA_963714445.1 uncultured Actinomycetota bacterium
GCGCTCTATCGCGCCGGAAGCAAGGGGGCTTAAGTCTGGGATCAGCCCAGCTCACCGGCATTGATGCTGGTCAGTGGACTGATATAGCGATTCTAGCAGTCATGCCGTCATGTACGGGAGAGTACCGTTTTGTCCGTGTTGCTTCCGTGTTGATCTACTTTCGCGCCTGGACTTGTGTTGCTTTTGTGTTGGCACGAGAGCGGACAGCAGAGATATTTGCCTCACCGCCGACTGGGCCGGAAAGCGAAGTAACCCGGCCAACTGACGGGCCGGCTCGGTGGCCACAGGATCTCGTGCGCGATCACGTTGCCGGTGTTGCGATCCTCACCGACCCCGGCGGGCCGGTGCTGGTAGCGGCGGGGAAGGTACGGCGGCCGCGGTCCGTGATGAGTGCGGCCCAGGACCAGGTGGCGGCGATGCGCAGCCGTGTCCGTCGGCCGCCGCGGACAGCGCGTCCGGAGGCGGTGAACTGGCGCAGTCGCAGCCGTTGGGTTCCCAGACGCGGGCAGCCCAGCCAGGGCGAGCATCTGCGTCCCGGCGTCAACTCGCAGGCCATGGCGACGAGTTCCGGACGCTCGTGATCTTCCACTGCGACTTTGGCTGCCCAGTACACCTCCACAGAGTTCGCTGACCGGCCCTTGCGGACCCGGACACCCCCCTGACGCTGTCGTCGAGTACATCGGCCGGTACGACACAATCCGCTCGCGCATTAGGCGTCTGGGTGCCTGGTGATCGTGGTTCCTTCGATCACCATGGGAGGTTGACAGACACGGGAGTGTCGTCAGACCAGCGATCGCCCTCGAGTGGCCGCAGGGAGTCCGCGAGATAGTGTTCTACGCCGCCCCGTTCTTGCTTGCTTACCTTGGCCCATGTTGCCCGCAGGACGCGGCCGTTTCTCCCATGGCTGGTGATCTTCACCTCGTCTCGGTGGCGTGCCAGGCAGTCGGCGATGGGCTTTCCCAGGCCGACATACACGGCGGTCTTGCCCGAGCCGTCAGCGTTCTCGGACCAGATGACATAGACACCCCCCTTGGACAGAGAGTCGCTGTCGAGCTTGACGAGGAGGAAGTCGCACCAGTGGCCATCGTTACCGCATGCCCCGGCACCTGGGCCGTGCGGGCGGTGACGGCACCGCTGGCTGCTCCCGGCTTGGCCGGGGTGGCCGCCGGGGCCAGGCAGGCCAGGACACGCCGCCAGGCAGTGACGCCCTTACCGAGCAGCACGCCGAGCCCGAGCGGGAACGCGCTCGCGCGTGCATGCAGGGCAGCATGGCGCAGCTGCTCGTAGCGGGCGTCCAGCCCGCCGCCGGGAACACGGGCCTGGCCGGCATCCGGGGTCCGGTTCAGCAGCCGCGGGGCCAGGTGAAGGTCGCAGGGACAGGGACGGGCCGTCCCCCAGGCGGCGGTCGCGGGCGGATGAGTCAGCGGCTTTGGGAGTGCTCCCGGCGGCGGGCCAGCGCTCGCTCGATGGAGCGGGGGTGCACGCGCACCCCGAACTCCGCGGCGATGGGATCGGCCAGGCCGGCGGCTTTCAGGGTGGGATCGGCTGCCAGCTGTTGCTCGGCCCAGGCGAGGATCTCGCTGGTGAGCTTGTGGCCGTTGCGGGGCCCGGGCCTGGCCGGCACCAGGCTGTCCAGGCCGGAGCGCGGCCAGGGCGGCGGCCGCCTGGTAGTACGACGGCCGGGAGTACCCGAACGCCGCGGCCGTGGCGCTGACCGTGCGCCGTCCACGCTGACGCGGGGCACCATCTCGTACTTGACCTGCACCGCGTCCCGGGTGTCGAAGAACTCCCCGGCCAGGAAAGCCTCGTCGGTGACCTGCTCGGGGTGCGGGTTCAGGCACCGCGACTCCCGCAGCGCGGTCACCTTCGGGTCCTCGGGGTGATCCTCGCGGGGCCATGCCGCCTCCCAGCCGATACGGTCGTTAGGAGAATTTTGCCGACATCACGTGACCATCTCACTATGACACGCCGCAGCATCCAGAAATCCGCCAGGCAAATGACCGTATTAGCGCACCAAGCCCAGCCAGATGGCCTGGAACCGGGGATACATCCGGCGTAATCACCTTGACACTCACGGCGTAATTCGCTTGACGGCCTCGTCGCTGCCGGGCTGAGAGCGCACCCGGTCGATCAGGCCGGCCAGAGCCAGCAGGCCGCCGGTGGTGAACGGGCACCGGCCATCCGCCATCACCACGAACGGATCGGCAGCCGCAACGTCGGTCCACCCTGCCGGCAGCGAGAACAGCTCACCGTTCTCATCGTGGAGATGAACCCGGTCCTCACCCCAGTTATGGCGGTGCGCAACGAACTCGAAATCCCGGCCAGACAGCGGGTGAAACCGGTGCGTCACACGCACACGTCGGTACCGATCATCTGGATCAGGTGCTGTTGACGGCGTGGTCCAACGCGATCACCGAACGCTGGATCGGCGGATGCCGCCGCGAACTCCTGGACCGGACCCTGATTTGGAACCAGGTGCATCTGCGGCAGATCCTGCGCCAGTACGGGACCCACCACAATCAGCACCGGCCGCACCGCTCCCTGCACGGCGCCGCGCCGCTGAAACCGCTACCCGAGCCGGTTGACCTCGGCCAGTACCGCATCCGAAGACAAGCTCACGTCGGTGGCCTGATCAACGAATATCGCCTGGTGGCATGACGCGGACGAGGTTATCGGCACGCACAGGATACCTGCGGGTCGCCAGCGACCCGAATCGCCTGCCGAGTGCGGAAAGATTCAGGTCCGTTCACGAATCTGGCTGGCGTCAGCTGCCGCCGCTGGCCCCCGGCCCGGAGCCGTGGCCCGTCCACACCACTGGTGCTGGCTCCGGCCTCTGATCACCTGGGCTACTGGTCCGACGACATGACTACGGACTAAAGCTGGGCAATCTGGGCGAAATAGTCCTAAAAGGCCCCAAAAGCCAGGACGTGAAGGGAATAATCCGGCCGCGCAGCAAACCCGTCGGCCACTTTCATCCTTCGTCCGGATCGGGCATCATGGCCTAGTGCTGTCCTTGCGGAAGACGCTCATCATAGCCGTTGCCGCCGCGGCAATCAGCCTGTCCACCTGGCTATGGTTCCGTAACGGGCACAAGCTCGACACAGTAAATGCTCTCTGGGGAGTGATCGCAGGAATTGTCACACTCATCGTCGCCCTTGTGCCGTGGGCATCGAAGAGTCCCGAGTTGGTCACAACCGACCATATCACTGACACCCTAGGAAGGCTGGCCAGCGCCGTCCGGATTCAATGGCGAGAAGAGGCAGAGATTCGGGGACTGCTGCATCCAATACCGTTACTCATTGAATGGTCTACGGCAGACGCTTCCCTGACCGACCGAACCTCTCGGGTAATGGATCACCTCAGCCCCTCCGGTCTCGCAGAGCACCACGATCAAAACCTTTTAACGGGCAAGCTCCCGGAGATTTCCAGCACGTTCCGGAGCATACCTTCGCAGCGACTAATGGTAATTGGTGAGCCGGGCGCAGGGAAGACAATTGTAGCCCTCATGCTAACGCTTGAACTTCTTCAGCAAAGGCG
>CAVQPP010000343.1:0-16680 GCA_963714445.1 uncultured Actinomycetota bacterium
CTACTGGACGTCCGCTGCGGTTCGGCTACGTCGGCACGATCACCGAGCCGATGCCGCTGGCCGAGCTGTTCGAGGGCTGGAAGATCGCCCGGCGGCATCCGGAGCTGGCCGACGCGACTTTCGAACTTTATGGGCATTTGGGCTTTTTCAAGCAGTCGGCCAATCCGCTGCTCGACCGGATACCGCTGACCGAGAACGTCGGCGTGACGTATCGCGGTCCGCTGGCCAAGACTGAGGTCGGCGAGGCGTACCGCGCGCTCGATGTGCTGGTCTTCTGCGTCCCGGGGGCGAAGTACGTGACCTCGGGCAAGGTGTTTGAATACATGGCCTCCGGCAAACCGATCGTGTCGGTGCACGCGCCGGACATCGCGGCCGTGGACGTGCTGACCGGGCACCCGCTCTGGTTCGGGATCGACCGGCTCGACGCGAACGCCGTGGCCAACGCGATGGTCGCCGCCGCCAAGGCCGCGCGTGACCTGACCGAGACCGACTTCGACGCGGCGGTCGCACACGCGCAGCGGTACACGCGTGAGGCGACGCTCGCGCCGCTGGAGGCGCAGCTGCGGCAGATCGCCGGATTCGAACCATATGCAGGGCAGCCGGCGTCGATAGAAGCGGGGTCGTCAGCAGCGGGGTCGACAGAAGCAGCAGCGGCGCCGACGGAAACCGTGGTGACAGATGGCTGAGGTTGGACACGGCAAGGGATGGCTGACGGTGACCACGCCGTGGCACCCGTCGCTCCAGCGGCCGTTCGCCGGGTCGTTCGTGCAGGCCGCGACGGCAGCGGTGGTGCCTGAGTTCGAGCGCGTCGAGCTGTACCAGACCGAGGACTGGCCAGGACCCGCGCATCCGTGGCAGGCCAAGATGGTGCGCCAGGCCTACGACCGGCTCACCGCCGGATCCGGCCGCCGGATCGCGCCACGCGCTCGGATGACGCCCGAGGGCTACTGGGCCACCGACATCCCGACGCCGGTCACGCCGAAGCGTGACTACGCCGACTGGGCGGAAAGTCATGAGAACGCGCTGCGGCACGTGCTGCCGGCGGGGCGGTTCAACGCCGACGTCGTGCACGGTCACGTCGGGATCTACGGCGGTTGGCTCGCATCGCGTTTCGCTCGGGCGAGCGCGCGGATCGTCGTGACCGAGCACGCCTCGTTCCTCGGCAAGATCCTCGGCCAACCGCGCTCACGCGAGATGTATGCCGAGGTGATGGACCGAGCCGACGCGTTTCTGTGCGTGAGCAGCGGGCTGCGGCGGCAGCTGGTCGAGGCGTTCCCGGCGCACGCGGGGAAGATCACGATCTTGCCGAACGCGGTGGACATCGTTTCGATGCCGGTTCGGCCGGAGCCGGTGCGTGAACTACATCGCTGGATCTACATCGGTAAGGTCATCGCACTTAAGGGTGTATCCGAGCTACTGGAGGCCTTCGCCATCGCGGCGAAGGACGAGCCGAAGCTTCGACTGACGATCCTTGGCGATGGCCCGCTGGTCGAACCGCTCAAGGCGCGCGCGGCGGAACTCGGCGTCGGTGATCGCGTGAACTTCCACGACGCGGTGCCGCCGGAGCAGGTTTTCGAGTTCCTGCACGACCACGACCTGCTCGTGCACGCGAGCAAGTCGGAGACGTTCGGCATGACGACCGTTGAGGCGGTCGCGGCCGGGATGCCGGTGCTGGTCACCGCGTGCGGCGGTCCGCAGGAGACGTTGGCGGGGCTGGACGGGGTCGCCGGCCTGCTGATTGACGTCAGCGACGATCCGTCGGTGATCGTGGACGGCTACCGGCGGCTCGCTGAGCTGCATGCGCGCGGGGAGATCGACCCGGCGCGTTCGCGAAAGGTGCTGATCGGGCGGTTCGGCTCGGCGGCGGTGGCTGAGCGGCTGATGGACGTGTATTCGGGGCGGGGAACCGGGGAAGAGAAGGCGGCTGGAACCGAGCAGGCGGCAGACGCGTCGCCCGAAACGGGTGCCGGGACGGGCACGACGACGAGAGAGCGGGTATGAGCATCGTCTTCCTGGCGTTGGGAACCACGCGGGCGCGCGCTGTGTGCGCCTCCGCGCGATTCCTCGCCGAACGCGGCGTGCAAGTCGACCTGATCACGGTCGAGGAGGGCCCCTGGCGTGCCGAGGGGCTCGACGAGCGGGTCCGGGTGCTCACGCTCAGCACGCGCGCGGACCGCTACCTGCTGCCGAACAAGGTGCTGAAGAAGTTCTACTGGCTGGTGCGGCCGTACGTGATGTGGCGCGCGGCGCGTCGGCAGGCGCTTAATAAGGTGGACTGGGGCACCGTGGAGCAGGCCGTGATCAGCGACTCGCACGCGATCCCGATCGGCTGGCACCTGGCGCGCCGGAACCCGAGGCTGACCGTGGGCTTCGAACTGGACCGCACCCCGTACCTCGACCACGAGACCGCGGACGCCGCGAGCGCCGCCGCGGTCGCCGTCGACACAGCCGGAACAACTGACACAGCCCCCACCGGTACCGACCCCGCTCCGGTCGGCACCGGCACCGCCGCAGCCGAATAGCAGCACCGAGCAGGAAAAGAGCGCCTTGACTACCCAGACACTGAGACGGCCCGGGACACCGCCACCTTCCGCCACGGCGTCCGAGCACCACGTCTTCAAATCGCGCCGCAACGGCATCCCGCGGCTGCGCGACTACCTGCCCGAGCTGTGGGCGCGCCGCGAGTTCGTGTACGAGCTGGCCCGGTGCACGCTGCGCGCGCAGAACTACCTCAACGCGTTCGGGCAGCTCTGGCTGGTCCTGAACCCGTTGCTGCTCGGCATGGTCTACTACGTGCTGGTCGACATCCTCAGCAACGGCAAGCACGCGCACGACTTCTTCACGATGCTGCTGGGCGGCCTGTTCATCTTCACCTTCTTCTCCAGCATCCTGAGCCAGTCCTCCGGCTCGATCATCGGCAGCAGCCGGCTGATCCTCAACAGCCGCCTGCCCCGGCTGGTGCTGCCGATCACCCAGATCGTCATCGCGTTCCTGCGGTTCCTGCCGACCTGCTGGTCTTCCTCGTGGTGCACACGGTTCAGGGCATCGGGTGGGGCTGGAACGCGTTCTACGCGATCCCCGCCTTCATCGAGGTCACGCTGTTCGGCGCGGGACTGGGCTTCCTGTGCGCCACCGCGCAGGTCTACTTCCGCGACTTCGCCAACTTCCTGCCGTACGTCACCCGCATCTGGCTGTTCCTCTCGCCGGTGCTGTGGGACCTGCAGACCCAGTTGGCCAGCCACAACGCGAAGTCGCACCTGATCGCGGCCAACCCGCTCTCGCCGATGATCGGCTCCTGGAGCGACGCGCTGGTCTACAACACCGCGCCGCCCGCCAGCTGGCTGCTGCAGGGCCTCGCCTGGAGTTTCGGCGCGTTGGCGATCGGCCTGCTCGTCTTCACCAGGAGGGAACGTGAGTTCTCTGTCCGCCTCTGAGAAGCCAGTGTCTGAGAAGCCGCCTGTGAAGAAAGAGACCGACAGCGTGACTTCAGTTGATGCAGTGTCTTCAGTTGATGCCGTGACTTCGGTTGACGCCGAGCCGCAGACCGAGGCTCCGGCCGAGACGCCCGCTGAGGATGCCGCCGAGACGACGACCGCGAGCGTCCAGAAGGCGTCGGTCCAGAGCGTCGTCGAGCGCGCCCCGGCGCCGGACGTCGACCCGGACTACGAGTACGCGATCAGTGTGCAGGACGTGCACATCACGTACCGCAGCATCATCGACCCGCGCGCCAACACGCTCCGGCACACGCTCACCCAGCTCGGCCGCAAGGGCAACTCGGGCCGCAAGGTCAAGCTGATCCACGCGGTGCGCGGCATCTCGCTCGACGTCCCGCACGGCTCGATTCTCGGCATCATCGGCGCGAACGGCGCGGGCAAGTCAACGCTGATGCGCGCGATGGCCGGGATCCTGCCGCCGACCTCCGGGCAGGTCGTGGTCAACGGCCGCATCAGCACGTTGCTCGCGCTCGGCGTCGGGTTCAACGGACAGCTGTCCGGCCGGGACAACGTGATTCTCGGTGGGCTCGCAGCCGGTCTGACGCGCAAGCAGGTCAACGAGCGGTTCAAGGACATCGCCGACTGGGCCGAACTCGACGAGTTCATCGACATGCCGATGAAGTCGTACTCGTCCGGCATGTACGGCCGGCTGGCCTTCGCCGTCTCCACGCACCTTGAGCCGGACGTGCTGCTGATCGACGAGGCGCTGTCCACCGGTGACGCACACTTCCGGCGTAAGTCGTACGACAAGATGCAGGAGCTGGTCGGGCAGGCCCGCACCATCGTCATCGTCAGCCACGGCATCGGCGCGATCCGCGAGATGTGCGACGACTGCATTTGGATCCACAAGGGCGAGATCGTGCGGCACGGTTCGCCGGACGAGGTGTCCGCCGAGTACCTGGAGTTCCAGGGCGTGCCGCCGGAGCCGAAGAAGGACGACACCATCGACGCCGCCGCGGAATTCGACGACGCCATGGTGATGGAGGACGTCTGACATGCCGGGGTCGGCGACGCCGTCGACCCAGGACCGGTTCGACGTCTCGGTCCTGGGCAGCATGCACGACTCCGCTGACGCGCGGCTGCACCGGTACTGCGCGGCGCTGACGCGCGCAGGGCTGCGCGTCGAGGTCGTGGCGCGGGGCAACGCCGATAACGCGCCGCCGCAGACGGTCTTCCGGCAGGTGCCGAAGCGCGGGATCGTCGGCCGTGGCCTGTCGGCGATGGCGTTGCCGGCGCGCGCTCGCGGCACGGTGCTCGTCACGCTCGACCCGGATTTGGTCCCGGCCGCGCGTCTGCTGCGCCGCGTCTCGCCGGGCCGTCGGCTGGCCGTGGACCTGCAAGAGGACTACCTCGCGGTGCTCAACGACCGTCCGTGGGCGCACGGCGTTGTCGGCGCGATCGCCAAGGTTTGGGCGCAGGCCTCGATCGCGCTGAGCCGTAAGGCTGACATGACGATGGTCGCCGACCATCATGTGCCGCCGTTGGAGGCGAAGCGTCGTCTGGTCGTGCGCAATCTGCCGGACCTGTCGATGCTGCCGCCGCCCGCCGAACCCGACGCGACCCCTCGCGCGCTGTATATCGGCGACGTGCGCGAGAGTCGCGGACTGTTCTGGATGCTGCGCATGATCGAGCTCGCGCCGGACTGGGAACTCGACATCGTCGGACCGGTCGCCGCGCAGGATCAGGAGCGGTTGGCCGAGTGGCAGGCGACGTCCTCGGCCGTCTCGCGGGTTCGGCTGCACGGCCGGATGCCCCCGGCGCAGGCCTGGAAGCTCGCGCCTGGCGCGTGGGTCGGCGTGTCGCTGTTGGCTAGCACTCCCGCGTTCGAGGACGCGATGCCGTCGAAGATTTTCGAGTACTTCGCCTGCGGTCTGCCGGTGCTCAGTTCGCCGATTCGCCGCGCCGCCGAACTGGTGCGTGAGGCCGGCGGCGGCGCTGTCGTCGCCGATGCCGAAGAGGCCGCTGCGGCGTTGAACGCTTGGTCGGCGGCGGGTCACGGCAACTACGACGCCTGCCGTGAAGGCGCGCGAGCTTGGGCACGACGTGAACTGGCTGAGGCGAACCCGCATGACATATTCGCCGCGGCCGTCGCCGAACTCGCAGCCGAGGCACGAGGCGGTCGCGTCACCGATTCAACGGACACCGCTGCCAAGAACTCCGCATCCCAACCAGTAACGGACAAAGCTCGATGACCGGCACCACCCCCGACACTCCCGCAGAACCTTCTGCGGCACCATCCGTCCGCATCGCACCCAGCGCGGACGTGGACGAGCGCGCAAAGCTCGGCGACGGCACCAGCGTGTGGCACCTGGCGCAGGTCCGTGAGGACGCGATACTCGGGCGCAACTGCGTGATCGGGCGCGGCGCGTATGTCGGCACCGGCGTGCGGATAGGCGACAACGTCAAGATTCAGAACTACGCCCTCGTTTACGAGCCCGCGACGCTCGGCGACGGCTCGTTCGTCGGCCCGGCGGCCGTGTTCACGAACGACCACCGCCCGCGCTCGGTCGCCCCGGACGGCACGCAGAAGCGCGCTGGTGACTGGCACGCGGTCGGCGTCGAACTCGCCGAGGGCGCCTCGGTTGGCGCCCGCGCGGTGTGCGTGGCGCCGGTGCGTGTCGGGCGATGGGCTATGGTCGGGGCCGGTAGCGTGGTGACCCGCGACGTGCCAGACTTCGCGCTCGTCGTCGGGGTGCCCGCGCGGCGGATCGCGTGGGTCGGCAAATCCGGCGAGCGCCTTGGTGCAGGTGCAGGACGACAGTGTGCAGAACAACACTGCGCACGAAGGCAATGGCGAGTCCCGGTGGCGTGACCCGGTGACCGACGAGACTTATCGCGAGACAGCTGAGAACCGGCTGGTGGAGGAGACCCCGTGAGCCAGGAGAACGCATTCATCGGCGCCGCAAAGCCGGTCATCGGCGAGGAGGAGATCGAGGCCGCCGTCAGAGTGCTGCGCAGCGGCATGGTGGTGCAGGGCCCCGAGGTGGCCGCATTCGAGGAAGAGTTCGGCGAACTGGTCGGCGGACGGCACTGCGTCGCGGTCAACTCCGGCACCTCCGCGCTGCTGCTCGCCTTGCACGCGCTGGAGATCGGCCCCGGCGACGAGGTCATCGTGCCCTCGTTCACCTTCGCCGCCACCGCCAACGCGGTCGCCCTAGTCGGCGCGACGCCGGTTTTCGCCGACGTCGATCCGGACACGTTCAACCTCGACCCGGACTCGGTAGCAGCCGCGATCGGCCCGAAGACCGCCGCGATCATGCCCGTGCATCTATACGGCCATCCGGCGGAAATGGGTCGTATTAACGAACTGGCCGTGCAGCACAGCCTTGCGGTGCTTGAAGACGCGGCGCAGGCGCACGGCGCGACGCTGCACGGCGTGCAGGTCGGCTCGCTCGGCGACGCCGCGTGCTTCAGCTTCTACCCGACCAAGAACATGCACTCGCTCGAGGGCGGCATGGTCGTCACCTCCGACGAGGAGGCCGCGCGCCGCATTCGGCTGCTGCGTAACCAGGGCATGGAGCAGCGCTACGCGAACGAGATCGTGGGCTACAACGTGCGGCTGACCGACGTGGCCGCCGCGATCGGCCGCGTGCAGCTGCGAAAGCTGGTCGGCTGGAACGAAGGCCGCCAGGCCAACGCCGCGAAGCTCGACGCGGGACTGTCCGGCAACGCGATCGGCCTGCGCACGCCGCACGTCGCCGACGGCGCGACGCACGTGTATCACCAGTACACGGTGCGTGTTCCTAGTGGGCACAGTCCCGGTGGGAACCGCGACGCGTTGCAGGCGCACCTGAAGGACAACCAGGTCGGCAGCGCCGTCTACTATCCGACCCCGGTGCACAAGCTCGCGCCCTTCGCGGACGCGCCGGACGAAGGCCTCGACGTGACGAACCAGCTCGCTGAGGAAGTCCTCTCGCTGCCGGTTCACCCGTCCCTCACCGACGCCGACCTCGACCGGGTCATCGCCGCCGTCGAGTCCTTCGAGCCGGAGCGCTGATCAGATGGCTGCCACCGCAAAGACTCCCGCTCTACGCGTCGGACTCATCGGCCTCGGCGCGATGGGCCGCCACCACGCCCGCGTGCTTCGCGCGCTCGACGGCGTCGAACTAGTCGCCGCGGCAGATCCGGTCGGCGACGTGCACGACGCGCTCGGCGACACTCCGCTGGTGCCCAGCGTCGAGCAGCTGCTCGAATACAAGCTCGACTACGCCGTCGTCGTCTGCCCGACCGCGCACCACGAGCCGGTCGGTCTCGCGCTCGCCGAGGCGGGCGTCCCGGCGCTGATCGAGAAGCCGCTCGCGCACGACGGACCGGCCGCGATCCGCCTCGTCGAGGCCTTCGAGAAACGCGGCCTGGTCGGCGCGGTCGGTCACATCGAGCGGTACAACTCCGCGCTGCTAAGCCTGCGTACGCGCCTCGAGGCCGGCGAGCTCGGCGACCTCTACCAGGTCGCGACGCGCCGTCAGGGCCCGTTCCCCAACCGGATCGCGGACGTCGGCGTCGTCAAGGACCTCGCCACGCACGACCTCGACCTGACCGCGTTCGTCACCGGTTCGGACTACCGCACGGTCAGCGCGCGCACCGCGAACAAGAGCGGCCGTCCGCACGAGGACCTGGTCACCATCCTCGGCGAGCTGAACTCCGGGATCATCGCCAACCACCTGGTCAACTGGCTCTCGCCGCTCAAGGAGCGGGTCTCGATCGTCACCGGGGACCGCGGCTGCTTCGTCGCCGACACCCTCACCGCCGATCTGACCTTCTTCGCCAACGGCTCGACCAAGACCGAGTGGGACGCGGTCTCGGTGTTCCGCGGCGTGTCCGAGGGCGACATGACGCGCTACGCGATCCCGAAGCGCGAGCCGCTGGCCGTGGAGCACGAGGCGTTTCGCGACGCGGTGGAGGGCAAGCCGAACTCCAGCATCGTCACGATGCGCCAGGGCCTGCGCGCCGTGATCGTGGCCGAGGCCGTGCTCGAATCCTCGCGCACCGGTCAAACTGTAGACATCAAGTAGCAGCAGAAGTAACGCGCAGCACTAGGCGTTACCGAGCAGAAGGAGACCAACGACCGTGCGGATCTGCGTCGTCGCCCTGGGGAAGATCGGCCTGCCGCTGGCCGTCCAGTACGCGAGCAAGGGCCACGAGGTCGTCGGATACGACGTCTCGGAACGCGTCGTCGAACTCGTCAACGCCGGCATCGCGCCCTTCCCGGGCGAGACCGGCCTCGACGCGCTGCTCAAGGAGGTCGTCGCCGACGGCCGACTGACCGCGACTACCGACGGCACCGCAGCGGCCCGCGACGCCGAGGGCATCGTCGTGGTCGTGCCGCTGATCGTGGACTCGAACGACGTGCCCGACTTCGGCCCGCTCGACTCCGCGACCCGCATAATCGCCGCCGGTCTGACGCGCGGCGCGCTGGTCAGCTACGAAACGACTCTCCCGGTCGGTACCACACGCGAGCGCTTCACCCCGATGCTCGCGGAGGGCTCGGGCCTGACCGCCGGCACCGACTTCGGCGTCGTCTTCAGCCCCGAGCGCGTGCTCACCGGCCGCATCTTCGCCGACCTGCGCAAGTACCCCAAGCTAGTCGGCGGCGTCGACGCGTACTCCACCGACCGTGGCATCGCGTTCTACAACGCGGTGCTGGACTTCGACGTACGCAGCGACCTGTCGCGCCCCAACGGCGTGTGGGACCTGGGCACCGCCGAGGCCGCCGAGTTGGCCAAGCTAGCCGAAACGACGTACCGCGATGTGAATATCGGCCTGGCGAATACATTCGCCCGTTTCGCCGACAAAGCCGGTCTGGACATCGCTGGCGTCATCGAGGCGTGCAACAGTCAGCCGTACAGCCATATCCACCAGCCCGGCATCTCCGTCGGCGGCCATTGCATCCCGGTCTACCCGCGCATGTACCTGTGGAACGACCCCGAAGCGCTCGTCGTGCGCAGCGCCCGCGAAACCAACGCCGCGATGCCCGCCTACGCCATCGGCCTGCTGGCAGGCGCGCATGGCGAACTGGCCGGGCAACGCGTCGCGGTCTTCGGTGTCGCGTATCGGGGCGGAGTGAAGGAAACGGCGTTCTCCGGCGTCTTCGGCGTCGTAGAAGCACTGCGCACCCGCGGCGCACAGCCGCTCGTCTCCGACCCGATGTACACCGAGGACGAGATCCGCGCCCTCGGGTTCGAGCCCTACCTCGCCGGCAGCAAGGTAGACGCCGCGATCATCCAGACGGATCACCAGGAGTACCGCCAACTCACCCCGGCCGACGTCCCCGGCGTCAGGACGCTGGTCGACGGCCGCCGCGTCACCGACCCGGCCGCCTGGACCGGCGTAACCCGCCGCCTAATCGGCGACGGCACTCCGGCCTAGTCGTGTGATCATGTACGTGCCCTCCCGTCGTCGATAATGACGCGCGTACTGATCACGGGTATGTCGGGTGTCGGCAAGTCAGCCCTGCTCGACGAGCTTGCCCGCAGGGGTTATCGCACCGTCGATACGGACTATGGCGACTTCTACCAGGACGTCGACGGTGAACGCCTCTGGCGTCGTGACCGGATCGAGTCGTTGCTACGTACCGTGCCCGACGACAGCGAGGATGTGCTGTTCATTCAGGGCACGACGCGTAACCAGGGCTCGTTCTACGGATGGTTCGACGACGTGGTGCTGCTGAGCGCGCCAGTCGACGAGTTGATCCGGCGGCTCACGACCCGCACCACGAACCCTTATGGCAAGGATCCTGCGGAACTCGCCGAGACCCTGGGGTACGTCGAGACCGTGGAGCCGCTGCTGCGCGCATCCGCGACGCTCGAGGTTGTGACAACGGTGCCGGTGCCCCAGGTCGCCGACATCGTGCTAGCTCACGTCAGACGCGGTCTGCGGCGATGAGCAGGTACTGGAAGCTGCCGCCGCGGTACGCGTTCAGGAAGCTGTCCTCGATGCCGGTGACGAGCGACGACTGAGCGCGCATCTCCCAGTACGGGATCGTCGCTTCGGTGAGGTCGACGACGGCGACGGGCACCAGCCGGTTCGCGGCCATCTCGCGGAAGTAGGCGCTGCGCGGGTGGATGTCGCAGATGTAGTGCGCGTTGATCTCGCTGACCGCGCGGGACGGCAGGCCGTAGGCGTCGTTGTAGCAACCTGTGATGGTCACGTACCGGCCCCCGCGTCGCAGTAGCCGCGAGACCTCGCCGAAGAGCAGCGAGAGGTCGACGTACATCGTGCTCTCGTTGTTCCAGGCGGACCGGTACGCGCCGGTCGGGAATCCGGTCTCGAGCATGTTCTTCAGATGGAAGCGCACCCGGTCGGAAACGCCGCGCTGGTCGGCCTGCTCGTTGGCGAACGCCACCTGGGTCTCGGAGATGGAGACGCCGTCGACCTGGCAGCCGAACCGGAGGTTCGCCACGAAGCTGCCGCCGCCCCGGCCGGAGCCGCAGTCGAGCAGCCGGTCCTCGATCGCGACGTCGCCGAGGTGGTCGGCGAGCAGGTCCGCCTGCAGGGATTCGAGACGGTGCAGTTCGGCGGTGATCCGGCGGTCGCGGGTTTCCTCGGGGCCTTCGAGCACCGACCAGTCGGGCTCGCCGATGCCGTAGTGGTGGTGGTAGAAGCCGTCCACCTCGCCGAGGCGCAGATTGACCGGATTGCGCTCGCTGTTCCAGTAAGCGGCGACGGATTGCTCGTAGGCGCTGACCGCTGCGGGTTTGTGGCGCACGTCGGGGGTTTCTTGGCGCACGTCCATGGTGGTCACGATGGCTGGTCTGCCCTTCTCGCGATCTAGCGGAACTAGCGGAACTTCGGGAGCTTGGTCTTGGGCGGTCGATCAGTCAGTGAGTCAGTCGGTGGCCGGGTCGCCGGAGCCGGAATCAGCGCTGCCGGCGCCGTCGGCGGGGGCGTTGTGATAGCGGGCACTCGTGGCGTGCCAGCGCTTCCCGCCGCCCATCCAGGCCCACACGCCGGCCAGGAACCGGCCGAGCAGCGGGGAGCCCTGTGCGGCGAGCATGGCGGACTCCGCCTCGATGTAGTGCATGAACTCGTCATGCAGCGCGGCGGTCCGGTCGACCGCCTCCTGGAGCGTGCAGCCTTCCTCGTTCATCAGGACTCTGGGCAGGCTGAAGTCGAACCCCGCGTTGACGCGTTCTTCCTTCTTCAGCGAGTAGAGGTCGTTGACCAGCACGCTCGCCACGCCGGCGGTGGTGAAGACGCGCCGTACGCGCGGGTCGAAGTACTCGTGCGGAGGGACCTCATAGCCGCCGAGGACGTCGGTGAGCACCATGCACGGGCAGAACGCGTTCTCCCAGCGGTGCATCAGGAACTCCCACACCGGCGGAATCCGGCCGGACAGGTGCCACTCGGCCTCCTGGTTGTAGGCCACGAACATGACGCAAAGTTCGTGGCGCAACCGGAAGACCTGCGTCGGGCTGGCGTATCGCCCCAGGTTGGTCCAGCTGGACTGGATCGCTCGCTGCACCGGATCTTCTTGCGCCTGCTCCTGGTATTGGATCGCGTATGGGGGAGGGGGGACGCGAGCGGGGGCCATCGCGGCGTAGGCAGCGGATAGGCGGAACGGGATCTTTTCGGGTGCTGATTCGGCGGAGTCACCGTCGAGGTAGAGGTCGTCGACGGCCCATTCGGCCACAGCGCACTTCGCGGCGGCGGTGAGCCGGTCCACGTCGTCGCAGTCCGGGTGGGCGAGCATGATCAGCCGACCGAAGCCACAGGCCCGCAGCTTCTCCAGTTCGCCGGGCTTTGCGCCGATCTCGTTGTCCCACCAGTCCACCAGGCGATCGTCGACCGCGTCGCCGAGTGCCCGATCGTCGCGGAGGGCGTCCGGGCCGTACAGCTCTGGCACCTTGACGGATGAAGACGAAGCCGACGACGAGGACGAATCCGATGATGATGACGATGACGACGAGGTCGCTTCAGCTCTCTGATCAGCAGCTCTCTGATCATCAGGGGGCTGCCTGACGGCGCGTTTGCTCTCGACTGCCGTATCCGTGGCCGACCAGAAGAGTCGGACCGCCGACGTGCCCAGCCCGCTCGGTCCGTCGAGGACGCCGCGCAACCCCGCTTCCAGACCCGGATCCGTTTTCGACATCGCAGCCTCCTTGCTCAAGCGCTCGCGCGCGGGCGGTTTCGGCTCGGAAGTTAGGCGCGGGCGGACGCGACCTCGGCGTTCTCGAGAATGCCGATCGCGTCGGGGACCAGGATCGCCACCGAGAAGTAGACGCTGACCAGGTAGCCGATCAGGGCCTTCTCGTCGATGCCCATGAAGCGGACGTTGAGTCCGGGCTCGTATTCGTCCGGGATGCCGGTCTGCCGCAGGCCGACCACGCCCTGCTGGTCCTCGCCGAGCCGCATGGCCAGGATCGAGGTGGTCTGGCCGGGGCCGATCGGGAGCTTGCCGCAGGGGAAGATCGGTACGCCGCGCCAGGCCAGCCGCTGCTTGCCGCCGATCTCCTCGGTGCTGACCATCAGGCCGCGCCGGTTGCACTGGCTCAGGAACGCCCTGATCGCCTTCGGGTGCGCCAGGAACATGCTGGTGCCGCGGCGCATGGACAGCAGTTCGTCGAAGTCGTCCGGCGTCGGCGGCCCTGAATGGGTACTGATGCGCTGGTCGAACTGCGTGTTGTGCAGCAGGCCGAAGTCGGGGTTGTTGACCAACTCCCACTCCTGCCGCTCGCGCAGCGCGTGGATGGTGAGCTTGAGCTGCTCCTCGATCTGGTTCATCGGGTCGTTGTAGAGGTCTGCGACCCGGCTGTGCACCTTCAGGATCGTCTGCGCCGCGCCGAGGTTGTACTCGCGCGGTGCGAGTTCGTAGTCGACGAACGTGCCGGGCAGCGCGACCTCGCCCTCGTGACCGGCCGCGAGATCGATCGCCGCCTGGCCGTGCTGGTCCTGCGACCGGGCCGCCGCCTCGAGGTAAGCGCTTATTCGGTCACGCAGCGCGTCTGAGTTCTGCGTGAGGGCGTCGAAGTCGGAGCGGTCCAGTACGAGGAGTGTGCACGCGGTCTCCGCGGTCGCCGTGTACTCCCATGTACGGTCCTGCCGCGCCAGCGCGTCGTCGCCGAAGTGATCGCCGTCCGTCAGCACGCTGAGGGTGGCGTGGTCGTCGTATCGGCCGGCTATTCGCCTGCCGATCCGGCCATGCGCCAGCAGGAAGACCTTGTCGGCCGGCCTGCCCTGCTCGACGAGCGTCTGGCCGGGTTGCGCGTCGCGCCGGGTGAATCGATCGGCGAGCGCACTAAGCAGATCGGCGTCGTCGAGGCCGCTTAGCACCGGCAGCTCGACCAGGGAGGGCGGTGCGACGCGCACGTCGTCCCCGGTCTGCACGAAGCTCACCCGCCCGCGCCCGACCGTGTGCCGCAGCCGCCGGTTCACCCGGTACGTGCCGCCGGAGACCTCGATCCACGGCAGCATCCGCAGCAGCCACCGCGATGAGATGCCCTGCATCTGCGGCGGGGTCTTGGTCGTGGTGGCCAGATTCCGCGCCGCCGCGGTGCTAAGGCTCTGCAGCTTGCTGTCTTCTTCAGTCGAGCGCGGACCGACATCGATCGTCATCGGAAGCGTCTCCCTCGCAAACGATGAAGCGGGATGGCGCCCGCCGTTGCCGGGCACGCTCACCCATCGTCCCGGCGGCGCGAGAGGTGCGGCAATTACACGATCGAAGGACTTTCAGAAGTCTGATAAATCAGTATGCTGGTCCGCCCGAGTTAACTCAGTACTCAGCCGTACTCAGTGCTCGGCCGTTAGGAGTAACTCAGCCGGACCAGAGTCCCATCAGGTACAGGTACGCCACCGTGAACATCAGTGGCGCGGAGACGCACAGATAAACGGTCCTTATCCACGGCCTGCGCACCGTCCACACGCCGAGCACCGCCCACAACGGCCACCACAGCAACAGCTCGCGCGGCACCGACAAGTAGGTGTGCGACGTACCAAGCGTCACCACCGACAATCCGACGAACGTCGCCTCTGCCCAGCGGTGCTTACGCAGCAACCAGACCAGCAGCGCCACGCCGACGGCCATCGCGACGATCTCGAGCTGGTACTCCCACGCGTTGTTGGCCATCAGGACCCGGCCGCCGAACGCGTAGTCCCACGTGTTGGTGAGAGCGTGGATCGGATCGGTCAGATGCCGATTCCAGCCGTTGACCTCGGCCTTGTGCCAAGCGTTCCAGTCGCCGGTCAGGTGGTACAGGTAGCCGAAGTAGATGAAGACCGGCACCAGCGCGATCGCCAGCGGCGCGCCGCGCAGCAATTCGCGCACCGAGCGCGGCTTGGTCGTCACCAGGAACAGCACGCCGACCGCGATGAGTTCGAACACGCCGTTGATCCGGATCGCGCTCGCCCCGGCCATCAGCAGACCCGAGGCCAGCCACTTCCCCCGGCGCGCGTACAGCCACGCCGGCAGCGCGAAGGCGAGGAAGGGCGCCTCGGTGTAGCCCACGGTGAGGAAGAACGCCGCCGGGGCGAACAGCCACAGCAGTGTGCCCTCACGCACGGCCGTACGTGTCTTCTCCAGCGCGCCCTCGCCGTTGCCGAAGGCGCCCTCCGCCTCGTGCGAGATGATCCGCGCGAGCGCGACCGACGCGATAGCCCCGGTGATGAACGAGATGAGCAGCCCGGAATACACATACGAACGCAGAACCGTCTGCACGGCGCGCAGCATGAGCGGGTAGCCGGGGAAGAACGCGACCGACGAACCGTGCCGTTGGCTGAGGTTGTAGCCGTGCTGCGCGATGCCCTGGTACCGCAGCCAGTCCCAACGCTCCCACAGCGTGGTGAAGCTGTGCGGCGCGAACTTGCCGCGCGCTTGGGTCACCCAGGCGATGTTGTACGCGAAGATGAACATCGAGACGCGGGTGAGCACCCACATGCGCAAGGCGGTGCCTTCGACGACACCGATGCCGAGCCGATCCAAAAGGCGCTGCACCGCGTTCGGGACGCGCACACGGCGACCATCGCCGACACTCGCGTCACTGTCCCGAGTGTCACCGTCCCTCGTGCCGCTGTCCCGAGTGTCACTGCCAGTCGCGAGTTCCTGCTTCGGGGCGTCATCATCCCCGCCGCGCGCACTGTGATCTGCCTCGACGCCAAGCTCATCTACACCGGATGCCACTCGCGGAGGCTAGAGCGAAAAGGTGTCCTGCCGCAAACCGTCGCGTAACGGAAGGGTCTGCGAAATGCCTCCGCTGTGTCACAGTCACAGGCAGCGGACCTGCGAACGGCTGCGGAGGTTCGCTCGTCCGTCCTCAGACGAGCGGCCAGTCCGCAGCCGCTTGAGGCCGTCCTACTCGGTCAGCGCCCTCAGGACACAGAACTCATTGCCCTCCGGATCGGCCATGACGACCCACGTGACCTCGTCACCCTGGCCGATGTCCATCCGCTTTGCGCCGAGCGAGATCAATCGCTCGACTTCCGCATCCTGATCGTCCGGCCGCAGGTCGATGTGGACCCGGTTCTTGCCCGGCGTCGGATCCGGCACGCGCAGGAAAAGCAGATCCGGCGCGACGCCGTCCTGCGGGCTGCCCTCCGGCGGCTCCAGCACGATCTCGTCCGGCTCCTCGAAGGTACGCCGCCAACCCGGCAACGCCGACTGCCAGAACGAGGCCACGACGAACGGGTCGTGGCAATCGAAGAGCACGCTTTGAATCCGCAAGGTCACCGACTCATCGTCGAAGCCCGCTGGCGGCCCGTCAAATGCTTTTGCCCGACGCGTTTCCACCCCGCCTCCACCCCGAGGCGGTCACGCATCGCTCAACGCCGCGTTCTCTTGCTTCCCGCCGATCACACGCCGGTCAACGCCGCATGCTCCTGCACCCCGCCGATCTGCCGCATCGAGTACCAAACCCGCCGCGAGCGCAGCACCGCCACTTCGACGAGCCGACCACGATCGAGCTCGGACATCCCATACGCGTCGGCGATCAGCCGACAGCGACGCGGCACGTCGACCTGATCCAGCGGCGGATCGGCGTCGACGGGATCGCGCACGAGTCGGCCGACCGATGCGAGCCGAGCATCATCGGCGACCCAAGCCGGACGCGGCCGTGCGGCAACCTCGCCCGCGACGAACGTCAGCACCTCGCGCCCGGCCGCGTCGATCCCGAGAAAGCGCGGCGCGCCCGGGAAGCCGACCGACTCCAAATGGAGAAGCAGCGCATGTACGAGCGGAGAGTTCGGACTGAGTGGTCGC
>CAVQPP010000344.1:0-11402 GCA_963714445.1 uncultured Actinomycetota bacterium
CGGATCGTCGCAACCAGTCGCGGAGTGAGTCAACATCCTGTGAAACTTACACATGCCCGCGTGATTGAAGACCCTCGAACGCCCAGGTCAGCAGGCCTGTAACTGCTCGGGCCGATGCACGGGCTTGGAGTATGCGCGACCCATTCGTAGCTTCAATGCCTGGCCGACCGGCCATCGATCAGGCGACGCTCAAGGAGCGGTTCGATGCACACAACGATGAAACCCAGGGCCATGGCCGCGCTGGCGGTGGCCGCGGTGGTGGCCGCACTCTCGGCGCTGCTGATCGCCTTCGGCCCGCTGGCCCGCGCGGCCGGCCCGGTCGGCGCGGGCTACTGGCACACCTCCGGCGGCCAGATCCTCGACTCGAACGGCAACGCGGTCCGCGTCGCCGGCGTGAACTGGTACGGCTTCGAGACCCCGGACGAGATCGCGCACGGCCTGTGGGCGCAGGACTACCACACGGTCGTCGACGACATCAAGAGGCTGGGATACAACACGATCCGCATCCCGATCTCGAACCAGGCCGTCGAGACTCCGGTCGTCCCGCAGAACTTCAGCCAGTACAACAACACCGGACCGATCAACACGGACCTGGCCGGCCTCAACGACCTGCAGATCCTCGACAAGATCATCAATTACGCCGGCCAGGACGGCCTGAAGGTCATCGTCGACAACCACCGCTCGGAGGCCGGCGAGACGGCCGAGCAGAACGGCCTGTGGTACACCAGCGCGTACCCGAACTCCGCCTGGGTCAACGACTGGGCCGCCCTTGCCAAGCGCTACGCGGGAAACTCCACGGTGATCGGCTTCGATCTGCGCAACGAGCCGCACACGCCAACCGGCGTCGCATACGCCAACGCCGCGACGTGGGGCACCGGTGACCCGAACACGGACATCCGGCTCGCGTACCAGAACGCGGGCAACGCGATCCTGAGCGCGGACCCCAACGCGCTGATCTTCTGCGAGGGCATCAGCAACTTCCCGAACTCGTCGGCCAGCGGCGGCTACGACACCACGTGGTGGGGCGGCAACCTGGAGGGCGTCGCGAAGTACCCGGTCGTGCTCAACTCGCCCGGTCATGTCGTCTACTCAGCGCACGACTACGGCCCGGTCTTGTTCCAGCAAGCCTGGTTCAACTCTTCGACCACCCCGGCCAGCCTGGACGCGGTGTGGAACCAGTACTGGGGCTACATCCAGAAGCAGAACATCGCCCCGCTGTGGGTCGGCGAGTTCGGCACCGGCAACGGCGCGACCGACGTCTCCGACTCGACCGCCGGATCGCAGGGCCAGTGGTTCTCGTCGCTGGTCTCGTACATCAAGAGCAACAACCTGAGCTGGACCTACTGGGCACTGAACGGCGAGGACTCATTCGCGCTGCTGGACAACGGCTACGACCCGACGCCGGTCAGCGCCGCCAAGCAGTCGCTGCTCGCCACGATCCAGTTCCCGCTGTCCGGCACGGGATCGACCGGCTCAGCATCCGCATCCGCGTCCGCCAGCGCATCGGCCTCGTCCTCCGCTTCCGCTTCCGCGTCGGCGTCCGCATCCGCCTCGCCCTCCGCGTCGTCGACCGGGCTCTCCTGCCACGCCGCGTACTCGGTGGTCAGCGCGTGGTCCGGCGGCTTCCAAGGCCAAGTGGTGCTGAGCAATACGGGACCGTCGACCATCAACAGCTGGACACTCGCGTGGACCTTCCCCGGCGACCAGAAGATCAGCCAGCTGTGGGCCGCGTCGTACACGCAGACTGGTGAAGCCGTCGCCGCGACCAACTTGTCGTACGACGGGACGATCGCCCCGAACTCCTCGGTGACGGTCGGCTTCATCGCGTCGTACGCGAACAGCAACGCCAACCCCACGGCGTTCACCGTGAACGGCACAGCCTGCCGATGAGCGGGACGATCACGCGGGCAGTCGCGGCGTTGGGTTTGCTCGTCGCGTGTACTGCCATCTCTGCTGCCGCCGGCCCCGCCGCGAACGCCGCGGTCACCGAAGGGGACTGGCCCACCTACCATCTGGACAACCTGCGCGACGGGTACCAGTTCAGAATGGATCCGCTCTCCACGCTGTCAGTGGACTGGAACGCGCCGCTCGACGGCGCGGTCTACGGCGAGCCGCTGCTGGTCGGCGGGCGGGTCTTCGCGGCCACCGAGAACGACACGGTCTACGCGCTGAACCGGAGCACCGGCGCCGTCGTCTGGTCGGTGCACGTGGGCTCGCCGGAGCCGTTGGCCGACCTGCCCTGCGGAGACATCAATCCGCTGGGGATCACCAGCACGATGGTGTACGACCCGGACACCAACCGGCTGTTCGCCGTCGCGGAGCTGCTCGGCGGCACGCACGAGTTGGTGGGCATCAATGCCACGTCCGGAGCGGTCGAGGTGAAGGTCCCGATCGACCCGCCGATGGGCGACGCGATCGCGCACCAGCAGCGCGGAGCCCTGACCCTGCTGAACGGGCGGATCTACATACCGTACGGCGGCATGTTCGGGGACTGCGGAAACTACATCGGCCAGGTCGTCTCGGTGACCACCGCTGGCGCCGGTCTGCAGGGCTACGCGGTGCCGACCACACGCGAAGCCGGAATCTGGGGAACCGGCGGCGGCGTCGTGGACGGGCAGAACCTGCTCTACGCCTCCGGGAACGGAGCGGCTGAATCAGGGGCCTATGACGGCAGCGACTCGGTGATCGAGCTGTCGCAAAGCCTCCAGCGCCTCGACTTCTTCGCCCCGACCGACTGGGCCACCCAGAACGCCGGCGACGCGGATCTCGGCTCGATGACCCCGGCCCTGGTCGGCGGGTTCATCTACGAGGACGGCAAGACAAACACCGGCTACGTCTTGCGGGACGGCGCGCTCGGCGGCGTCGGCGGCCAGATCGCCGAACTGGCCAACACCTGTGAGACCTTCGGCACCGCCGCGATCGTCGGAAACACGCTCTACCTGCCCTGCACGAGCGGACCGCAGGCGGTGACCATCAGTTCCACTGGCACTCCGCAGCAGCTGTGGAAGTCCACCGTCCCGGCCGAGGGTTCGCCCGTCGTGGGCGGCGGCGCCGTCTGGGCGATGGATTACAACGGCGGCGAGCTCTACGCGCTGGACCCGGCGACGGGAGCGACGAAGGCGCAGATCCAGATCGGCCGCGCGCCGAACTTCGTCACTCCGACGCTGATGGGCGACCAGGTCTTCGTCGGCACGCTGGCCGGTGTCACCGCCGTCGGAGGCGCGTGAACGCCGGAGGGTAAGCCCTCGACGACAAAGATGCTGCCCGTCGGAAAGATTCCGGCGGGCAGCATCCGTTATCAGCTGGTTAGCTTGGTCAGCTCGTACTACAGGTGACACTCGGCCAGGTCCATTGGCCGTTGGGCGAGATGGTGACGCCCCAGTTGTTACCGCTGCCGTTGGGTTTCGCGACCATCACGTACTGGCTTGGCCAGCTGGCGCTGACGTTCCAGGTCGAGTAGACGACCGCCGGGGCCACCATGTACATCGTCACGGTCCAGTTGTTGGAGCCGCTGACGGAGACGTTGAGGTTGTACCAGTTGCTCCCCTGCGCGGCGGCAGACAGCGTCGCGGTGCAACCGCCTCCGCCTCCGCCACCTCCTCCGCCGCCGCCTCCACCGCTACCGCTACCGGTGTTGACGGTGATGTTGTCGTTGCCGCTGCCGCCGCCCCAGGCTTCGGTGGCCAGGATCTGGTAGTTGAGCGAGCCGAGGTTCATGCCGTGGCTGGCCCAGGCGTTGAAGAAGTTCTGGGTGGTGATGGTGCCGCTGGAGGTCGGCGAGGTGCGGATGGCCAAATACTGCTCGAAGGTCGCGGTGCCCTGAATCGATGGTTGATTGACCTGCTGGTGCTCGTAGATGTTGTAGGTGCCGCCGTCGCTGGTCATCTGGCCCATGTATTGTCCGGCGGTGTTGGGGGAGCCGGTGTAGTTCTCTTCCACGTAGTACTCGACTAGGGGGTTGGTGGACCAGCCGTAGAGTGAGATCAGGGTGGTGCCGCCGTTGGCGTTCAGGGTGCTGGTGAAGTTGATGGTGTGGTTGCTGCCGGGGTTCCAGCCCACGCCGTCGACGAAGTCGCCGGCTCCGCTCCAGGAGGTGGTGTAGCTGTTGCCGGAGTTCAGGGTCATGCAGGCGGAGCCCTGGCCGTTGGTCCACATCTGGTAGTACATGCCGCCGTTGTTGCCGGTCTGACTGTTACAGATCGTCGTCGCGGCGCTCGCCGAACCCGGCACGATCGCGGTGGCGGCGACCACCGCTACGACCGAACCGAGGCCGACGAGCAATCTGCTGAGGCCGCGTCTGCCGCGGCTTAAGTGGGTAACGCGCATCTAAATCATATTCCTTCCGCATTGGCCGAATACGTGACGGCTTGGCGAGAATATTGATCCCGCCCAGGAATTCCGTCAATAACTTTCATAACTTTCCGGCCATTTTGGAAACCGTTTCGAAAAAAAGTTGCGAAACATTTCGAAGCGGCAGGAGAGATCTTTCTAATGCCGCCGCTTCGGCGCTCCGAATGCGGCCAACTGAAGCTCTGATTGCATATCGAAGAATGCCTGTTTCGGCTGGAGGTTAACGTCGTAGATCGTGGCGTACCCCTCGCCGGTGAAGAAGCCGGGCACCCAGGAATCCGCGTCGCCGAAGCCCCAGACGGTGAAGGAGATGCACTCCGGCACGACGAGGGCCGCGCGCAGCATCTGCGTGAACTCATACGGATGCGCGAACGTGGCCAGGTGGTCGGTGGGGACCTGCGTGGTCGGGCCGTCGACGAACGTGCGCACGTCGGCCTCCGTGATGGCGACCTTCAGACCGAGGTCGGCGTACCGCTGCAGGTCAGCCGTCATCTGGGTGGGGAAGCCGTACTGCGTGTCGAGGTGCCCCTGGTCGCCGACGCCGTTGATCGGCGCGCCCTTGGCGAGCACCTGCTTCAGCCAGGCGTACACGGCGTCGCTCTTCGCGTTCGTGCCGTCCTCGCCCGCGATGTTGTAGTCGTTGTAGAACAGCAGCGCGCCCGGGTCCGCCTCGTGCGCCCACCGGAACGCCTGCGGAATGATGTCCGCGCCGAGCTGCACGATCCAGAAGTTGGTCGGGTCGATGCCGGACGGGTTGCCGTCCTTGAAGAACTCGTTTGCCACGTCCCACTGCCAGATCCGGCCGCGGTAGCGCGAGACCTCGGTGAAGATGTGCTGCTTGAGCAGGTCGGCCAGCTGGCCCTTGGTGATCGTGCCGTTGGCCACGCCGGTGGTCAGCCAGTCCGGCAACTGGTTGTGCCACAGCAGCGTGTGCCCGCGCACCTTCTGCCCGTGCTGCTCGGCGAATTTGACCAGGCGGTCGGCGCCGGACCAGTCGAACACCCCCTGCTGCGGCTCCACCACCTGCCACTTCATCTCGTTGCCCGGGGTGACCACCGAGAACTGATTCGCCAGGATGTCCGCGTAGGCCGGCGTGTCCAGATCGAACGGGATGACCGCCGTTCCGATGCGCAGGCCGATCTTCGCGGCCAGTGCACGCAGCGAATCCGGCGGTGCGCCGTCCGTGTCGTCGTCTCCGGGACGCGCCGATCCGGCGGTCGCGGCACTTGCAGCGCTCGCGGCGCCAGCGCTGAGACCGGGTACCGCGAGCGCACCAGCGGCGCTCATCGCGAGGAAACCACGTCGTCTCATTGCGAATGCCTCCTTGGCTAGCCGACGGAGAGGGCGAAGATGTGCATCGCCGTCTGGTTGATCATCGCCGGGCCGACGTCCGGCAGTGTCAGATACTTGATCGTCTTGCCCGGGAGCAGCGAGACGGTTTCCGCGTAGAGGCTGACCTGGTTGTTCAGCGCTCCGTTCGCGTTGTTCAGGTGCGGGAAGGTGGCCAGGATGTCGCCGCCGGAGGCCGGGGAGTTGGACCACCAGTCGTTAAAGGCGAGACTGAACGGCTGGGTTGTGCCGTCGGTGTACGTGATGACGGCGGTGCCCGACGCGGCGCCGTAGTCGGCGGTGCCGATGATGCCGAGCGTGGATCCGCTGCCGGAGACGGGGAGCGTCTGGCCTTGAGCCACGACGTTATCCGGCGTGCCGGACGCGGCGGCCGGCCAGGTGAAGGTAAGGCCGTCGTGCGTGAACGTGGCGCCGGGCGTGAGGCTCGGCGTCGCGGCCGCGAGCGTTTGGGCGGAGTAACTGGCCCCGCCGCCGTCGAGGTTGCCGGGAGCGGTGTCGGTGTCGTCGGTGACGCCCGGATTGCTGATCGCCGCGACGAACGAGGGATAGGGGATCGAGACCGTCGCGCCGGTGCTCTCGGTGTGCCGCCCGGTCGGGTCGGTGAATGCGAGCTCTGCGGTCAGCGCGGGCGCGGCCTGTGTGGGGGAGGCGTCGGCGGGGACGGCGACCGTCCACGTCGTACTGATGGTCTGGCCCGCCGCGACCGTGCCGAACGACGCGGGTGTGCTCGCGGTGACCGTCCAGCCGGCGGGCGCGGTGAGCGTGAAGGCGGCGTTGCGCAGGGCCTCGCCGCCGCTCGGGTTCGCCGTCGTGGTGGTGACGGTGAAGCTGCCGCCTGGGACCGCGACGGTCGGTGCGGTCATCGCGAACGGTTCGTGTACTGAGATCGGCGTCGTGCCGGTGACTCCGTCGACGGTCACGCGAATCGTCGCGACGCCGTTGGCGTGCGTAGTGACGATGCCCTTCCGGGTGACCGAGGCTACCGCCGGGTTGCTGCTGCTGTAGCTGACGTGCTTCTCCGGCGAGATTGACGAAGGACTCGTCGTTGTTGACGGCCTCGACGACGTTGTCCGCGCTCTGATGCTGCGCGGCCTGCGCCGTGTCGTCGGCGATCCACGGGTTCTTGCCGGTCAGGTCAACCGTCTGGCCGGGAACGAAGACTACCTGGTCGGGCTGCACCGTCACGTACTGGACTCGCTGCTTGATCGCGCCGCTGATCCGCAGTGGAGAGGACGCGACCACGTCGGACGCGTCGGTGGCGAGCTGCAGGTTGTACGTGCCGTCGGGCACGACGTTCTTGTTCAGCTGCTCATTCCACACCGCGAGGTCGGGGACGTTCACGGTGATGGAAAGGTGCTGGGTCTGACCCGGCTTGAGTACGGCGGTCTTCGCGAAGCCCTCAAGCCGCTTGGCGGGCAACTGCACACCGGACACCGTCGGCGAGCCGACGTAGAGCTGTGCGACCGTCGCACCCGGCACGGTGCCGGTGTTCGTCACGTCGAACCGCACGGTGGCCTTGCCGTTGGCGTCGGCGGCGCGGGTGGCGTGGACGTGGGAGTAGGCGAAGTTCGTGTAGCTAAGCCCGTAGCCGAAGGGGTAGGTCGGGGTGCCGGTGAAGTACTGGTACGTGCGGCCCAGACCGCCGGTGTCGGCCGGGCTCAGGCCGTAGTTCTTGATCGGCGGCAACTGCGAGTCGTCCTGGTACCAGGTGAAGTCGAGGTGCCCGCTCGGGTTCTGCTTGCCGAACAGCACGTCGGCCAGCGCGGCGCCCTGGCTCTCGCCGTTGTAGGCGCTGTAGACGATCGCCGGGAAGTCGCCCTTGATGCTCTCGATGTCGACCGGGCCGTCGGTCTGCATGGCCAGCGCGGTGCGCGGGTTGCCAAGCGCGGCGACCTGGCTGATCAGCGAGTCGTAATTGCCGGGCATGGCCAGGCTGGCGCGGTCATTGCCCTCGCCGGCGGTAGCGCCGTCGGTGCCGACGAACACCACGACCAGGTCCGCGGTCTTGATCGCGGCTTGAGTCGCCGCGGAGCAGGCCGCGGGAGCTGTCGTAGTCGTGGAGGTGCCGCAGGCGTCGAAGGTGACGGTCGCGTTCGGGTTGGCGGCCTTGATCGCGGCGGTGATGCCCTGCACCGCGTTCACCTGGAGCGTCGGGTCGCCGGAGTAGCCGCCGAGGGTGACGGTGTTGGCGAGATCGCCGACGATGACGACGTTGTTGAGCGTCGCGGGGTTCGCGGGCAGCAGCGTCGTGGTCGATCCAGACGGCTTGTCGTTCTTGAGCAGCACCAGCGAGTTGGCCGCTACCTGCTCGGCCAGCGCCTGGTGCGCCGGGCTCTGGATCTGCGCCTTGGTGATCTTCGTGTACGCGACCTTGCTCGACGGGTCGAACTCGCCGGTCTCCATGCGCACGGTGAACAGTTGGACCAGCGCGCGGTCGATCACGCCCTCGCTCAGGATCCCGGCGTTGATCGCGGCCTGGATGTTGCCGAGCGTGGCGTCGCCGCCGGTGCAGTTCGCGTCGGTGCCGGCGCGCAGCGCGTACGCCTGGCCGCCCGCGTCGGCCGGTAGCTGGACGCCGGTGGTGTCGTTCGTCCAGACGCCGCTGCCGTTGACGACGGAGTAGGTCCAACCGTGGGGCGCCCACGCGTGGCTGCCCTGCGCGGTGATGTCGCCGACGGCGCCGCAGTCCGAGGTGATGTAGCCGTCGAAGCCCCAGGTGCGCTGCGCCAAGTCGTCGGCGGTATAGGTGTCGGCGGGGGAGGGGGTGCCGTTGATGGCGTTGTACGACGTCATCAGGCCTGATACATGCGAGTCCTGCACCAGGCTGCGGAACTGCGCGGTGTAGTAGTCGCGGATGTCGGTGTCACTGGCGTCGGAGGAGTCGGCGTGCCGGTTGTTCTCGTTGTTGTTCAGCGCGAAGTGCTTCGCGGTGGCCGCGACCTTCAGGTACGGCGTGGTCGGCGCGCCGGTGAGCGTCTGGCCCTGGTAGCCGTCGACGAACGCGCCGGCCATCTGGCCGACCAAGTACGGGTCCTCACCGAACGCTTCGTCGGTGCGGCCCCAGCGCGGGTCGCGGTCCAGGTTGACGTTCGGCGCCCAGAAGGTCAGCGAGCCGTAGTCCCCGGCCGCCGGGCCGATGTTGTTCTGGCCGGTGCCCCACAGGGACTTGTCGAGCTCGCCGCGCACCTCGTCGGAGATCGCGGTGGTCTCCTGGTACACCAGCGCGGGGTCCCAGGACATCGTCGAGGCCAGATTCGTCGGGAAGCTGGTGGCGTGCACGCCGCCGGTCACGCCGCCGTCGTTCGTGTTCGCACCCAGGGTATTGATACCGTGCTGGCCCTCACTCCAGTACGTGTACTGCTGCACGCCGAGGCGCGGGATCGCCGGCGCGCTGTTCGTGTGCAGCTGCGCTACCTTCTCGGGCAGCGTCATCCGCGACACCAGGTCGGCGGCGCGCTCGGTGAAGGAGTAGTGGGTGTCGAGGTAGATCGGTAGCGCACTGCTGCTGGCCGCGGCCGGCGGCGTGGTGCCCGTGGCCGTCAGCGTGGCCGCGAGCAGGCCGGCGGCGGCCAGCGCCGCCACGCGTCGGAAAGAGCCGGATCTGGTCATCTCGCTCCTTGCGAACCTTGCGAGTGAACGGCGGGAGCGTCGTGGCGGGCGAGCAGCGCGCTCGCCCGCCACGACCGGTCATCAGCCGACGGCGCAGGAGGCGCCGTTGAGGGTGAAGTTCGCCGGCGTCGGGTTCGAGCCGTTCCACGCTGCGTTGAATCCAAAGGTGGTGTTGCCGCCGGCCGCGATCGAGCCGTTGTAGGAGGCGTTGGCGACGGTCACGTTGCCGCCGGACTGGGTGTAGCTGCCGTTCCACAGCGTCTGAATCGTCTGCCCGGCGCTGAACGACCAGGACAGGCGCCAGCTGCTGATCGGGCCGCCGAGGTTGGTGATGGTGACGTTCGCCCCGAATCCACCCGGCCACTGGCTGGTGACGCTGTAGCCGATCCGGCAGGCGCCGCCGCCCGACGGGCTGGTCGAGGGCGAGCTGGACGGGCTGCTCGACGGGGAGTTGGACGGGACTCGACGAGGGCGAACGTCGACGGCGTCGTGGTGGGCGTCCCGCTCGGCAGCACGCCGCCGGCATTCAGCGCGTTGAGTACCGAGGTGTACGCGGGCTTGGGCTGCCAGTTGCTGTCGAACAGCGTCGCCGCGCCTTGGCCGGAGAAGGTGCCGGGCACCCAGGAGTCGGCGTCGCTGATGTTCCACTGCGTGATGCCGGGGCAGCGCGCGTTGTTCAAGCAGACCTTGGTGATGTTGGCGTCATCGGTGGCCTGCTGTTGCAGGTTGCCGCTGCTGGCCGGGGTGGACATCCGGTCGTCGAGCTCGGTGATCGCCACGTCCAGGCCCAGCGCGGTGAAGCGCTGCATGTTCGAGGCCAGGCTGCCGGGCACCTGCCCGACGATGAAGTGGCTCTCGAACCCGATGCCGCTGAGCGGCACGCCCTGCTGAAGCAGCTGCTGCGCGAGGGCGTACATCGCGTTGCTCTTCGAGCCGGAGCCCTCGATGTTGTAGTCGTTGATGTAGAGCTTCGCGCTGGGGTCCGCGGCGTGCGCGGTGGTGATCGCGTCGGCGATGTACTGCTCGCCGCCGCCGAACGCGTTGTAGAACACGTCCTGCCGGTAGGAGCCGTCGTCGTTGAAGGGCTCGTTGACCACGTCCCAGGCGTAGATCTTGCCCTTGTAGTGGGAGACCTCGGTGGTGATGTGGCTTTCCATCGCGGACTTGACCTGATTCGACGGCAGGCTGGTGACCCAGCCGGGCAGCTGGTTCTCCCAGACGAGGTTGTGCCCGCGCATCCGCTCGCCGTGCGAGCTGGCGAAGTTCACGATCGCGTCGCCGGGACCGAAGTTGTACTGCCCGTTGTTCGGCTCGATGGTGTCCCACTTCATCTCGTTCTCGGGGGTCACCATGTCGAACTGACTGCCGGCCAGATTGGTGGCAGAGGAGTTGCCCAGGTCGCCTTGGCCCACCGCGACGCCGAAGTAGCGTCCATCGGCCTCGGCCGCCGCGCGCAGCGTGCTCGCCGCGCTGGCGGTCCCGGCGGTCAGCACGACGGCTCCGGTGGCCGCGGCGACGCAGGCCACTGTCCCGGCAGCGATTGCGGCGCGCAGCCGGCGGCGACTCGACGGGCCCTGTCTCGAGTGGCCCCGTCTCGACCGTGTGCCGCTGTGGCCCGCGTCGCCGATCTCGATATTCATGGCTGTGTTCCTTTCGTCCGCGTGAGCGTGCCAAAGGAACACCGAAATCTCAACGACGGCCATCGCGAGTATTTGCGGCGCGCAAATGCTTATGTTCGTCTTGCTGTCGTCTTACCAGCGCCACCTGGCGCGTTCGGGCGCGACGGCGAGCAACAACGTCGCGGACGCGACGTGAAACTTACGTTTCTAAAATGGTCCGCGGAAAGTTTTCGAACGTTTTCGAAATTCAGCGGAGGTTGAGCGCGAGCAGGAGGTCGGTCTGAGTCTCCAGCACCGACAACGGTCGGCCGACGAGGTCTTCGATGCGCGAGATCCGGTATCGCAGGGTGTTCACGTGCACGTGCATCGCCGCCGCGCACTTGATCCACGACCCCGACGCGCGCAGGAACGCCTCGAGAGTGACTTCGAGCTCTGAGTTGTG
The DNA here is from genome assembly GCA_963714445.1 of uncultured Actinomycetota bacterium. Taxonomy (GTDB): domain Bacteria; phylum Actinomycetota; class Actinomycetes; order Streptomycetales; family Catenulisporaceae; genus Actinocrinis. The sequence continues at coordinate 11,371 of CAVQPP010000344.1, forward strand.
CTCACGGTCGTATTCGAGATCGTCCAGCGTGC
>CAVQPP010000345.1:0-6748 GCA_963714445.1 uncultured Actinomycetota bacterium
TGATGACGTGTTGTTGGACGGTGTGGGCGGTCTCGTCGGTCAGGGCTGTGGTGAGGTTGGCGAGGCAGCGGGCTTGTTCGAGGGAGATGTGGCCTTCGCAGAGCAGTTGGAGGGTTTGGGGGAACAGGCGGGTGAGGGCGTGGGCTTCGTGGAGGCGGTGTTGGGCGGTGGCAGGGGACCAGGCGAGGGCGGCGCAGACTTCGCTCTCGGCGAGCCAGCGCGAGTCGAGCGCCTCGCGCACTAGCGGCCGCGGCTTCGCCGCGTCGTTGGCCAGCCGGCGTGAGTCTGGCGCGTGATCGGCCGGGCGGGGTGGGTTGCCGGCGGCGTGCGTGAGTGCGCTTAGAGCGCGGATCAATCCGGCGTGAGCGTGGCGCACGAGATGCTCCCAGGCGACTACCGCGTCCAGCCGCCCGGCCGGGGACATGCGCTCGAATATCAGTGCGCTCAGCGCGCCCGCGCTCGGCGGCGCCGCGGCCAGGAGTGCGGCCACCGCATCCGGGTCGGCGACCGCGGCGGCATTCGACTTGGCAGTGGTCTCAATAGGCTCAGTAGGCTCGGTAGGCTCAATCTCGATCGTGTTCATGATCCGCGCTCCCCGTGATGTCGGTGTGCTATCGGTGCAGGTGACGGGCTGTTTCCCCGTAGATCCATTATATCGCCGATAGCTGACATAAGACACGAATCGGAGTAAGTCATACATTTGATTTAGATCAGCATCCATAGATGTGAGGCCACCGCTCCAGGTGCCGCTAGCGACGAAATCTCGCGAGCCAGAGCCGTCGCGGCCGCGCGGTAGGAAGGCGCAGTCAGCACGTCGGTGGCCGCCTCGCGCACGGCCGCCGGCGTGACCTGCTCCGGCATGAACCGGATCGCCGCGCCGTAGGCCTCGATCGCCGCCGAGGTTGTGAATTGGTCAGTCGCGCTCGGCAGGATCACCTGCGGCACGCCCGACACCGCCGACGACATCGACGTGCCCGAGCCGCCGTGATGGATCGCCAGATCGCATTCCTTGAGCGCGTATCCGAGCGGGAGCCACCCGACGTACAGCACGCCCGGCGGCAGCGGACCGAGCAGATGAGCCTGCGCCGGGTCCATTCCGACGACCATCTCGAATCCGGCCGCGGACAGCTCTTCCAGCACCTTGGCGAACAGCTGGTCCTGTCCCGATCCGTGCGCCATCAGGATGCTGCCGAAGGTGACGAACGCCCTGCGGCGGCCCGCCCCGCGGCTCTTCCAGTGCTGGTGGCGCACTGGACCGTTGTAGGGCACGAATCTCATCGGCAAGCCGTCTGGCGTCCCGGCAGGCCACAGTTCCCTCGGCGAGGGATGGACGATCGCGTCGGGCGGGGGAAGCGCTGGGAGTCCCCGGCGGACTAACTCATCCTTCGCCGCGCCTTTGAATCCTTCGGGGAACGGTAGGCCCCAGCTCTGCTCGACCCACGGCACGCCGGCGCGTGCCGCTGCGAGGCGTCCGGCGAACTCGGCCGGCTCGCTGATGACCACGTCGGGCCGGAATTCGCGCACCAGCTTGGTCATCTGCTCGGCCGACGGCGCGGCCAACGCCGCCCAGCCGCGTGCGCTTACCGCCAGGTCGTTCGCGAGCGTCGAGCCGCTGCCGGTGATCACGCTCGCTTGCGCGTAGTGGTCGATCGGGACGTCGCGGATCACGACCGCGGACAGGCCCGCGCCGGTGATCCGCCCGGCGAACTGCTCGGCCGGGGTCGCGAACAGGACCTCGTCGCCCGCGCTCTGCATCGCCCAGGCCAGCGGCACCACCGGGAACAGGTGCCCGACCAGGGGCAGGGTGGTGAAGAGAACCCGCATCGTCCGTCACGCTCCTCGAGTCACGCCACGTTCACCCGCCACGTTCACCCGGCACGTTCACGCGGCACGCGCCACACAGCCGCGAGAGGCCGAGGGCGAACCCCGGCCTCTCGCGGCGGCCCTTATGGATTGATCCCTTACGGATTGATCCCTTACGGATTGAGCACTGCGTCTGCGGTCAGTCGCCGCGTCCACGCTCGGTCACCAGGTGACCGGCAATCCCCACAGGCCGTAGATGATCGCGCGCTCCTTGCTGGGGATCTGCTCGAACGGCTTGGCCAGCCGCAGGTTCGGGAAGCGCTGGAACAGCTTGCCCCACACCAGCACCATCTCCGCGCGCGCCAGGTCGGCGCCGATGCAGTGGTGCAGGCCGTGGCCGAAACCGAGGTGCTTGCGGCTGCCGCGCTCCAGGATCAGCTCGTCGGGACGGTCGTAGATCTCCGGGTCGCGGTTGCCGGTCAGGCCGAGGCACAGGATGCCGTCGCCCGCCTTGATGGTGGCCCCGGCCAGCTCGATGTCCTCCAGCGCTACCCTCGGCACCGCGATGTCGCCGATCGTCAGGAACCTGACCAGCTCCTCGGTCGCGGCCTCGACCAGCGTGGGGTCGGCCTTGAGCTTGGCCAGCTCGTCGGGGTGCTCGAGCAGAGCGGCGGTGCCCAGCGAGAGCATGCTCGCGGTGGTCTCGTGCCCGCCGTTCATCAGCAGCCGGCACAGGTTGACCAGGTCGCGGGTGGTGAAGTCCTCGCCGGTGAGCCGATACTCGGCGACCGCGCGGCTGATCAGGTCCTCGCCGGGCTCGCGCTGCTTGAGCTCGACCAACGACACCAGGTAGTTGTTCACGTTCACCAGGGCGGCCTGCCGCTCCTCCATGGTCGCGATACCGCCCAGCAGGGTGGTGCCGTTCTCCTGGAAGAACTCGTGGTCCTCGTACGGGATGCCCAGCAGCAGGCAGATGACCGTCATCGGCACCCGCAGCGACAGCACGTGGTGCATGTCGACCGGCGGCTCCATCGCGGCCATCGCGTCCAGCGCCTCGTCGACCACCTGCTCGATCTTCGGCTTGAGCAGGTTCACCTGCCGGTTGGTGAAGGTGACCGCGGCCTTGCGCCGGGTGGCCGAGTGCTCCGGCTGGTCGTAACCGATGAACGAGGTCTCGGTACGGAACTCCGGCGGGGCGTTGAAGTAGAACGGGAAGTTCGCGTGCTTGCGCGACGCGCTCACCCGCGGGTCCATCAGCAGTGTCCTGATGTTCTCGTACCCGGTGACCGCCCAGATCTCGATGCCGGTGGGCAGCGGGACCTTCTTGACCGGCTCGGTTTGGAAGGCCTCGTACTTTACCGGCGGGGCGAAGGGACACCTGCGCTCGTAGGGGAAAGTCTCTACGTCGGACGACGGCGGCGCCGCCGGGCTCTCGCTCGTGGTCTCGGTCATGGACATGGTCGGTTCCCTCCTGGACTGAGGCTTGGCTGGATGTTCGCCGCCTGGCCTGGAAGCCGGGCGGAAGGCTGCTTGAGGTCGCACCAGCAGGCGGGTCGATCGGCACTCCGGCCGGTCTGCACGCGCCATCAAGCCGTTTCCGGCACGCTCGCGCGCACCGGCAGTACCCGAACCGTCGATCCGGGAGCGCCCGTGAGAATCGAAGACGTCTACCTCCGAGGCACCGGCGTGCACCTGCCCGCGCGGCTGCTCGTGCAGGACGCCGTCGCCTCAGGAGAATGCGACCCGAAGCTGGTCGCGCGCACCGACGTGGAGTCGGTCAGCGTCTCGGCAGGCGAGTCCGCCGCCGAGATGGCGGTGCGCGCGGCCCACAGCGCATTGGACCGAGCGGGCTCGGCGCCCGACGACGTCGATCTGATCCTGCACGCCGACACGTATCACCAGGGCCAGGACCTCTGGCCGGTCGCCTCGTACATTCAGCGCGAGACGGTACGCAACCAGTGCCTGGCCGTGGAGATCCGGCAGATGTCCAACGGGGGCCTCGCCGCACTCGACCTGGCCTGTGCGTACCTGCGCCGCGGTGAGCATCGCGGGGATGCTCTGCTCACTGCAGCCGACCGGTTCTGCCCGCCTGGCATCGACCGCTGGCGAACCGACCCCGGCACGCCGTATGCCGACGGCGCCGCCGCCCTCGTCCTGTCCCGGCGCGGCGGCTTCGCGCGACTGCTCTCCGTCGCCGTCACGGCGGACTCAGAGCTCGAAGAAATGCACCGAGGCGACGAACCGATGGGCCCGGCGCCGCTGAGCACCCGGTCCCCGGTCGACTTCGAAGCGGCCAAGAAGACCTTCACCGCCCGATACGGACTCTCCTTCGCCATCGCCCGCACGACAGCCGGGCAGCGCACGGCGGTCAAGGAAGCGCTCGCGGACGCGGAGCTCGAACTCGAAGAGGCCGAGTGGGTACTGCTACCGCACTTCGGCCGCCGCCGGCTGGAGTCGATCTACCTCCAGCAGTACGGCATCCCGATCGAGCGCACCGCCTGGGAGTTCAGCCGCACCGTCGGCCACCTCGGCGCGGGCGACCAGTTCGCCGGCCTCGACCACCTGGTCTCCTCCGGCAAGGCGCGGCCCGGCGATCGGTGCCTGCTGGTGTCCGTCGGCGCGGGATACAGCTGGGGCGCCGCGGTGGTGGAGATCACCGAGCCGGCGCCGTGGGCAGTGTCGTCGTAACCAAGATCCATCCCCGCTTTTCATTGCTTTTCATTTTCTCGTCCGGAAGCGCAGGTACCACAATTGGCCGCACCCCCGATCGTCATCGTCGGCGCGGGACAGGCGGGCTTCGAGGCCGCCGCCGCACTTCGAGAGGCCGGCTACGACGACGCGATCACCTTGGTCGGCGCTGAGCCGCACGCGCCCTACGAGCGCCCGCCGCTCTCCAAGCAGTTCCTCACGCCGGCTACGGACCCCGACGCCGATTTCGGCGCCGACTCGGTCATGCTGCGCGCGGCGGACTTCTACCAGCGGCAGGACATCGAACTGCTGCTCGGCGTGACGATCTGCGGCATCGACCGGGGGCGGCGGGCCGCGGTGACGTCCGCGGGTGACCGGCTGCGTTACAGCAGGCTGATCCTGGCGACCGGCAGCACGCCGCGCCGTCTCCCGGTGCCGGGCGCCGACCATCCGGACGTCATGGCCCTGCGAACGCTCGCCGACGCCGCCGCGCTGCGCGACCGGCTCGCAGCCGCGTACCTGCGCATCGTGGTGATCGGCGCGGGCTTCATCGGGCTCGAAGTCGCGGCTGCGGCACGTGCGGCCGGACACGAGGTCACCGTCGTCGAGGCGCTGGACCGGGTCATCGCGCGTGCGGTCAGCACACCGGTATCCCGATACCTGGCAGCCCTGCACCGCGACCGTGGCGTCAGGCTCCTGTTTGAGCGTCGCGTCGAGGCGATCGACGTAGACCCGAGCGGCGCACTGAGCGCCGTGCGTCTCGGCAGGGACGAGACGATACCCGCCGACCTCGTCGTCGTCGGGATCGGCGTGACGCCGGACACCGCGCTGGCCGAGAACTCGGGCCTCACCGTCTCCGACGGGATCGTCGTGGACGAATACCTGCGCACCGAGGACCCGTGGATTCACGCCATCGGCGATTGCGCGCGCTTCCCGAGCCCGCACACGGACGGTCCGGTGCGGCTGGAGTCCGTGCAGAACGCGGTCGACCAGGCTCACTGCGTCGCTGAGTACATCCGTCGCGGCGCGGCGCAGGCGACGCCGTACGAAGCCGTCCCGTGGTTCTGGTCGGATCAGTACGCGGACAAGCTGCAGATCGCCGGGATCACGACCGGCCACGATCGAGTCGAGATCGACGGCGACCCGGCCGAGCACAGCTTCTCCGTGCACTGCTTCGCCGGGGACCGGCTGTTGGGCGTCGAGTCCATCAATCGGCCTGTGGACCACATCAGAGGTCGTAGGCAGCTGACGAAGCAGCTTCAGGCCCGGACGGCCGCGCAGACGTCCGAGGTCCGCGCGGCCTGAAGTCGGGCGGCCGCGTTACCTACGCGGCCTTCGGCAAATAAGCGGCCTTCGGGGCAGCCGGCGCAGCGGTCAACCGCTCCCGCTCCTCGAAGGCCGCAGGCGCACCCTCGGGGCCGCACGCGAGCACGTAATCCGCGGCATCGCGCAGCGCGAGCAGCATCGCGGCGGCCGGGTCGCGGTCAACGCCGACCGTCCGCCAACTGCGTCCGCCGAGCGCGAACCGAAGCAGCACCCTGGTGGCCGGATTCTCCTCCGGGCCGGTGGTGATCGGCCGCGACTCCTCGTCCAGCAACTCCAGTTCGCCGATGCCGGGCACGACCGGGAACAGCGCGGCGCACAGTGCCCGATACAGAGCCCTGACAGGCCGTTCAGCGAGCCCCGTCGTCGTGGTCACCGTGCGGCCCACCCGGCTTACTCGCAGCACCGCGCGCGTGACCGCCGAGGGCCGGTCGAAGTAACCCGCGGTCGACAACACCCACTCTTCGACCTGGAACACCCGGGGCACCGGTTCGTCGGCGAGGTGTTCCCGCAGCAGCAGCTCGAACGAAGCGTCGGCCGATTCGACCGCGTAGCCGAGCCGTCCCAGTTCCTTGATCTTCAGCATCGCGCGGTTGACCCGCTCGTCCGAGGCGTTCACGTGGTAGCCCAGTTCCCGGGCCTTCAGCTCGACCGAGGACCGGCCGCCGAGGTCGGAGACCAGTACGCGGCTGCGGTTGCCCACGTGCGCTGGGTCGATGTGCTGGTAGAGGCTCGGGTCCATGCGGACCGCCGAGGCGTGCAGGCCACCCTTGTGTGCGAACGCCGACTCGCCGACGTACGGCGCGCCCGACGCAACGGGAGTCGCCGCGAGCTCGCCGATCTCTTGCGCGGTGCGCGCCATCCCGGCTAGCTGCGCGGGGGAGAGCAGCGAGCGGCCGTCCTTGAGCGCGAGGTTGGCGACGACGCTGAACAG
>CAVQPP010000346.1:0-3938 GCA_963714445.1 uncultured Actinomycetota bacterium
CGTTCATGGTGCGCGGCAACGCGCAGATGTTCATCACCGGCCCGGACGTGGTGCGCGCGGTCACCGGCGAGCAGATAACCCACGAAGGCCTTGGCGGCGCGGACGTGCACGCGCGAATCTCGGGCGTCTCAACCTTCATCCACGACAGCGAGACCGACTGCCTCGAGGACGTCAGGTATCTGCTTTCGTTCCTGCCGGCGAACAACGCCGAGCTGCCGCCGTCAGAGCACTGCGACGACCCGGCGGACCGGCGTGCCGAGGCGCTGCTGGACCTGGTGCCCACCGAGCCGAACCGCGCCTACGACGTGCGCGCGGTCATCCGCGAGGTCGCCGACGACGGCGAGTTGCTGGAGATCCACGAGCACTGGGCCGCCAACGTGGTCTGCGCGCTGGCCCGCCTGGACGGACACGTCGTGGGCATCGTGGCGAACCAGCCGCTGGTGATGGCCGGCGCGCTCGACATCCACGCCAGCGAGAAGGCCGCGCGCTTCGTGCAGATGTGTGACTCCTTCAACATCCCGCTGGTGACGCTGGTGGACGTGCCCGGCTTCCTGCCCGGCGTGGACCAGGAGAGCAACGGGATCATCCGGCACGGCGCGAAGCTGCTCTACGCGTACTGCAACGCCACCGTGCCGCGGATCCAGGTCATCCTGCGCAAGGCCTACGGCGGGGCGTACATCGTGATGGACTCACGCTCGATCGGTGCCGACCTCTCTTTCGCCTGGCCGGCCAACGAAATAGCGGTGATGGGCGCCGAGGGGGCCGCGAACGTGATCTTCCGCAAGGAGATCGCCAACGCGCCCGACCCCGAGGCGGCCCGCGCCCGGAAGATCGAGGAGTACCGCAGGGAGCTGATGCATCCGGCCTACGCGGCGGAGCGCGGCCTGGTCGACGACGTGATCGACCCCGCGGACACTCGCAGCGTGCTGATCCGTGCGCTGGACATGTTGCGCCACAAGCACGCCGACCAGCCGGAGCGCAAGCACGGCAACCAGCCGGTGTAGGCGACGTGATGACCGAATCAGGGACTGGATCAGGGCTGCGCGTCCTACGCGGACAGCCGACGGATGAACAGCTCGCGGCATTGATCGTCGTCCTGGCGCTGAGCAGCGCTGATCGCGCCGATCCACCCGATCGACCACACCGCCCACCACTGCGCAGACGCCGTCGGGCAAGCGTGTCGTGGCGCAGGCCGAGTGATATGAGGCGGGGAACATGACGGGCTCGAACCTGCCGGTTCCAGTGCGGCCGGGTACCGCGGTGCCAGTTGAAGCAGTGCCGATTTCAAGCACGAGGGAGAGCACCGTGACGGTCTCCACGACCACCGCGCGAGATCGCAAGGCACTGCGAATAGTGCCCGAGTCGGTCCCGCTGCCGATGGCCCGCCTGCGCTACCGGACGGTGCACGGCTACAAGAACGCGTTCCGGGTGGCGGGGGCCGGGCCCGCGGTGGTGCTGATCCACGGAATCGGGGACTCCTCGGAGACCTGGGCGCCGGTCATTCCGGGCCTGGCGCGGCATTACAAGGTGATCGTGCCGGACCTGCTCGGCCACGGGCAGTCCGACAAGCCGCGCGGGGACTACTCGATCGGCGGCTACGCCAACGGAGTGCGCGATCTGCTGTCGGTGCTCGGGATCGATCGGGTAACCCTGGTGGGTCACTCGCTCGGCGGCGGCATCGCCATGCAGTTCGCGTATCAGTACCCGGAGCGCACCGAGCGCATCGTGCTGGTCGCCACCGGGGGAGTGGGCCGCCAGGTCACCCCGCTGCTGCGCACCGCCACACTGCCCGGCGCCGAACTGCTGATGGCCGCGATGAAGCTGCCGCTCGTGCGGTGGCAGATCACCACCGCCATCAAGCTCCTGTCACTGTCCGGCCTGCCGCTCGGCCGGGACGCACCCGAGATGCTGCGCGTGCTCGACTCGCTGCCCAATGCCGACTCGCGGCTCGCCTTTACCAGAACCCTGCGAGCCGTGGTGGACGCGCGCGGGCAGCAAGGCACGCTGCTGGACCGCTGCTACCTGGCCGAGGGCATGCCGACGATGCTCGTGTGGGGCGACAAGGACCCGATCCTGCCGGTACAGCACGCGTGGCTGGCCCACATGGCGATGCCCGGCAGCCGGCTCGAGCTGTTCCCGGAGACCGGGCACTTCCCGTTCCACTCGCAGCCGCAGCGGTTCCTGGAGATCCTGCTCGACTTCATCGGATCCACCGAGCCGGCCGGCTTCGCCGCGGAGCAGTGGCGACAGCTGCTGCGCAACAACCGCAGAGCCAAGGCGCGCCGACCGGCGGCGCCGCAGACCGCCGATTCCCCAGCCGTGGCGGCCTGACGGCGTGAGATCAGGGCTCGGCTTCACCTGAGATAGCAGGGTCCTGAGTGTGCACGAAAGTACGCGCGCCACAGGGGTTTTCGCGCCTTCCGCGCCGCTTCGAGCGGCCGTCGAGGCAGGTGGCCGACGATGCGCGTGCAGGCCGGCCCCGCCACATCCGGCGGGGCCGGTGAAGCGAATCCGGGGGGGCCTGCCACCGCAGGCGCGATCCGGTAGTTGCCGGGACGGGACGGACACGATCCGGCCGTCCCGGCACCCGGCTGGAATCGGACGACAGAAGGGACCGACCTCCGTGAGGAAAATCCACGCCACCGACCCCGGCCGGCGCAGCCCGTCCACGAGCGACGGGGTACGGCGATGAGCCGCGCGGTCGCCATCACCGGCATCGGGGCGATCGCCCCCGGCGGGGTCGGCACCAAGGCTTACTGGGAGCTGCTGACCTCCGGCCGCACCGCGACCCGGACCATCACCCACTTCGACCCCTCGCCGTTCCGCTCGCGGGTCGGCGCCGAGGTGGACTTCGACCCGATCAAGGCGGGGCTGACGCACCAGCAGGCGCGCCGGATGGACCGGGCGACGCAGTTCGCCGTGGTCTGCGCCCGCGAGGCGCTGGCGGACAGCGGCCTGGAGACCGAGCTGCTCGACCCGGGCCGCATCGGCACCACCATCGCCACCGCCGTCGGCTGCACCACCAGCCTCGAGCGCGAGTACACCGTGGTCAGCGACACCGGCACCAAGTGGGAAGTCGACCACGAATACCTCGTGCCCGAGCTGTACCGGTTCTTCGTGCCCAGCTCGGTCGCGGCCGAGGTCGCGCTGGCGACCGGTGCTCAGGGTCCTGCGTCGATCGTGTCGACCGGTTGCACCTCCGGTCTCGACGCGCTCGGCTACGCGGTCGACCTGATCCGTGAGGGCAGCGTCGACGTCGTCGTGGCCGGCGGCACCGAGGCGCCCATCGCCCCGATCACCGCAGCGTGCTTCGACGCCATTCACGCCACCACCCCGCGCAACGACGACCCCGAGCACGCGTGCCGTCCGTTCGACCGAACCCGCAACGGGCTGGTCCTCGGCGAGGGCGCGGCCGTGATGATCCTCGAGGAGCTCGAGTCCGCCCGGGCCCGCGGCGCGCACATCTACGCCGAGATCAGCGGCTTCGCCTCGCGTTGCAACGCGTACCACATGACCGGCCTGAAGCCGGACGGCAAGGAAATGGCCGAGGCGATCCGCGTCGCGCTCGACGAGGCGCGCCTCAACCCGGACGCGATCGACTACGTCAACGCGCACGGCTCCGGCACCACTGCCCACCGTGCTGCGGGACCTGCCGCCTGACGCGGCCATCCTGGGCACGGAGATCTTCGGCCCGGTGGCGCCCGTGGTGCGGTTCAGCAGCGAGGACGAGGCGATCCGCTGGGCCAACGACACCGAGTACGGGCTGGTCTCCTACCTCTACACCGGCGACTTGCGCCGCGCCCTGCGGGTCTCCGAGGCGCTGGACACCGGCATGGTCGGCGTCAACAGGGGCATCGTGTCCGACCCGGCGGCCCCGTTCGGCGGCGTCAAGCAGTCCGGCCTTGGCCGCGAGGGCGGCCACGACGGGCTGCTTGAAT
>CAVQPP010000347.1:0-4205 GCA_963714445.1 uncultured Actinomycetota bacterium
GCACGCCACATGACCACCGGGCCGAACCCCGGAGTCGGCGGCGGGATCCTCCGCTTCGGAGGCGACGGCAGACGTTCCGGGACTGAAATCTCGTCCGGCACGGGCGGCGCGGGCCACGACCCCGACTCGCTGCTGTGCCGCAGCACCGCGGCCGCCGCATCCGGCTCGTCCACGGACTCGTCCGCAAGCTCGGGCTCGGGCTCCGCGACGGCCTCGACGAACCTGATCCCCCCGACGCGCGTCGGCTGCGAATCAGGCGTGTGCGGCTGGACCGCAGGCAGGTCGCGTTCATACTCGGCGCGCACGTCCAGCAGGTAGCCGCACACGAGCGCCTCGGCGGCGTTGTGCCACTGCTCCGGTGTCAGCGCTTTGCGCCATGCGTCGAGAGCGCGGACCATGCTTCCCGCGCTGTCGTTGAAGTCGGGCGCACTGACGATCTTCATGGCTATCTCGCGAAGCCCAGGATTACCGATCACAGCCACGTCCGGCACTATAACTGACCACCGAATTGACGTCCTCTCCGCACGGAAGGGCGGAGATTCCTACTGCGCCGGACACGGCTGTGTCCGGTCGCTTCGGCGGGTTCCTGCTTCATCGCGCGGTGCCGGGACGAGTCCCGGACTTACCTGCGCTCCACAGGCGTTTCGAGTCTCCGCACGTCCTGCGGCGACGATGCTGTTGGCCGGTCCTTCGGGGCAGGCCTTCTTGCTACTATCATCCCACGTCAGCCCCGCTTTCCGGGTGCGTTCGGGGCACTGGCGACCACCAATCGGACGCCTGTTTCCGCCCCGGTGGCGGTCGGTGGCGAACCGGCCCGGATGGGTGCCGATCTCGCCGTCCGTCGAGTACCGTCGGAGCCATGACCGACTCCACCGGCCAGGGTGCCGAGCCGACGAACGCCGAGATCATGGCCGCGCTCAACGCGCTCGCCACCGACATCGCCGTCATCAAGACCAGCCAGACGCAGGCGCACTTCGCCGCGTCGCAGAACTCGGCCGACATTTCGGTGCTGCGGGAGTCGCACGCCAAGACGCACGCGGCGGTGAAGGCCGCTTCGACAACGTCCGGGTCGACATCGAGCGGCTGCGAACGGACGAGGCGGCGCACGTCGAGCAGGTGCGCGCGGATGTGGCCGGGGTGAAGGCGGACACGTCGTTCGTCGAGAGCTACGTGAACGACATGCACGAGGCTGTGCGTCGGCACATCGTGGACCCGAACGCGCACCGGCACGCGGCCTGACCGGTGACCGCGGTCCTGATCGTCGCGATCCTGTGCGGCGCACTGCTGGCCGCGTACATCTTCGGGACGTGGATGCGCTGGATCCAGCGCCGCGAGGACCGGCGGATCGAACTGCTGGAGCAGCTGTTGCCGGTCGACGGGAACACTCCGGAGTGCGTGCTGACGGCCATCACGGCGCTCGCTAACGCCGGGCGCGGGTTCGTCGACCGCGACCGTTTGCACGTGGCGGTACTCAAGGCGCGGCTGGATCTCATCCGCATCGGCTTTGAACGGCTCGGTATTGATGAGGCCGTCGAGCAGTTGCAGGCGATCGTCGCAGAGCCCCGCAAGTGCCGGCTGCCGTGACAGTCGTTGAATCGTTACGCAATCCGTCACGGTCGATCACCCGCCGCGCATACCGTGGCCCGGTGACCCGACGACTCGCACCCGCCGCAGCCCTGTCCGCCGTCCTGGCGCTCGCCGCCTGCTCCAGCAGCAAGCCCGCAGCCTCCCCGGTGCCGTCCAGCACGGCGCCGGGGGTCGCCCAGGGCGCCAAACCGACACCGGCCGCCGCAGCGCCGTGTCGCCGCCAAGAACCCGATCGGCACGCCGGTCGACCTGAAGATCCCGGCCCACAACACCGTCGCGGCCACGGCCGTCCGCGTCACCCTCGTGAAGGTCGTCGACCCGTCCACGCCGGCCAGCAGCTTCGATGAGATCCCGGCCGGCAAGCGGCAGGTCGCGTTGCAGTTCCGGATCGTGGCCACCGGCGCGGTCGCCTACGCTGCGGATCCTGTGGACCGGGTGAAGGTCACGGACTCGTCCGGGCAGTCGTACATTGTGGACCTGGTGCCCGACACCACTGCCGGGCCGGTCATCGATACCGCGCTGACGCTGGCTCCGGGCGATACGGCGCTCGGTTTCGTGACCGTGACGCTGCCGAAGGGCGTGAAGATTGCGGTGGTGGAGTACACGGCCACACCGTTCGGCGGGGACACGGCGCGGTGGACGGTGGGCTGACACGCCATCGGGTGCTGAATGAACGCGGGGCAATGCTCGGCTCTCGCGACATGGCAACATGTCTAGGACTCCCTGCCTAGAGAGCTAGCCCTGCATCTGCAAGGATAGGTACGGACTAGTAACTTGCAGATGGAGGGAGCGCAGTGGCCGAGGTACCCAAATACCGGCTGATCCTCGATGCGCTGCGCGCCGAGATCGCCGAGGGACGACTCGCCCCCGGAGGCAGGGTTCCCCCGAGAAGGAACTTGCGGCCCAGTACGGCTTCGCCATCGAAACCGTCCGTCGGGCGCTGAAGGCACTCGTCCAGGAAGGACTGATCGAGCAGATCCACGGCCGTGGCACGTTCGTCCGAGACTTCAGGCCCATCCTTCGCGACGCCAACGAGCGCCTGTCTAAAGCACAGTGGGGCGCAGGGCGTGCGATTTGGGAATCCGACCTTGGTAAACGGAAGGTGGAAACCGTAGACCCGAAGGTCTTCATCGCCGATGCGCCGCCCTGGGTAGCAGATGTTCTCAACGCGTCCCAGGTCGTAGTGCGAGACCGCGGGTACGCCGTTGAAGGGCGTCTCGTCCAGCACTCGACCTCGTACCTGCCTGCGGAGATTGCGGTCGGCACGGCGATCGCGGAGGTCAACACCGGGGATGGCGGCGCCTACGCCCGCCTCGCCGAGCTCGGCTTTGAGCCGATTCGATTCCGCGAGCGCGTTCGAGTGCGTATGCCGAGCGCGGATGAGGCGCAACAGTTGAAGCTCGGCCCCGGCCAGCCTGTCGCGGAGATCGTGCGAGAGGCTGCGACCGAGACGGGCAGGGTCGTCGAGGTGAACCGGATGATCCTGGTCGGCGACGCCTACGTTCTTCAGTGGTCATTCACCTCCTGACCTCTCTCGATGGGCCCCGGACTCGTTCCCGCGAGCCGGGGCTCTCTGCGTTCCACGCTTGAGTATATGAGCTAGCTCTCTGCGTTGACAGAGGGCTAGTCCTGTGACTCAATGGAACCATGGACACCGTGAGCGAGACCCGAACCCTCGCCGCAGCGCAGCTCGCTGCGGAGATCGGCGACCTCCTAACCGTCGCCGAGACCGCGGGCATCCTCCGGGTCACCAAGACGACGATCTACGGCCTCGTGGCCAGCGGCGAACTCGGCGACGTCGTGCGCATCGGGCGCGCGATCCGCATCCCCGCGAACCACGTCCGCGCCTACCTGGTCACCCCGGCGGCCGCCTAGACGAACAGTGGCCCGAGCCGACGCGCCATCGCCGACCCGCGCCCCACCCCGAAACCTCCAGGAGGAGGCCGACATGAAGGCCCGACCCATCATCCGCATCCGTGCCGCATGGCGCGGCCTGCGCACCGGCACCACCTACAACGACGGATTCATGCGCGGCATCGACCTCGGCATGGACGCCGGATCCGCGACCGCGACCGCCGTGTTCACCGAAGTCCTGTCCGGGAGCGCGCGATGACCGACACCGTCGCCGAGCTGAAACTGAACGCGCTGTTCGCGGACCTCAGCGACTACGCCGGGCACATCCACGACGAGCACCGGGCGCAGTTCACCGGCATCACCGGCCTCGTCCTGCCGTCCCCCGGCGACCGCGTCTCGTGGAGGTCCCGGTTCGGCGGCGTCCACACCGGAACCATCGACGACGTGTACGCCACCCGGCGGGGCATCGAGGCACGCGTCGAAGGAGGACCGGACGGGCGACCGTCCGAAGGGCACGCACTTCCTGAACGTGTACGACCTGACCTACCACTCCGGGTGCGCAACCGTCGGGCGTGTCGCCGACGAGACCGGGCGGCTGATCTCCGCGGGCGGTGCCGCATGACGGGCGACCTCCTCGGACCCGGCTCAGAGTTCCTCGCCGACCTCAACGCCGCCCTCGCATCCGGCGCCGATCTCCAGAAGTTCATCGACACCACTGAACCGAGGCAGCAATACGTCGAGCTACGAGGAACCACGTACATAAC
>CAVQPP010000348.1:0-5837 GCA_963714445.1 uncultured Actinomycetota bacterium
TAGCACCCGTCGCCGCGTCAATGCGGAGGACCTGGACGTGCCGCTGGTCGCGCGACTGCACCGCCGCGTACGGGCCGAAAGCATCCCAGCCCGCCCGGGTCAGGTACTCGAACGCCGCAGTGTTCCAGCTCACCCGGGTGAGCGGGCGGCCCGGTGCCGCCGCCGCGATCCAGAGGCTCACCGCGGCGTTCGCCGTCCCCGCCGCCGGGTAGCGGAGGCTCGCCGGCGGGCTGGCCGGGTCCGAAGGATCGGCGATGTACCAGCGCTGCACCAGGGTCGCGTCCACCCGGGCGACCGGAAGCCGCTCGCTGTCCGGTGCCCACCAGTAGCCCCTATCGCGCCCCATCTCTTCCGCCGCCACATGCTCCGCCAGCCCGAAGCTAACGTCCGGCGCGCCCGGTGCCGCCACCGCGTCCGGACCGGCTACCGCCCGGTCTGCGGAGCCGTCGCCGGCCTCAATCACCCGCAAGGCGCCCCGGCAGACGTAGGCGATGCGCCGCCCCGCGGAATCCGGGCGCGGATCGACCACCGGCTCCGCTGCCGCGCGCCGGCGGATCGCGCCAGCCGCGGGACGGATCGTCCAGAGCTGCCCGGAGAGGGCGAACACCAGCAGCTGGCCGGCATTGTCGGCTGCATAGGCCACAATCCCGGCCGACTGCTCGCGGGACCGCTCGCGCCGGGTTCGCTCTTTCAGGCGGCAGTTCCTCCGCCGCGCCCGCCAGCAAGCGGACCGGGTCAGCCAGCAGACGCTCCTGCCCCGTCGCGCAGTCGAAAGCCCACAGGCAGGACACTGGGTCATCGCCTGCTCTGGTCCTCAGGAAATAGGCCATGCCGCCGTCCGGGCTCAGCGTGATGTGACCCGGAACGCCCAGGGACAGGCGCCTCGTGAGGGCATACTGCCGGGGCAGGGACATCAACGGTGCGGGAGCGGTGTGGGACGCGGCAGGCTCAGGCATGACGGGCACCGCCGCACTCTGCCACGGTGCGCCAGTACCTGCTGAGAATTCAGCGTGGCCCCACATGCAAGTCATAACGACATACCTAGGTCAAGAACCATCCTGATCTTTTCTGAGCTTTCTATCCCCGGTCTTGCGAGGCTGCCTCAGGCCCACTGGCCGCCACGTACGGTCCGTCCCTCCGCTGTGAGGACCGGAGGCTGACCGTGACTCCATTGGAAAACGTGGAGTCGATCAGAGCCCGATGCCTCTCAACAGCGCAAAGGGTGGATACAGCCCCCGCGGCATGGCCTTCTTAACAAGGCAAGCCAAACTGCCGCAGCGAGCTTGATCCTCGGGCAACGTTCGACATGTCGCGGCCTGGGCAGGTCTCAGCTCTTCTCTACGAAACTCGCTACGGTTACTCTTGCATCATGTGGTACACATCGGGCGGCCATCAGGAATCGGATAGTCCTCGTCCACCAAGACGAGCAGGTGGACACATTCCCTACGCTGGAGGATTGCCTTCGACGAAGGCGATCCGACGATATGGGGATACCCCTTTTAGGTGATTGAGGAACGGGAGGACGACAACAACCCAGTCGTACCATTCATCCCAGTTCGAACTCCGAGTGGAATACGACCCAATTTTGATCCCCAGCCGTATGCGCCTCCTGACTCCCAGCCGTATGCGCCTCCTGATTCCGCGCCGTAGGCGCTTCAGAACTCTGTGACGAAAGGTCTCCAATCCTGGTACGACGGCCTCAAGATTACATTTCTTCGTCGTTCGCGATGGTCCAGGCCACAACCTGAAGGCCAACCAGCACACACGTGCCACCGAACAACAAATACATCGTATCTAGCTTATCCAGGTTCTTCCTCGGAAGTCCTCAGCCCAGAACGCAAGATTACGTGTCACGTTGCCGGGCACGGTTTCCCTTCGTCAACTTCCTTGAATAGCTCGTCCAGCCTGAACGTGAAGTACCAATTTTGCTTTGGTGCCGCGATCAACAGGACCAGTACGACGCTGGCACCAAACAACGCAAGCGCAGCAATCGACGCGATTACCGTCCGCGGTGCAGCGTGGTCATGAGGCAGCCGCGAACCAAACAAGCCCGCAACCAAGGAAGCCACCGACAGCAGCGCTACCGCGCGCGTTCTCAGTGAGTCAGCATCTGCTTCTGTCCGCCAGTTGTGCCTTGGCCTGTTCCCACAACAGCCCCGCTGCCTCGGTCGTACTCTGATTTCTGCTCCGCCCACTTCTGCCCTCGCTTGCTCCCGCAGCTCCGCCGCGTCAGGAACATCATCAACCACCGCTGCTCCCCTTCGGTACCAGCGCACGACGGACATCGCTCACACCCCCGCACCCCCGCAGCCAGCCCCACTTGGCTCCGAACGCTACCCCCGCCGCAGTGGCACCAAGTCCTAGCTTGATGATCATGCAGCTTGCAGCCGGGCCGGGGGACCGTTCTCCCAGGTCAAACGATATGTATGAGAATGTCTGTATGGTCCCATCTACAAGTCATAACGACACATCTACAACGAGAGTTTGCGCGACGTCTCTGATGCCTAGCAAGTACCAGCCGCTATGCCGGGGACGAGCGCACGACCAGTCGCGGACGCGGTGGTCACGGCCGCGGACCAGGCACGTTATCGCGTACCCATCGGGCTTCATCGTCCGTGAGGTACGCCGTTCTCTTTTCGGCGGCCCATGTCAGGGTTTTCCGGGCTACTTCATCTCCCTGATGCTGGGCGAGGAACTTCAAGGCGCGCAGCAGTTCGGACTCTGGGAGTTGCTTGTGCTTTCGCTTTCTGCGGAGGATCACGTGCACCCGATCGCATATCGGCCCGATCGCCTGCTCGTTGCCGTGCCTGGAAATGGCAGTCATGGCATACCACTTAGCCGCCGCCGAACGATCTGTGAGAGCGTCAAGGAACACCGGCAGCAGCGACGAATCGCCGATCTGCTCTAACGCGTAGATCGCGGAACACTTGACGTCATCGGTGGGGTGATGTATTTCAGCCGCCAGGGCAGGGATGGCAGCAGCCGTGCCGCACTCGCCGAGGGCCACGTTGGCGTAGATTCGGTCGTAATCATCAGACGTCGTAGCTAGAACGCCAATCAGGGCCGTCTGGGCCCGTGGATCAGCCTGGCACTTGCCCAGGGCCAACATCGCCTCGTGGCGGACCTGCCACCACCGATGGTTGACCAGGGGCAACAGCACTGTGCAGTCCGGAATCTCAGGCGACCTCCGAAGCTCGGCCAGAAGCTCGGACAACTGCTGGCGGCGGTGTTCAGACGCGATCTCATCCATGAGGTCCCGCGCTGTTGCCGCGTCAGAATCAGCCATCACGACGGCGAGCATACATATTCCATGTCCGGCCCAGCCATGCGCATGGCGCCGTCCTGGGCCGGGCGAACATCGGGATCTCGTCGTCTTGGCCTCGACGTAACTGGTTGACACAGGGAGAGTCATGCCGCGGCACAGGGTAATCCGCGCGGCGCTGTCAGGTGAGGCCACCACCGACACGGCCCGGTTTTCCAAGGTACCGGCGCGCTTACACATGAACCCCGGCGACCGGTACGGAAGGCTTTGTGGCCCTGCCGCCCGTACACTTGACGACATGACGAAGGAGAACATCCCCGCCGGGCTGTGCCTTCGCTGCGGCGAGCGGCCGAGGCTTTCGGCCCGGTACTGCAAGAAATGCGTCCGGGTGATGGGCTGGCACCCGGGAGGGATGAAGCTCGGGAGCCGGAAGTCCGGGAAGTCCGTGGACCTGAGCCCGGCTTGGATCATCCGCGCCGACTTGCGCGGGGCCAGGCGGGGAGGCCGCAAATAAGTACCTAACGGGCCGTGAGCGCAGGCATCCGCAAGCACTACCCGGCCGCCCGCGTCGCCGTCTGCCGCCTGCACCTGCGGCCCGCAGACCGTGGTGCCAATTCACCAAGCTGCTGTCGCCCCGGCTGACCACAGCCACCAGCATCCCGGCCCGATCCACGATCAAGCTCTGAGCTGCACGAACGCGCTTTTCTAGCTGGCCAAGCTCGTGTGCGTGACCTGTTGCACCAGGTGGGCACATTTTGGGCACACAATACCCACCAACCCTGCTTAACGATCATCAACGTTGACGGGTGTTCTTGCAGGTCACAGTCAATAATGCCTAGGTCAGCGAAGCGGCCCGCCGCGATCACAGCCGCCCGCTCGCCCGTTCGATGCGCAGCCCCGAACCTGCGTCGTTCTAAATACACACCCCTCTGCTTCCGGCATCACCGCTGTAAGCAGGCGGAAGGCTGGACGCTGAGCCAGAGCAGTCCTGGTGAGTTCATCTGGACCACGCTGTCGCCGGAGGGCAGCGCTGGTCAACCCGCCGGGCAGCGCAGTTCTCTGCGCAGGGGGCAGGGCTGGTCACCCTGCTGGGGGCAGTAGCGTCGTCGGCATGGCTGGCTCCGGCGCGACCTCCCCGGCGATGACCGCGCGGGCCCATCGGTATCCACTGGGCGCCGCCGTTACCCTCGCGGAACTCAGCGATGACCCGCACCCTGCCCTGGCCCGGCTGCGCGCGGCCGAGCCGGTCTCCTGGGTACCGGTGCTGAACGGCTGGCTGGTCACGCGGCGCGACCTGGCCCTGGCGGTCATGCGGGACAGCGCGGCCTTCACCGTCAACGATCCGCGCTTCTCGACGGCCCGGATCGTCGGCCCGAGCATGCTTTCGCTGGACGGCCCGGAGCATGACCGGCACCGGCGCCCGTTCGCGGCCCCGTTCAGCCAGGCCGCCGTGCACGAGCAGCTGGAAGCGTTTGTGACCGGCGAAGCCGACCGCCTGGTCAGCGCGATGCGCCCGGCCGGGCGGGGCGACCTGAGCCGCAGCCTGGCCGCGCCGCTGGCCGTGGCCGTCGTGGCCCGGGCGCTCGGCCTCGGCCACGTGGATCCGGGCATCATCCTGTCCTGGTACGACGCGATCGTCGGCGCGGTCTCCCAGCTGGCCGCCGCTGACCCGGGAGCGGCTGACCCGGGGACGGCGCTCCCGCCGCTGCCGGGAGTAACCGCGGGGGCGGCGGCGTTCGGGCAGCTCAGCGGCAGCTTGCTGGCGGTCATCGGGAACGGCGCCGGGGCCTCACTCCTCGCGGACGCGGCCCGGCCGGCCCTGCGGACCAGCCGAGGCCGCGCGGCCGGCGCTGGCGGCACTGGCCCCGGCGGCACTGGCTCCACCGGCACTGGCCCCGGCGGCCGGAGTCAGGGAGAACCGGCTCCGGGCGCCACGGGCCTGAGCCCGGACGAGATCGTCTCCAACGCGGCGGTCCTCATGTTCGGCGGCATCGAGACCACTGAAGGCATGATCGCCAACGCGGCGTGGCACCTGCTCGGTCACCCCAGCCAGCTCGATCTCGTCCGCGCCGATCCCGGCCTGCTGCCGCAGGCCATCGAGGAGTCATTGCGGCTGGAACCCGCGGCCGCCGTGGTGGACCGCTACGCCACCCGCGACGCCGAACTCGGCGGCGCCGCCGTGAGCCGGGGTGATCTGGTCACCGTCTCGGTGGCTGGCGCGGGACGCGACCCGGCCGCTTTCCCCGACCCGGACCGCTTCGACGTGCGCCGCGGCAACGCCGGCCAGAACCTGGCCTTCGCCCGGGGCCCCCATTTCTGCCTGGGCGTGCACCTGGCCCGGCTGGAAGCCCGCGCCGCGCTCGGCGCGGTCCTGCGCCACCTGCCTGGCCTGCGGCTCGACCCGGATCATCCGGTCGCCCCCCGGGGACTGGTGTTCCGCAAGCCCCCGGCGCTGCCCGTGCTCTGGGACGCGGCCGGCCGGGACGCCGGGCCTCGCTAGCCGGCCTGCCGGGAAGCCCTCCCGGGCGTTCCCGCGCACCCGCAGCTCTCCCGGACGATGAGGCTGGTGGGCAGG
>CAVQPP010000349.1:0-11542 GCA_963714445.1 uncultured Actinomycetota bacterium
CGGGCGCCTATCTGGCGCAGCTTCTGGCGGGCGAGGCTGGCCGTCGCCTTGGCGCCTAGTTCATCGAGACGCCGCAGTGCGTCGCGCAATTCGTCTTCGTCGGACGAGTCAAGCAGTGCGAGCGCCGCGTCTAGGCGGCAGCCGAGCTCATCCCACGCACGCGCAGCCGCTGCGTGCTCGCCGGATTCCTGGAGCCGGTATGGCTCGGCAATCGGGCCATCGACGATTCGGCCGGAGCCGGTGCGGTCAAGCCAGCGGCGCAGCGCGCCGCGCATCCACTCGTCGATGTCGTGCGCGGCATCGGCGGCCAACTCGGCTTCGTGTCGCGCCTCGTCAACTCGACCTTCGGTCAGGTATGCCTCGGTCCGGGCGAGCCGGGTCGGTACTACGTACTGCGGCTGGCCGGTCGGTGCCGCGTTGGCGATCGCGCTGTCGAGGGCGCGCCAGACCTCCGGCTCGCCGCGGCGCGCATGGATCACGCCGATCAGGGCCTGCACGCAGATCTGGTTCAGCGGGGCGGCCGAGCTTTCCTCGAGCAGCTGAGCACTGATCGCCACCGCTTCGTCCCAACGCCCACGATGTTCGAGGACGAGCGGTTCGAGTTGCGCGCAGGAAATAGGAGTGCTTGTCCAGGTCGTTCTGCTCGCAGTAGGCGAGGCCGTCGCGGTAATACTGCTCTCCTTCGTCGAACCGGAACTGGTCGCACGAGATGCCGTACAGGTTGCTGTAGGCACGACCGGCCTGATTGGGTAGGTTGCGAGAGATGGCCAGCTCAAGTGAGCGGCGAATCAGTTCGACCCAGCTCGGGTCGGTCGCGGACGCGGCGCAGCCCTCGGTGTTCAGTGCATCGGCAATGACGTCGGATGCGCCAAGCGAACGGGCGAGAGCCTCCGCTCGCCGGGCCAACTCGATCGCCTCGTCGTTCTCGTTGCGCGTCATCCTGATGGCGGCTAGCGTCGCGTACGCCCTGGCCAACTCGCGCGTCTCGCCGAGCGGCTCGAGCGTGCTGATCGCTTCGACGGCGGCACCTACCGCTTCATCGCCCCGGCACAGATGTTTCAACGTCAGCGAGTAGTGCTGCAACGACTCGCCCTCGTGGCGGCGATCTTCGAGCAGCCGCCAGAGCCGTAGTGCCTGCTCGTCGGCGTCGGCCGCGGTTTGCGATCGGTCGCTTAGAGTCGCCTCTTCGGCCAGGCCCGTGTAGAGCTCGGCCAGCGCGGACGGCGCGGCATGCGCCGCCCATCGCAATGCGCGCTCGTACTGGGCCGCAGCCTCGCGATGTGAGCCGAGATCAACGGCTCGTCTCGCGGCCAGTGATGCGTGCCGGACGACTGCTTCTTCGTCGCCAGCACCCTCAGCGTGGAAGGCCATGCGCGCGTCATCGCGGCTGCCGTTGACTAGCAGGGCGTTGAGGATCTCTGCGTGGATCACCGCCTGCCGATGGGCGGGGATCTCCTGCGCGATCGCCAGCCGGGCGATCTCGTGCCGAAAGCGCAGGCCGATTCCCTCATCGACCAGCAGCCCGGAAGCACTGAGTTCGTCCAGCGCAGCTTGTCGATCGGCGAGCAGGCTCACGTCGATCCGCAGGCCCATGAGCGCGGCCGTCTCGAGTACCTGCCGGGCCGCGTCGCCGAGCCGTCCGGTACGCGAGAGGATCGCGTCACGCGCCGATAGCGGGACTCCGTGCGTTCCGGCCTCAATCATCTCGGTGACGTAGAACGGATTGCCGCCGGCGAGCTGGTACAACTGGCCGGCGTCAAGATCGGTCCCGGCGGCCATCGTCCGGACGGCCTCGACCGACAGCGGCGGCAGCTCGAGCCGGCGCGTCCACCGCCTCGCGGCAAGATCGCCCAGCGCGAGACGCAGCGGGCTCGATGGTGCAAGCCAGTCGTCACGATAGGTGGCGATCACCAGCACCGACGCCGCGCGGATGCGACGCGTGAGAAACCGCATCAGGTCGAGCGTCGCCTCGTCCGCCCAGTGGATGTCCTCGATCACGATCACGTCGAGCCGGTCATCCCCGGTGACCTGCCTCAGCAGCGCGGCGAACAGCTCGTCGCGCTCGGGCCGGCCCCGGCACAAATCCTCCAGTGCGCCGCCGAGATCGCGGGCGAGGTCGAACAACGGGGCGAGCGGGCGCGGCGTCGAGAGCCCGTCGCAGGCGCCCCACGACCAGTGGGCCGTCGGGCAGATCGCGCTGGAACCGCTCGACCAGCACCGACTTTCCTACGCCCGCCTCACCGGCGATCAGGACAAGTCGCCCTTCACCCTGACCCGCTTCGTGCGCGTACTGGCGCAGCGAGGCGAGCACCGGCTCGCGTTCCAGCAGCGTCATATTCAGGATCTTCTCTCAACTAGATCGAATGCGCACCGTGCCGACTAGGCGCCGTTGTCAAGTCGAGGAGCCTGCTCTTGAACTCCCCCGTACGGCTCGGGTGCGTCACGTCCCAGTCGGACTTGATCACGATGAGCTCGAGGGCACCGGTGCGTACCCATCGCGCTCGGGCCCGGTCGGGACAGCTAGATCGTAAGAACGGGGAGTACGCGGCTGCATCGGAGCTATCTCCCTAAATTTCGGGTACCGATACCTATCTTTCGTGGCCGACTGCACGCCGCCCGGTCGAACTGGTCATCTAGGTCTGCCACCGCGTCCGTTGCCATCGGAGCGGCGGGCGCTCGCCCACCGCGTTTCGGCCGTGCCTGGCAACTTCACGCCCAGGTCAAGCCGGGCAGCCGGAAGGCTGCATAAGCATCCATCACGCCGTGCCCGAAGAACGTCCGGTTGTGCCGCCGACAGAGCGGTCCGCTGGAGCCTGCGCTCGGGCTGCCCGGTTCGGCCACCACCCATACAGGTCGTTACACGACTCCCAGACCGTCCGGGAACCTCCACCCGCACGCAGCCGGTGGAGCGCCGACGGTCGTTACGGAGGGTCGCCGGAGGGCCAGACGGTAACGCGCGCAGTGCCGCCGATCGGATAGGCCGGGAACCCGTCGCCAGCGGTGTTCTGCGTGGGCGTTCGGGAGTGACCCATCGCTGCTCGGGCTGACAGTCACTGGTGCGTGCCAGTTGCCCGATCGCCGCAGCGGCTTATCCTTGCACGGTGCGCCTGGTTTCCCTGCTGCCCTCGGCGACCGAGATCGTGTATGCGCTCGGGCTGGGCGAGGATCTGGTCGGGGTCACCTTCGAGTGCGATGAGCCGCCTGCCGCGCGCACCGAGAAAACGGTAGTCGTCGGCGGCCGTGATACCCACGGGATGACCCCTGGGGAGATCGACAGCTATGTGCGGACGCAACTGGCGGCTGCGCGGATCTGTATACCCTGCACGCGAAGGCCCTGGCGGAGCTGGACCCGACCTGATCCTGACCCAGGACGTGTGCCGGGTGTGCGCGCTGCCGTCCGGCCAGGTCGAAGATGCCCTGGACTACCTGGGTTGCCGGGCGGACGTCCTGTCCCTTGATCCGCATTCCCTCGATGATGTGCTGGACTCGATCCTGGCGGTCGGGCAGCGCACGGCGCCCCAGAACGCGCCACGCGGCTGACCGGTGAGCTGCGGGCCCGGCTGGCCCGCATCGCCGCAGCAGTCGCCGGGCTCCGCCGCCCGACGGTCGCCGTCGTCGAATGGACCGACCCGCCGTTCACCGCCGGTCACTGGGTACCCGACCTGGTTCGCGCGGCGGGCGGCCAGCCGGTGGCGGCTGAGCCTGGTGCGCGATCGGTGCCGACGACCTGGTCCGCCATCGCTGCGGCCGGACCGGAGTACGTCGTGGTCGCCCCGTGCGGATATCACCTCCAGGGTCGAGTCGAGCAGGCGCAGTCCGCCGCCCGGGAGCTTCCCGAGCGGTCAGTTTGGGCGATCGATGCCGACGGGATCGTGGTCCGCCCGGGCCCCCCGCCTGGTTAACGGCGTCGAGGCCCTCGCCTCGATCTTGCATCCGGACGCTGTACCCGCCGCGCCCATTCACGCGGCGCGCCGGGTCGCGCCTCCTGGCTGAGGCTCGGCGGAACCCAGCCAGGGGCGTACCCGGGCCGGTACGGCTGCAGCCATTGGGACTGGGAAATGCCACATGGCGGACGCGACACGCCAGGTGGCGGCCGGCTGATGCTTGAGGCCGTGCTGTGTCCGCCCGTACGGTGCCGCGGTCAAGGCCGCGGCGATATAGCTTCAGACGATCGGACGCTCCCGTATCCGGTGCCTGCGGTATATCAGTGGGCCTGGAAAACGCGGAGGCTGCTGGGCGGCAGTGTGGCCTGTATCAGGTCGCCGGCCGTGAGGCGGTGGCGGTCGATGTCCCGGTGAAGCGTCAGTGCTGTGATGGGCGGGTCGGAATCCATGCTGATGCGGGCGAGTGGCCGTGTGTGGACGATCTGGACGATGTGCGCGGTGAGGCCGGCGCGGCCGGTGTCTCGGGTGTGGCAGGGCCGAGTTCGATGTCTTGGGCCGTAGAGGCTTGTATGGGCCGTGCAGGCTTGCGCGCTCGGCGTCGTGGAATACGAGTTGCCCGATGCGGGTGGTGCCGCCTTCTGCGGTGCCGGTCCGAGTTCGGTCCAGCCGAGCAGGCGGGCGACGTGGGGGTCGGCCGGTTCGGCGGCGACGTGGGCGGCTGGGCCGGTCTGGCGTAGTTGGCCGCCGACGATGATGGCCAGGTCGTCGCCGATGCTCAGGGCTTCGTCGCGGTCGTGGGTGACGTGCGCGGCGGGGATCTCCAGTTCGGTCAGGAGCCGCTGCAGCAGAGCGCGCATATCTTCGCGGGTGGGCTGGTCGAGGGCGGACAGGGGTTCGTCGAGCAGGAGGAGGCGGGGCTGGATCGCTAGTGCGCGGGCGAGGGCGACGCGCTGGCGTTCGCCGCCGCTGAGTGAGCGGGGTGCCCGGTCGGCGAGATGGGCGATGCCGAGTTGGTTCAGCAGGTCGCTGGTGCCGTCGGGGGAGGTCATGTGGCTGGCCCGGGGACCGAATCTGATGTTGCCGGTGACGGTCAGGTGGGGAAAGAGGGCGGCGTCTTGGAAGACCAGGCCGATACGGGGGAGCGGCGCCAGGCCCGTGATGTCGGTGCCGGCGAGGCTGATCTGCCCGCCCTGCAGGGGGCGGAGCCCGGCGATCGTCTCCAGCAGCATGGTTTTGCCGGCCCCGGATGGGCCGAGCACGACCAGCACCCGGTCGGGCGGGATGGCGAGGCTGACCGGGCCGAGGGTGAAGGATCCGGCCTGGGCGCTCAGCTCGCTGACGCTGAGCCCGGGGTTAGGCGTAGGCACGGTTGACCTGGGCGAGCAGCCGGCCCGAGGCCAGGGTCCGCAAGACCAGGAAGGTGGCCAGTGTGACGATCAGGAGCACCACGGCGGCTGAGGCTGACTGGGTGAGCCCGGACTGCAGAAACAGGTTGTAGATCTCGACCGGGGCGGTGGCCGGGTAGTAGGCGATGATCACCACGGCACCGAACTCGCTGATCGACCGGGCGTATACCAGCACCGCGCCGGTCAGCACGCCGCGCAGCCCCAGCGGCAGCGTGATGCGCCGGAAGGTGTGCCAGGGGGTGGCGCCCAGGCTGCGGGCCGCCCGTTCCAGCTTGGGGTCGATGGTCTCGAACGCGACCCGGGCGCTGTTGACGGCGAACGGGCAGCTGACAAACAGCATTGCAGCCACGATGCCCCACTGGGACCCGTAAAAGGACACTCCGAGGTGGGCGGCGGGGCCGCCGACCCAGCCGGTCCGGCCGAGCAGGAACAGCAGCGCGATCCCGGCGACCGTGTGCGGCACGACCAGCGGCAGGTCCACGATGGACTGGATCACGCCCCGGCCCCGGAAGCTGCCGCGGGCCAGGATGTAGGCCAGCGGCACACCGAACAGGGTCGCGATCCCGGCGGTGATCGCCGCCGCCTGCAGGCTCAGCAGCGTCGTCCCCGATCGCGGCCGTCTGGGCGGCGGCATGCAGGCTGGCCACCGACGAGGTCGTGATCAGCCGGATGATCGGCAGCACGATGAACGCCAGCAGCAGCCCGCCAAGCAGCCAGGTGACCACGCTGAACCAGCTCAACGGCCAGCTACGCGCCGACCGTGGCGCCTTTGTCGATGTCACGAGGTCATTGTGCCGCCGAGCCTGGGAGCGTCTCACCCGCCCGTCAACGGCCACTGGGCGGTGAGCGGCTTGATCGATGCGGGGACCTTGGCCTGGGGCTGCGCGAGGGCGGGGGAGATGACCACGAACCCGTTGCTGCGCATGATTGCCTGCCCGGCCGGGCTGAGCACGAAGTGGATGAACTTCTCGCCGAGGGCCGAACTGGGGGCGCTGGTTGGGATGGTCATCCCGTAGATGATCGGCTTGGCGGTCAGCGTGCCGAGCGAGCCAGCGTGGATGGAGACCTTGGCGTAGCCGCGGTCATGGCCGGGTCGGACAGGTTGATCTGCGTGGGGAGCGCGATGTACTTCAGGTGGCTTTCCAGCGCGCTGGACTTGTAGATGGCCAGGTAGTCGATCTGCCCGGACTGCAGGGCGGCCAGCAGGGAGGTCTCGGTCTCGGCGACGCTGGAGTCGGGGGAGTTTTTCAGCACCGAGGCGGAGAGTTTCGGGTCGTGGTAGTAGCTGTTGGCCAGCTCCAGCATCTGCAGGATCTGGTAGCCCGATGGGTCGGCGGCGGGGTTGGACCGGCCGATGTGCACGGCGGGTTCGGCCAGGATCTTGTACCAGTTGGACGGGGTGA
Source organism: uncultured Actinomycetota bacterium (assembly GCA_963714445.1). Lineage (GTDB taxonomy): Bacteria > Actinomycetota > Actinomycetes > Streptomycetales > Catenulisporaceae > Actinocrinis. The sequence continues at coordinate 6,694 of CAVQPP010000349.1, forward strand.
GCTTGCTGGCGCCCTTGCTGTGGCTGGTGTAGGCGAAGGTGATCTGGTTGGAGACAAACCCCAGATACCAGGTCGCGGAGTGCGGAACCATCAGCTTGGGGATCAGCGAGTAGTCCGCCACCCCGAGCACGTCGGCGGGCTGGTGGAGCTGGGTGATGTCTTTGACCATGTCGCCGCTCGCGCCGAACTGGGAATGCACGGTCACGCCGGGGTTGGCCTTCTTGAACGCCGCGATCTCCGCCGTGAACGGCGTCGCCAGCGTCCCGGCGCCGGACACGATCAGCGTGCCGTGGCTTGTGCTGGATGAGCTTGAGCTGGATGAGCTTGGGCTGCTGCCGCACGCCGCGGCCACCACCAGCACCAGGCACGCGGCTATGGCAAGCCCGGCCAGGCGGAGTCTGCCACCCATGACTGCCTCCATCTGTATTACTACAGAACGTGGCAGAGCTTAACAGCAGCACCGGTCGGGCGGGGGCGCCACGACGGCATGCAAACCACAATGGACAGCCGCAACCTGGGTGCGCCGGTAGAGTCCGGGTCATGGCCAGGTATCGGCAGGTCAGCAACGAGATCGCCAGTGACATCGCAGCCGGGGTGCTGGCGCCGGGAGATGAGCTGCTGAGCATCCGGGATGCTGCCAGCCGGTACCAGACCACGGGCTCGACTATTGGCCGTGCTTACCGGCACTTGGCCGACGCGAGTGTGATCGAGGTCGCCGACCGGCGCCGGGCCCGGGTTCCCGCCGGGGGCGCAACCGCGGCTAAACGGCTGCTCGATAGCCCTCTTGCGCTGCGGCTGGCTGGCAGCGATGACCCCGGCCTGGATATTGTGCTGCGCCAGACCGGGGCCGGGCGGGTGGTGACCGTGGGCGCGCGCGGCAGCTTCCACGGCCTGACCGGGCTCTGGCGCGGCAGCGCCGACGCCGCGGCGATCCACCTGCGGCACACGCTCCAGGCGGGCGCAACAGCGCGTTCGCCCGCACGCGTGCTGCGCGGCCGGCGCCCGGCGACTCATCCGTCTTGTGGCGGCGCGAGCAGGGCCTGCTGACCCCGGAGGGCAACCCCGACTCACCTCACCGGCCCGGGGGACCTGACGCGCCCTGCGCGTCGCCCGCCGCCCCTACGGCGCTGGCACCCGTGTGCTGCTGGACCGGCTGCTGACCGAAGCAGGGATCACACCCGCGTCGGTGACCGGCCCTGAGGCCGGCATCGCACCTGGAGGTCGCCATGTCGGTCGCCTCCGGTCAGGCCAAGCACCGGGCTGGGCGTACGCGCCGCCGCCACCGCCCTCGGCCTCGGCTTCGTCCCGGTCGTCTGGGAAGAGTTCGACCTCGTGCTCAGCGGTGACGCCCTGCCAGCAGCCGAACCGCTGATCTCCGCCTTGCGTGAACCCGGCGTGCAGTCAGCGATCGCCGCGCTCGGCGGCTACGACGTCTCCCGGTCCGGCTCGGTGGAAATGCTGACCTGACCGCCTGCAGGCGCTGGCTGTCCTGATGAAGTTCCAGACATAGGCTCTGGCGCGTCCCGGAGGTGCCGTATGAGTCACGAGCACGAGACCGGAAGCGGCACGCGGCTGCGGCTCGCCCGGCAGGCACGCGGGTACTCGCAGCAACAACCGGCTCGGCATGGCCGACGTGACCCGGCAGGCCGTCTCCTCCGTCGAATCCGGCCTGACCGACCCCTCCCTGCGGGTCGCCCTCGCACTAACCCACGCACTCGGCATGACCGTCGAGGACCTGTTCGGGCCGCTCACCCCAGCCCCGCCGGTCGCGGCCAGGGCGGTCGCGCCGGTTGGTCGACCAGGGAGGCAGGGTCACGCTCGCGTCGGTAGGTAATGGGTTCGTCGCACTGCCGCTGTCGGGCGCCACTGCGACCCGGGCCGCTTCCTCCCGGCGGGCGGTCTGGCCCGCCCAGCGGGCAAGGCGGACGCCGGCATACAGATCCAGCCGATCGGGCCGCCGGGGCCGACTCGGGTGACCGCGGGCTGTGACCCGGCGCTGCCACTCCTGGAACACCCCCTCGGGCCTGCTCGACCCGCCGGTCGCATTCAGCTGGTGGCCGTGCTCAAGCCGGGAAGCCCTCTGCTTGGCCGCAGATGGGCTCGTACACGTCGCCGGGGCCCACCTGCGCGGGCGCGACGGTGAGTACAACACCGGCCCGGCCGCCGTCTTGCTGCCCCACGGTGGCGAGGTGACCGGGTTCTGCTCCTGGCGCGAAGGGCTCGTACTGCGGCCAGATCTGGCTGGCGTCATCTCCAGCGTCGGCGACGTGGCCCGGCGCGGTCTGCGGCTGGTGAACCGGGAGCCCGGCGCCGAGGCCCGCAGCGTGCTCGACCGCGAACTGGCCACGCTGGGAATCGAGGCCAGCCAGCTACCCGGTTACGGCACCCGCGCCACCGGACACCTGCAGGTGGCCGCGGCGATCGCGGCCGGACTGGCCGACGCCGGGGTGGCGCAGCGAGCCCTGGCCGCCCGTCGCCTACGGCCTGGGCTTCGTCCCCTTGACGGTTGAGCAGATCGACCTGGTCATCCCAGCCAGCCAGCACGGCTCCCGCGAAGTGCAGGGCCTGGTGAAGATCCTCACCTCACGATGGCTGCTCGACCAGGTGGCAAGCCTGCCCGGCTATGACCCGGCCCGGTGCGGGGAGCACATCGCGACCCTGGCGCCAGCCAATCCGAGGCGGCCATAGAACTGCCGCATCACCAGGCCGAACCAGCTGTCTTCCCCAGGCCCGGCCACCACAGACCCCGATTCTGATTGATCATCATTGCCACACCGCCTTGAAGGTGAAGTCGGTGAGCCTTTCGGGCGTGGCGATGGCGCTGCCGTTTTGGTCCGTCATGGTGACGGCGTCGCCCGAGGTGAGCGACCGCGGGCCGCTGGTGGTGTAGGCGCTGATCTCGTCGAAGTAGACGACCCCGAACCGGGCTAGCGCGGGGAGGGGCAGTTGCTGGAAGTCCCCCGCGCGGGAGACGCCCGCGAGGATGAAGGTGGCAGGGGGAAGTCCGGTGGTGACCGGGAAGCTCATGGTCTGCCCGCTCGTCTCGTTGGCGAAGAAGTAGGCGCCTGCGCCGGGCGGCTGGGCGTTAAGGCACAGGGAGCCGCTGATCACATCGCCTGGGCTGACCGGCAGGTTGATGTTCCCGACAAATTCTGCCCAGAGCTGGCTGGTGACTGCGTTCGCTGAGTCAACGGCCTATCTCGACGTGGACGTCGAGCCCGCCTTGAACCGAGCCGAGCGTGACGAAAGTGCGGAACAAGTTAGGGTCGGGGCCGACCGGCGGGTTAGCCGTGTACTTCAGGTTGGGCACCGTCCAGGTGACGAACAGGGCCGTGAACGGCGCCGAGAAACTGTCGGGCTCGTAGCCGCACGACTCGTAGGGTGACAGCTCAAAAGTCCCCGCAGGCGGAGCTGCGGCGATGACTGGCGTTGCGGGCTCGAACTGCGGCTCGAGATGCTCGAAGTTGCGGTAACGGCGTGCCTTTCGCTGCCACAGCGCGGCCATGCCCGGCTGGGTCTGCGGGTCAGGCCGCAACGGCAGCCCATGCCTTTTCAGGTCCTCCTCGGTGGCAGTGAACGGGTCGAAGCCCTTCGGCGCAGGCGGGCAGAGCCGCACCCTGTTCCTGCCGGAGGTTTCCTGTCCAGTCATGACGCTCTCCTTCCACAGCCCAGTCCGGCACGCCTCCCAGGAGGCCCCGCGGCAGGCCGTCACAGCACACCAGTCAGCCGCCACTCCGGAAAACAATCAGATTCGTTCCGCCGCTAAAGCCGACCCTTGATGCAGAGGTAATGCCCCGCTCTCTCAGAGACGCCTACTGGGCGGCTGATACAGCATCGTTCCCGGAACCTTGGATCTTGAACGGGCTCTCTGGCCCTGCCTGACCGGCCCTCGGAACCATCCCTTAGGCGGCTGCTCGCGGTGGGCCTGTGCACAGGGTGGCCTGCTGACGGCGGGGCATGCCAGGTCAACGGAGGAGGATCCGGGTGGCGATCCGGCGATGAGCAGGCTGGATGCTCAAGGGTGAAAGGGCTTCGAGCAGTGCCGCGGCGGCTCTAGTGGCCACCCGGCCGATCAGCGCTCCCCCGCTGACCAGGAATCCCATGACAAACCGGTGCTCGGGTAGCCGGAAGAGGAGTCTCAACGGCCACTGCCGGGCGGTACATGATTACATTGTTCAGACTTTCGCCATGAGCGAGCCGCCGACGCTGTATCAGTGGGCCGGGGGGCGTCCGGCCATCGCGCGGCTGATCGACTGCTTTTACGATCGCGTGGAACGCGACGACCTGCTGAGCCCGTTCTTCCCGGGCGGGGTCAGCGCGGCGCACGCGGGGAGCATGTGACCACCTGGTGGTGCGAGGTGTTCGGCGGCCCGGCCGGTACACCGAGCGGCTCGGCGGGTACCCGGCCATGCTGGCGCACCACCACAACCTCGCGATCACTGCTGACCAGCGGTTCAGGTTCGCCTCCCTGATGAGCCTGGCGGCCGACGACGCGGACCTGCCCGATGACCCGGAGTTCCGCGCCGCGCTCGCCGGCTACCAGGAATGGGGCACCCGGCTGGCCATGCACAACTCCCAGCCGGGCGCGGGCGTCGCGCAGCAGGCCCCCGTCCCCCGCTGGGGCTGGGGCGTCGCACCGCCGTACCAGCCGTAGAGCCGATTTCTGCGCGCGCCGCGATGAGTCTGCGGTGCGTTCGCCGTCAGAACGTCAGCGGGCTGTGACATCTTCTGCGTAGCGGGCCACGGCCAGGTCAGGCGGGTGGTCATGTCCAGCCGGGGTTCAGGCGCGCAGCCGTGCCTGGCGGTCCAGACGGGAGCAGGGATGACAGGCGTACGGGTACTAGCGGGC
>CAVQPP010000350.1:0-3308 GCA_963714445.1 uncultured Actinomycetota bacterium
GGTCGGTGCCGGTCGGCCCGCGCCGAGCGACCCGGGCGCATCCACTCGGGCTCACTCCGCGTGAATGCGAGGTGCTCGACCTGATCTGCGCACGACAGACCAATGCCCAAATCGCCCGCACCTTGTTTATCTCAGCCAAGACGGTCGATCACCACGTCTCGGCCGTGCTGGCCAAGCTCGGCGTCCAGACCCGCGAGGCGGCCGCTGACATGAGCCGGAACCTGACCGCTTAACCGAACCAGTGATGAACAGTCCTCAACGCCGCCACCCGGCAGGCTGCAGTCAGGGCGACCCACAGATGCCCATCCGCGACGGCGTGATCGGCAACCGGTCGCCGCACCCCGCCTGGCGGGCTCAGCAGGCTCCAGGCCCAGGGTCCGTTCATAGTCAAACGGCGTCACCGCGTCACCAGGCAAATCTGGGGAGACCTCGCCTGAAGTATGGGTGCACGCTCCCTATTCGCGCTGAGCACCACCCTGCTCTACGGTCGCATCGATCGATTCTGCGATCGGGGGGCGTCGTGGTGTTCCGCAAGGCCGTTCCATCACCAGTGCCGTGGTGGCGCCTGTCCGGCCTCCGCGCTGGTCGTGGCGGCCGGGTTGTGGGGGGTGGCGGTCAGCGGGACGAAATACGCCCTGGGTGGCTTCGATCCGGTGACCCTCCTGAGCATCGAGCTCCTGGCCGGTGCGGCCGTCCTGTGGGCCGCCCTGCTGGTACGCGGCTACCGTCCGCCGAAGTCGTGGTGGCTCCCGGCCGTGCTGGGGCTGCTCGAGCCGGCGCTGGCGTACCTGGGTGACACGTTCGGCCTTTCCCTGACCAGCGCGGTGCACGGGGCGGTGATCAGCGGCCTCGAATCAGGGCTGGTGGTCCTGCTGGCCGCCGTGCTGCTCCGGGAGACCGTCACCCGGCCAGCCATCCTCGCGATTGTGGTCGCGCTGGGAGGACTGGCCGTCCTGGCCGGCGTTGGCACCGGCATGGGCGCCGGCACAGCCGCCGGTGACTCCCTGGTGGCCGGGGGTGTGGCGAGCGCGAGCCTCTACACGATTGTGGCCAAGCGCTTCGACGACGGCTCGGATGCCCTCTCGCTCACCACCTGGCAGTTCACGGTGGCCGCGCTCGTGTCGCTGCTGGTGACCACCGCGCGCTGGACCGCGGGCCCCGGGGGCGGGGACCGGTGTCGGCAGCGCCCCGGTTCGGGCCTGTCGCCGCGCTCGTGGGCGCCTGTGTATTTCGGTTTAGTTTCCTGCTGTTCAATATGGTGATCGTTGAGGTTGACGCCGGGCGCGCGGCTGTGGTCCTCAACCTCATCCCCGTGTTCGGTGTCGCCAGCGCCGTGATCTTCCTCGGTGAGGGCATGACCGGCCGGGACGCCCTCGGGGCCGTCCTCATCGGTTCATCGGTGCTCTACTTCGCGATCGCCGATCATCGGGAGGCCACGGCCCAGGCCCTGCGCGCCGGGCAGACGGTACCGGTCACCCGCGCCGAACAGGAGGCAGTGACCCGAGTTAGGCCACATTAGTGCGCAAGTCAGCGGGCTCAGGTGATCGTTCCGAAGGCTTGGCGTAGGTCGCCAGGCAGGGAGTCGGCGGCGGTGATGGTGTGGGCTCCTGGGCGCAGGCATGAACTCGCTCAGAGTCACGTTGTGGCGGTGGGAGGACACCAGCCCGACAAGGGCGGGGCCGGGAACGAAGGTGAGCCTGCGTTTCCCACTCGGCAATCGTCTCGCTCGGACAGCGGCATGACAGCGCGTCGCGGTCCTAGGCGGGTGTGAACAGATATGCGAGCTGGACCACTTCGCTATGGATCAGTGTCCGCCGGCCAGAAGCCGCTGACGCTCTGGTGAGGCCTTTGGCCAGGCGCGAATACCCGATATGGGCTATCCGTGGCTGCCTTGGGTACGTCAGCCACGGCGTGCCGATCAGGCCTTTTGTGAACACCGTCGAGGTGGTACAAAGGCCCAGCCCGCCCGACGTCCGTCCGGGTGCGCCGCTGGCAGATTCCGTTGGCAGGCGGGTTGGGAGCAGGGCTGGCTAGAGCCCATGTTGGCGCAGGGTGTCCTGGACGCGCTGGGCGGCTGGAGCGCCGATGCGATGATAGATGGTGAGTGCTTGCCGCATGTGGGCGGGTCCCCTCGCGGGTGTGGCCGTCATGGAGGTAGCTGTGGCCGATTCTGTCGAGGGCGCGGGAGCCTCCTCCAGAGGCGCGCCGACCTGACGAGCGAGAGTGAGCGCCTGGTTGTAGTAGTGATAGGCCTGCTGGCTGGCTGCACAGCGGGAGGACATCTCGCCGAGGTTGTTGAGCACTTCGGCTTGTTCGTGCCGTTGGCCGAGGTCGCGGTACAGGCTTAGGGCCTGTTGGTGGTTGGCCGCGGCGGCTGGGTAGTCGCCGGTCAGTTGCTGCACGAGGCCGAGCTGGTTGAGCACGTAAGCTTGGCCGGAGCGGTCGCCAAGGTCACGGTACTGCTTGAGTGCTTGTTGGGCGCCGGCCGCGGCGGCTGGGTAGCTCTGCCGGTTAGGCGTTGCAGCACCCCCAGCTCTGCAGCCTAAGCCTGTTTGTAGCGGTCGCCGAGGTCACGGTGCAGTGCCTGGCCCATGCGCAAGCTGGCAGCGGCGGCTGGGTAGTCGCCGGTCAGCCGCTGGATGGGTTGACTGGATGAGGGCCTCGCTTTGGCCATGCAGGTCGCCGATGTCACGGAATAGCGCTAGCGCCTGCTGGCTGTAGGTGGCGGCGGAACGGTAGTCGCCGGTCAGGCGCTGCACGGCGCCCAGTCCGTTGAGCGCTCTCGGGCCTGACCGCGCCAGTGATCAATGGCTTGGGCTTGAGTGCGCCGGTGACCGATATCGCGGAACAGGTCTAGCGACTGCTGGAGGCAGGTGACAGCGGCGGGGTAGTCAGCTGTTAGCCAGAACACCCTGCCCAGCCCGTTGAGGGCGTCGGCTTGGACGCCCTGGTCGCCCAGGTCGCGGTGCAGCGCCAGGGTCTGCTGCAAAGTGGCCTCGGCAGCTGCGAAGTCTCTGGTCATGATTTGCATGCTGGCCAGCAGGTTCTGAGCCCTGGCCTGGCCTGGCCGGTCGCCTGCTGGGCGTGTGCCGCAAGAGCAGTCTGCTGCAAGGTCATGGCTTCGTGCCAGCGGCCTTGAACATGCAGGAAGTCAGAAATGGCGGCGGGGATCAAGGTGGCGTACAGGGGCCGTGACATTTGCCACCCAGCGCATAGCCAACGGACGCGTGCAGGTTGGCACGCTCGGTGTCTAGCACAGGCGGCTGCCTGCCCGGGCGTAGACACAGGGGGCGCGCATTCCGGTGGCC
>CAVQPP010000351.1:0-7281 GCA_963714445.1 uncultured Actinomycetota bacterium
GTACGAGAAGCGTTCTGCGGAAGAACTTTCGACACCAGAAAGACCTCGTCGCGGCGTCCGGCGATGGCCTCGGCAATCCATTCCTCGGCGGCGCCCGATAAGTACATCTCCGCGGTGTCTATATGAGTCACGCCGAAATCGAGGCTACGTCGCAGGGCGGCGATGGCGGAATCGCGGTCGTCGCTTTCGCTGTACCAGGTGCCTTGGCCCATACCGAGACTTCGCGATTCGAACCGGATGTGCGCCGTTCCATAGCTGTCAGTTCCGCTCCAGAACGACCACGGTGCTGTCGTAATCGCCACGCAGATTGACACTGATACCGTTGCGCATCAGGTAGGCGCCGCTCAACTCCTGGCTTTTCCCGTCCATGGACTCGACCCGGTACACTGCGCGCTCCTCCAGGCCGCGCAGATAGATGGTTGGGGCTGGCCAGTTGTACTGCTGCGAGTGGCGAAATGCGAACAGGACGGCCTGCCGCCCGTCGGAGGCAACATACTCGTTGGCCGTCACGTCGTTGGCGCTCGGCGACATCAGCCGATACAGATCGCCGAGCTGCACCGTATTGCGGATGCGCTTGTAGAGAGCCACCATGCGGGTCGCGAGCGCCGTATCCTGATCGGACCAGTGATTCAGGTTTGCGCCGATGCCGAGCGCGCCCTGCATCGCGACCAGAAAGCGGTACTGCAATGGCGTACTGCGGCCGTTCATATTGGGCACGTCGGTAACCCACGCCGACATGAACTTCGCGGCGTAAGCCTGCGAAAAGCCTCTGAATTCTTAAGCGATCGAATGCTTCGGTGTTGTCGGAGGTCCAGAATTCGTCGACCCGGCGCAGGATTCCCAGATCGATGCGGCGGGCGGCCGGGGCTGCGCGACACCCGCCAGCGCCGCGCGGTGCTCGCCGCCCTGGCCGAAGACCCGGACTTCACCAGCGCCCAGGCCCTGCACCAGCGGCTGCTGGAGCGCGGCGAGCGGATCGGGCTGACCACCGTGTACCGCACCCTGCACACCCTGGCCGCCGCGGGACTGGTCGACGCCGTGCGCGAGGGCGCCGGCCAGCAGCGCTTCCGCGCCCGCCCCACCCCCGAGCACCAGCACTATCTGGTGTGCCGCCGGTGCGGCAACAACCAGCCGGTCACCTCCACCGCCGTGGAACGCTGGGCCCGCACCGTCGCGAAGGACCTGGACTTCGCCGAGGTCGAGCACGTGATCGAACTGACCGGGATCTGCGCACGCTGCCGCCAGCAGCAGCGCGACGCCGCCGCCCGGTGAAATCCGGCCAGCCGACTTGACAGGCCGTCAGGTCGAGCGGAATCCTTGAACCAAGCGATTGAAAACGACTTTCATCTTCACTACTGGAGGCGGGCGTGCGCGTCGCGTTCGTGGGCAAGGGCGGCAGCGGCAAGACCACCCTGTCCGCACTGTTCACCCGGCATCTGGCCGCCGCGGGCGCGCCCGTGCTCGCCATCGACGCCGACATCAACCAGCACCTGGGCGTCGCTCTCGGCCTGGACGAGACGGCGGCGGCCCGCATCCCGGCGCTCGGCTCCCGGCTGACCGAGATCAAGCAGTACCTGCGCGGGGACAACCCGCGCATCGCCTCAGCGGCGCAGATGGCCAAGACCACCCCGGCCGGGCGCGGCTCCCGGCTGCTGCGCCTAGGCGGGGACGACCCGTTCCACCGCGACTGGAGCGTGGACGCGGGCGGCGCACGGCTGCTGGCCACCGGGCCGTTCACCGAGGAAGACCTCGGGGTGGCGTGCTACCACTCCAAGACCGGCGCAGTCGAGCTGTACCTGAACCACCTGGTCGACGGGCAGGGCGAATACGTGGTCGTGGACATGACCGCGGGCGCGGACAGCTTCGCCTCCGGCCTGTTCACCCGCTTCGACCTCACCTTCCTGGTCGCCGAGCCCACCCTGCGCGGGGTGTCGGTCTACCGGCAGTACCGCGACTACGCCGACGGATACGGCGTGCACATCGCGGTGGTCGGCAACAAGGTCACCGGGCCCGAGGACGAGGCGTTCCTGCGCGAGCACGTCGGGCAGGATCTGCTGACCTGCCTGGGCACCTCCGCCTACGTGCGCGCCGCCGAACAGGGACGCCACGCCCCGCTCGACGCGCTCGAACCCGCCCACCGCGACGCCCTCGACCTGCTACGCGCCGCCGTGGACACCTGCGCCAAGGACTGGACCCGCTTCCAGGCCCAGGCGGTCGACTTCCACCTGCGCAACGCCCGCTCGTGGGCGAACAACGCCGCCGGGGCGGACCTGAGCACCCAGATCGACCCCGAATTCGTCCACGGACCCCAGGCGCTGGCCGCACCCGCCCAGGGCTTGATCCCGGCCTGAGCAGCACGGCGCGCCCCGATCCACCACAGCGAAACCCGAACACCGCCACAACCGCCAGGAAAGGCAGGACCCTGATGTCCCTCGACGTCTCCCCGCAGCTGCTCGCCCAGGCCGAAGCCGGCGAGGTCGACCCGGCCGCGTTCCTCGAGACCGTGCGCACCTCCCTGCCCTACGCCTACAACCTGGTGGAAAGCCTCACCAAGCGAGCTGGCCGACGACGACCGGCCGTTCGCCGACAACCAGACCCCGCCCCCGTCGGAGGCCGAGCGCGGCCAACTGCTGCGCGCCCTGGCCAGCGACGCCATCCGCGCCAGCCTCGAAGACCACTTCGGCGTGCGCCTGGCCTTCCAGAACTGCCACCGCGTCGCCGTCTTCCGCCCGACGCCGAAACCGGCGACGCCCACCGTCGCTTCACCTCCCAGCGCGCCCAACTGCTCAACCAGTCCCCCGAACTGCGCGACTGCTGACCCGCTGCGCTCCCGGGCGCTGCTCTAGATGTCGCGCCTCAGGTGGGGAACGACGTCGCGGGCCAGGCGGGCGATGTTGCGCAGCACGAGGTCGGGCTCGCCGGCGCCCTCGACGAACAGCAGCAGGTGTCTGATGCCGGTGTCGCCGATCGTGCTTCGCAGAGTGTCGATGCAGTAGCCGGGATCGCCGACCGGGTGGATCGCACACAGTTGCTGCGTGTAGGCCACCGGATCGCGCGTCGGGTGGGATTCCCCGTCAAGACGCGTGAACCCGGCCAGCCCGTCACGCAGCCATCCGGGCATCGCGGCGCCCAGCGTCGCCAGCGCCTGCTCACGGGAGTCCTCGACCTGCGCGACGAGGACCGCGGCATGCGCGGCGAGCGGGTCGCCGTGCGCACGGATGAGCGCCGACTTCTCCTCGTCGCCGGCATGCATGCCCAGCAGCATCGGCAGACCGAACCGGGCGGCCAGGCGCGCCGAGCCAACCGAGGTGCAGGCGACCAGGACCGGCGGGGGCGGTGACGCTCGCGGGACGACGGGACGGCGCGGAACGCGTAGCGGGCGCCGCTCCAACCCAACGTCCCGCGTGTGTTGCGCCGTCCGCGCCGCCCCGCAACCAGGCGGTGAGCAGGTCGAGGGCTTCGGGGAAGTGCTGTTCGTACGCGGGTACGCCGGTGCCGAACACCTCCAGATCCACCCACGGCCCGCCGCGCCCGACACCCAGGGTGAAACGTCCCGGATACAGCACAGAGAGCATCGCGGCCTGCTCGGCCAGGGCCACCGGATGCGCGGTGGACAGCACGGAAACGGCGGTGCCCACCCCGATCCGCCGGGTGGCGCCGAGCAGGACCGCTGCCAGGGTGATCGCGGAGGGGCAGGTCCCGTACGACATGAAATGGTGCTCCGCGACGAACACGTCATCGAACCCGTACTGCTCGGCGGCGGCCGCGTACCGGGGCAGCGCGGCCAGGGCCTGCTCGTTACTGCGCCCGGGAAAACGCCCACCGACCAGGAACAGACCGATACGCAGGGCGGGCGCGGGAGAAGTCGACATGTCCGGGACAACGAGCGGGCGACCGCGGACGTGGCGTGACCACCGCCCCGGCGCTGTGTCCGGCCGCGGCCGGACCTCGCGCGGGTCTTGTGGGAAGACTCCGGTGGGTCCCCGGGCGTACGGCGTGACCCGTTCATTGAGCCGGCCGGCCGTGAGGGGTCTTCTCGCCCGCCTCGACGGCGAACGGCAGTCGGTTCGCCTGCGGCGCCACGGGGCAGACGGGCAAGCCGTTGAAGACGCACGGCAGGTTGAGCGCGCGGTTGAAGTCCAGCACGAGCGTGCCGTCCTGGTCGGGAGCGGGGATCGAGATCGAGCGGCCCGCGCCGGACGTGGTGATCCCACTGGTCGCGTCGGCGAACACCACGCCCATGCCTTCGGGCGAATCGGTCACGGTCAGCGTGTACTCGCGGCCGGTGTGTGAACGAACCTGATGACGCCGGGCGAGGTGTAGGCGAAGTCATCGGCTCCCACGGTCTGAAACGAGACCGGCTTCGCGCAAGCATGCGACTCGAGCCGACCCTTTAAGACCGAGCGGGCGTCGGGCTCGTACGTCGGCACGCCGCGAAACCCGGTACGCTGCGGCGTCGGCTCCACCCAGTTGATGGATGCGACGGCGAGCCAGCCGTGGGGCCGGGCCAGAAACCGTTCCCAGACGGTACGCCACTCGCGCCACCGCCGGACGTACCGCGTACTGCTGTCAGCATGCTGTGCGGTCACGTTCGTGTCTTTCTCTGATCAGCGGATCGAGCCGCAGCACGTGGCTCGATCCCGGACCGATTTCCTTGCACGTCGAACGCGATGCATACCTGTGCATGCAAGAACCCTGTCGCACATGGCGGTGACCGGGAGGCGGGCGGGCTGACTCTCGCGCTATCACGTACGCGCGGCGAGCGCGCGAGCGGTGTCCTCGAGGGTCAGGTCGGCGTTGAGCGCGGCAGCGGCGGTGATTCCGGAGGCCGCGGCCTGCATGACACCGGCGGTCACGTCGAGCACGTTGCCAGCGACCCATACCCCGGGACGCCGGTGAAGCCGCCCGGGTCGGCCTGGACCTGGCGGCCGATGCCCGCCGGGTGCTCGGCGAGCGTCACCCCGAGCGGGGCGAGCAGGGCGTGCCGGGCCTCGAACCACGGGCTGACCACGATGGCCTCGCGGGGGTGGACCTGCCCGGAGGCGAGCTGCACCCCGGTGACGCGGTCGTCATCGATCTCGATCGCGGCCACCGTCCCGCGCACGAGCGTGATGCCGCGGGCGGCGAGCTGAGCCGACTGCCCCTCGTCGGGTGCGGGGGCGGTGTGCTCGAACAGGACCACATCGTCGCTCCACTGGCGCCACATCAACGCCTGCATGACCGCGTGGGAGCCAGTGCCCAGGACGGCCAGGGCGCGGTCACGCAGCTCCCACCCGAAGCAGTAGGGGCAGTGCACCACGTCGCGTCCCCACCGCTCGCGCAGCCCGGAAATGTCCGGAAACTGGTCGACCAGTCCGGTGGCCACCAGCACCCGCCGAGCCCGGTAGCCGGCGCCCTCGCCAGTGGTCAGGCGCAGGCGGCCGTCCTGGAGCCGCGATATGGACTCGACACTGCCCTCGATGACCCGTCCGCCATAGCCGCGGATCTCCTCGCGCCCCATGCGCAGCATCTCCAGGGGATTCACCCCGTCGCGGGTCAGGTAGCCGTGCATGTGGGCGGCGGGCGCGTTACGCGGGTGGCCGGCGTCGATGACCAGGACCGAGCGGCGCGCGCGCCCGAGGGTCAAAGCGGCGCTCAGACCGGCCAGACCGCCGCCCACTATGGCGACGTCAACGCCGACGGAATCCTCCTCGAACGAGGACGCGGACCGGGTTGCTGCTGTCTTCTCCATGCCGTCACTGTGCGGCGGACCGCTCCGGAACGGGAAACTCCTTTGCGGAAAGCGCAAAGTGGAGTCGTGACAGACGACCTTGACACCGTCCTGAGCGCCGTCGGACCGCGGCTGCGCGCCCTGCGCAAACAGCACGGATCGACGCTGGAACAGGTCGCACAGCTGACGGGCATGTCGGTCAGCACGCTCTCACGCATCGAGTCGGGCCAGCGGCGCCCGACCCTCGAGGTGCTCCTCCCGCTCGCTCGCGCCTACCACGTCCCACTCGACGAACTGGTCGGCGCGCCGGCGACCGGCGACCCGCGCATACACCCGCGCCCGGTGCACCGCGACGGCGTGATCTGGGTGCCGCTCTCCCGTACCCCGAGCGGCCTCAACGCGTTCAAACAAGTGCTGCCGGTACCCGAGAACACCCCCGAGCGACTCGACCAGCAGGTGCACGAGGGCCACGAGTGGCTCTACGTCCTGAGCGGCACCCTGCGCCTGGCCCTCGGCGACAACGACTTCCGCCTGAGCGCCGGCGAGGCCGCCGAATTCGACACCCGCCTCCCCCACGCCATAGCGAACGCAGGCACCCAGCCCCTCGAACTGCTGATCATCTTCGGCCGACAAGGCGAACGAATACACCTACGCGCCCGCACCACGTGACATCGCCCTTGCCGACAACCTCGCCCGCGCCGGCCAGAGCCTGCACCCGGGTAATCCCCGGACGAACGGCCACCGTGATCAAACGCCGTCGCCCGGATGGCCGATACCGGGGACGGGGGCGGCAGAAACCGGCATCTGCGGAACAGCGGGCGGGAGACGCCGAACGTGACGCGACCACCGCCTGCGGCCCCGCGCTCGAGCGCCTCATGCGGCTCGCGCCTCGCACGGGGCGATCTGGAAGTTGGACTGGTGCTCGGTGTAGCCGTCCGCGGCGTTGGCGCCGGTGGTGTCGCAGGCCTTGTACTGGCCGAAGCCCTGGGGCACGAGTTGGGCGATCTGGTCGGGGTGGGTCTCGTTGCCGCCGTCGTGGCCCGGATCCAGCGCAACAACCTTTCCCGCCAGGGGTATCAGCCTTCGGCTCGCCATCCGCTTTGCGTGGTGGGATAGCCCTGTTCTTTCCCAGCCCGATCTGGGCGGCGAGGACTGTGACGGTCAGGCTCGCGGATTCGCTTGCTCCGTCGAGCGCGGTGAGCACGTCCCAGTCGGCGAGGGACATGCGGCTGTCGGCCTGCAGCTGCCGGTTCATCTCATAGACCAGCCGTAGCTGGACCTTGATGTAGGCCAGCCTCAAATCGAGCGCCGGGTCACCGTGGCCGGCGCCGACGTCGACGACGACGTATTCCGCGGGTAACGCGCGCAGGGCGGAAATCCAGCGCACTTTGCGGCCTGCACGGAGCGAGACCGACTTGGTCACTGCGTCGTGGGCCGCAGGCAAGAGGGACAACCCCGGAACGCTCGTCGCGACGAGGGCTCTCTGCATTGCGGCGGCGGCCTTCGGCGAGATCCGGCTCGGTGTGAGCGGCGCGGAGGGCAAAGTGGGA
Organism: uncultured Actinomycetota bacterium; assembly: GCA_963714445.1. GTDB lineage: Bacteria > Actinomycetota > Actinomycetes > Streptomycetales > Catenulisporaceae > Actinocrinis. The sequence goes on from CAVQPP010000351.1 coordinate 7,261, forward strand.
ATGGAGGTTGGAGCCGCCGAG
>CAVQPP010000352.1:0-8531 GCA_963714445.1 uncultured Actinomycetota bacterium
CTGGCGCACCCCGGATTCGCGGCCGCCGCCGCACGCATCCGCACGCTGCTCGGCGCCGCCGCGACCCGCGAGCAGCAGACCTTCGAGTAGACGAATCCGCCCCTCCCACAGAAAGTACGCGCCTTGACCAGATTGAGAACCGGACGCCCCGGAATCGGAAACCACCGCGCCGCATGGGCCGGCGCCGTCGCGATCCTCGCGGTGGTCAGCGTGCTGGCCGCCGCCGGAGCGGTCAACGCGGCCGGGTCCGGCTCGGCGAACCTCGGCACACCCGACGCCAGACATCACACGCACTCGCCGTCGCCGAGCCCCACACACTCGCCGTCGAGCAGGGGCCCGTCCCCATCAGCCACGGCGACCGGCGGCTACTACACCGGCGACTACAAGATCAGTCTCAACCTCTACAGCTTCAACGTGAACCTGAACGCCTTCGTCAAGGGCCGGACCACGGCGCCGCCGCTCGACCCGATGAAGGCCCTGGACTGGGCGCACCAGGCCGGGTTCGACGCGGTCTTCATCCCGTTCTACTACGTCCCCGGGTATTCGAACACCGGGATGCCGACCCTGCCGACCGCGCAGATCAGCGCCTACGTTCAGCAGCTCAAGGCACGGGCCGCGGCCGACGGCCTGGCGATCACCGGGACCGGCATCTTCAACGACTTCGCCAGCCCCGATCCGAGCGCCGTCGCGCTGGACGTCCAGCGGATGGAGTTCTGGCTCAATGAGGCGCAGCTGCTCGGCGCCCCGCTGATGCGGGTGTTCTCCGGCTTCGTCCCGGCCGACCTGAGCACCGCGGGCGGCTGGTCCGCCGTCGCGCAGAACCGGATCGTGCCCGCGCTCAAGACGGTGACCGCGTACGCCGCGAACCTGGGCATCACGATGGGCCTGCAGAACCACGGCGACATGACCGCCACCGCCGCGCAGACGATCCAGATCATGAACTGGGTCGGCAGCCCGGACCTGAAGCTGATCGACGACTCCGGCTACTTCCAGGACTTCCAGGCGGCCAACGGCGACGGCTACCCCTGGTACCAGGACATCGACGCCTGCCTGCCCTACTCCGCCGACATCGACGTCAAGCTCAAGCCCGCCGACGAGAACACCACGACCCTGATGAACTTCAACGAGCTGCTCAGCGGGGTGCGCGAGTCGCCGTACCACGGCTACATCGACCTCGAGCGGCTTTGGGCGAAGACCGACGCCGACAACCCGAAGAACCAGCCCACCCCGCCCTACACCGAGGTCGCGCAGTTCCTGGCGCAGGTGAGAGCGGCGCTCGCGGCGACCAAGAACGGCCCGGCCAGCTGACCGCCGGTCCGGCAACCGCTCCGGGAACGCGCCGGCTCCCGGCGCGCGACTCCTCCATGGAAAGGCAAGCCACGTGAGAAAAAAGCGCATCAGTACCCTGACCGCGGCGGCGTTCGCGCTCGCCGTACCGCTGGCCGTCGTCGCCGCGACGAACCTGGCCAGTGCCAGTACCCCCGCGTCCGGCGGCAACAACCAGGGCAAGTTCGAGAGCGTCTGCTTCTACAGCCACTCGGCCAAGGACGACGCGATCATCTACCCGAACCAGCCGGGTGCCTCGCCGCACATTCACGACTTCCTCGGCAACCTGAGCACCAACGCGAACTCCACCGTCGCCAGCCTCCAGGCGGGCGGCACCAACTGCGTCAACACCAAGGACTTCGCGGCCTACTGGGTGCCCTCGCTGCTCAAGAACGCGACGATCCCACCCGGCGGCGGCCTGCCTGTGGGCGGGACCGCGATCCCCCCGTCCAGCGTCACCGTCTACTACCTGTCCAACGGCAAGAACAACACCAAGCCGTTCCCGCTCGGCCTCAAGCTGATCGCGGGCAACGCGCACGCCACCTCCGCATCCCAGGAGCACAACGTCTTCTGGGGCTGCTCGACCAGCTTCCCGACCTCGCCGACCGCGCCGAACTGTCCGTCCAACGAGGAACTGCACGTGCGGGTCGACTTCGCCGACTGCTGGGACGGGGTCAACCTGGACAGCCCCGACCACGTCAGCCACGTCGCCTACTCGACCAACGGCACCTGCCCGGCCGCGTTCCCGGTCCCGGTGCCCGAACTCAGCATCCTGGTCAAGTACCCGAACCCCGGGTCGAAGTGGTTCCTGTCGTCCGGGCCGAGCTACACGATGCACGGCGACTTCATCAACGCCTGGGACGTGGCGGAGATGGCCAAGCTGACCTCCGTGTGCCTGGACGCGGGCGTGAAGTGCAACCGCGACACTTCGTTCTGACACATATCCGCTCCCTGAGGGGGATCCGCCGGCCGACGACCGGCGGATCCCCCGCCATCGCGATCGCAGCCGTCTGCGTCGCGGCGTTCGCGCTCGTGCTGGTGGTTCCCGCGACCGCGTCCGCGCACGCCACCGTGGTCTCCACGCAACCGGGCGACGGCAGCCTGCTGAAAGCGGCGCCGAAGACCGTGTCGGTGACCTACGACGAGCAGGTGGAGGTCGGCCTCGGCACGATGCGGGTGTTCGCGCCGGACGGATCGCGCTGCGACGTCGGCGCCGCATACCACGTACCCGGATACCCGCACACCGTCGCGATCGCGATCGGCGGCCCGGCGGCGGCGCAGCGCGGAACCTTCACCGTCGCGTGGCGCGTCGTCTCGGCGGACTCGCATCCGGTCAGCGGCGGTTTCACGTACAGCGTCGGCGTCGCCACGGCAGTCGCGGTCAAGCTTTCGAGCCTCACCGCACAAGGCAGCCGCGCGGTCGGCGTGGTCTATGGCGCCGCGCGCTGGCTCAGCTATCTAGCCTTCGCGCTCCTGCTCGGCGCGGTCGTCTTCCTCCTCGCCTGCTGGCGCGATGGCGCCACGGACAAGCGTATGCGGCGCCTGATCGCAGCCGCCTGGTTCTCCCTCTCCGCCTGTTCGGCCGCCTGTCTGCTACTCCAGGGGCCCTACGGCGCGGGCCTGGGTTTGGGCCAGGCTCTCTCCGCGCCGATACTGCGCACCACCCTCACCACCCGCCTCGGCGAGGCCTTGATCGCGCGGCTGGCCGTGCTCCTGGCCTCAGCTCCCTTGCTCCTGCTGCTGGTACGCCGACTACCACACCTGCACGGTCGCGCCCTCGCCGCCCCGCCCGCGTCCGCCGCGCTCCTCGGCGTGGGCCTCGCCGCGACCTGGCCGCTCGCCGACCACGCGGACACCGGCATTCAGGTCCCACTCGCCGTGGCCCTGGACACGGTGCACCTGATCGCGATGGCCGTCTGGCTCGGCGGCCTCGCCGTGCTGGCCGCCGTCCTGCTGCCGCGTTGCGAACCGGACCGGGCCGCCGCGGCGGTCGCACGTTTCTCGCCCCTCGCCTTCGGCAGCGTCGTGGCCCTGGCCGTCACCGGCTCCTATCAGCTGTGGCGCTCCGTGGGCACTTTGCCGGCGCTGACCGACACCGCGTACGGTCGGCTGCTGCTCGGCAAGATCGCAGGGTTCTGTCTACTGGTCGGGCTCGGCGCGACAGCCCGGCGCCGGCTCGCCGGTCGGCCGGCGGGTATGCCGATGCGCTCGGCCGTCTCGTCCCTGCGCGGTACGGTCGCCGTCGAAACCTGCGTCGGTGTCAGCATCCTGCTGCTCACCGCGGTGCTCGTGAACGCCGAGCCGGCCCGCACCGCATACGCACCTCCGGTGTACGGTGCGACCCGTTTCGACACAGGCGGCCCGAACGGCCGGGGCACCGTCAGCCTCTCCGTCTTACCTGCCCGAGTCGGCTACAACGACATCGACATCGACGTGTTCGATCCGGCCGGGCGGCCCGAGCAGGTCTCCGAGGTGGACGCCGCGCTCCTGCTCGCCGCGCAACAGATCGGGCCGCTGCCGGTGCAGGTGATCGATGTAGGCCCGGGTCGCTACCAGGCAGTGACGCCAGTGGCCATGGTCGGCGCCTGGCAGCTGCGCGTCACCGTCCGCTCCGACCAGTTCGACGAGACGACCGTCGCGTTCCCGCTGCCTGTCCACTGACTGCCGCGCCGCGCCGTCCGAGCCTGGGCGCCCGGCCGCTTACAACTGTTTGCAGCATTGTGCGTCCCGGACGTGAGGGAGAGGCTGGTGTAGGACCAGCTGATTGTTTGCGGTGCTGCGCTGACCTCGATCGCGGGCGACAGCAAACTCGGCGCGGCGGCGTCGAAATTCGCGGGAGCGACCTCCTGGACCAGCACGTCGGGCAAGTTCCTCGGCGTAGCGGGCATCGGGCTCAACCTCTGGTCCAACTACACGACCGATGAGAACGCCCACCACCAGTCCCGTGGCACGGCTGCCGAAGACGCCGCGGCGCAGACCGCGGGAGACGCGGGGATCACCTTGACCGCGGTAACGGGCGGCACGGAGGCAGGAGCCACCATCGGATCGTTCTTCGGTCCAGGTGAATGTGGGCGGAATCGGCGCCGTCACCGGACTCGCCGTCAGTTTCTTCGGCAGCAACACGTTCAACAACTGGATGTCGAGCATCATCCACTAAGCCGCGACCGAGCGGTCGCATAAGATCCCATCGGCAAGTTGCGCGGACGGACGGAGGTGCTCGATGAGCGCAGGCTCCGTGGTGGTTCTCGCCGTTCTGACCGTGCTGGCGGTAAGCATTTCGGCGGTGGCCGTCAGGGCGTGGCGCGATCCGAGGATGGTCGGAGATCGCGTTCCCTTCGCGCGGATGCTTCCCTTCAGCAAGGAAGCACGCTCGGCCTTCGGAAGGGCGCTTGTTCCGTGGAGTGGGATCGTCGTCCTCGCCGTGGCCGTCGGGATCGTGGTGAGTGTTCGCAGCCATCAGCAGCCCGGTTCCGCCGTCTACCGCGATCTGGGGTATGTCGGACTGGCGGTGGCGGTCGGCATCGTGGCCTTCTTCGTGGCGATGCTCACGATCGCCTGGTTCAACGTGCCCGCGTTTCTCGTGCCCCCGCATCGGCGCCATGAGAAAGGGCTCTTCAAGACGGGGCGGGCGAAGGCCGGTCGTAAGCTTTGACAGTTCGCAACCTCAGTGCGCAAGGAGCCGGCGTGTCAGACATCGGTCAAGGAAGCCTCGTCATCGCGCGCGCCGCGTCGCTTGGGCGCGACATGTTCAGGGCGTACAAGATCTACGTCGGCAACGAGGTCGTCGGGGAAGTGAAGCGGGGCCGGGAAACTCGGATCACGCTGTCGCCCGGCGAACACCTGGTGCATATGAAGATCGACTGGTGTGCCAGTCCCGAGGTGCGGGTCGAGGTCGCTGCCGGCTCCGAGGTCCGACTCGCCTGCGGGCCGAATCCTTCGGGTAGGGGGCCGCTGCGCGACGTGCTCAGCAACACCGGCGACTATCTGTGGCTGCGCCCGGAAAAGGAACTGTAAAGAGCTTGGCTTTGTCGCACTTTCGGTGGTGACGGAGCGATAGGTGTTGCCATCATGGCCCGCGCGTGATGTCAGTGAGCTTATTGGAGTGGTCTTCTCGGGGCTGTCGCCACTGGTCATCGAGGAGGTGGCCGGTGAGCTCGACGGGATTCGAGTGCGGGCACGCACTCCCGGCGGCCCGGTGCCGTGTCCCGGCCGCGGCGTGGTGAGCGAGCGGGTGTACGCCTAGATGTAACGATCATCGTCAATCGCACACCTTCGTCTCGGCCCGCGCGGTGTGACAGTGACGCCGAGCCATGCCGCGATCCAGCGTATGACCGGTGTGCCGTGACTCAGGCTGGCGCTTTGTCCTTGAACGTGTGGGTGTGGTGCCAGTGGAAGTAGCGCTCGCGGGCTTCCGTCCACCAAGGGATGGTGTGCCCGGCGAGCCAGTTGTAGATGTAGGCGGCGACATTGGGAGACTCTGAGGCCAATGGGCTGACCTGGATAGTCCCGCCGGGGGCGACAGCAATCGAGTCGGCTCGCGAAGGAAGCGGCGGAGCGCATGGCTCGCGCGCTGTGGGACGCACCGGAAGATGACGGGCTCGACGAGGATGAGGACGACCTCTGACCGGCCGCCGACCGTGATCGCGGCAATGGCAAAGAAGCAGTAATTGAGACTAGAAATGAGACTAGAGTCGATCTTCGACTCGTCCGTCTCTAGTTATTGAGCTTATTTCCGCAGGTGAGAACCGGTGCCCGGAACGGGGGTCGAACCCGTATGACCCTTCGGTCCGGGAGGTTTAAGCTCGATCACCCGGTGTCCGCCGACGTACCTGATTGTCCGTGAGCTGCGATCGCGCAGCTCAGCCCAATCAACGTACGTCGGCGGACACCGGCGTATCCGGGCGTGTCAACGTCCGTAATGAGACCACAATTGAGACCGTTGAGGCCGCAATCGGTTGATTATCGCTGATCAGCCGCTAACTTACCTCAGATCGTTTCAGGATCCACGCAACGCCATGACAACAGCCGCGAGCGAACCCCCAACGATCCCAAATCCCGTCAAGCCAAAACCGACAAGGAGCGCTACAGATGGATTCTTGGGGAAGTTATTGAGGATGTTCAGCATTACTGTCGCTGAGATGCTGAAGATGGTGACGGTAACCAGGTATATCCCAAAGGAAACTACGAAATTCGACCCGGCTTCGACTTTCTCGACGCGCCTCAACATTTCCTGAACCGCCTGTCGATCCTCATTGACCATTCGCAGTGTTTCTTCAGCTTTCGACGCTGTATTGCGAATGTTCTGAAAGAACACTAATCCAGTGCTGGATTTGCTGCTTTTACTGAAGAACTCGGCTTCGAACGTTTCCAATCCTGGATTGACGATAAGATGACGTTCACGAGTTGGCGTTTCCTTCAATCTCGAAAGCTAGAAGAGTGGCAATTGGATCGCCAGCCCGGAGTGGAACCGGCTCCGCGCCAACATTGGCCACTAACAGATGCAGCCGTTTATCAATGCCGGGCACCCGGTTCCGATTCGTCTTCCTCGAGGCCATAGCCTCGATCAACGACACCGCCGCTAAGAACAAGTATGCCTCGTGCAGACAAGCGAAACTTTGCGAAGACGACGGCGGTGATATCCCATCCGAATTGCGCTCTTTCCATTGTTGATAGCAAAGCGGTATCGCCGGGAGCAAGTATTACTTCAGTCGTCCTATGCTCACCCGCAGCATAGACGGTAGTGGAATTTTGGCCATCATGAAACGGCAAGATCATTCTGTCGCTCGACATCCGTAGGTCATAAGCGGCGGAGCGGATGCCTTCTTTGATCCAGGTACTCGGTGTAAATAGTCTGCCGTCCTCAAGCGCGCGTACCAGGCGGTGACCGGCGAGTACTCCTCCAGCTTGCGACACCATGATCCACTGCTCCTTAGGGGCTTGTAAGTGCGGCCACTCCCTATCGCTGCATGGTCTGGCAAAATAAGTCACTGAGTCGGTGATTCTGGGACACCGTTTCACCAGATGCATCGTGGCCGTCAGATTAAGAACGGGTGATCAATAGCGGATCTAGCATCACGGCAGGTCAACCTCTCGCGCCGGAGCGATGGCCAGGTGCCATAGAGCCACAACCATCTGATGGTTTGCCTCTCGTCGCCGGCATCCCTGAGGCAGTATGTTCATATGACTGTCGAGGCTGTGCAGGGTGATGACTGGCATCTAGCACCCGGTGACCTTGTTCGACGGGTAGACCTCCACGCGCAGTATGGGGGCAGCAAGCAAAACAGCATCAGCCCGTGCCGTGAGTCGCCTAACATCCTGATCTTCACCGATCCGCGCTCTGGACAGTTCCACGGCTACGTCGATCGGTGGGCTAGGACGGGACGTTCTGGTACACCGGCGAGGGCCAGCGCGGAGACCAAGCGTTCGTCCGTGGGAACCGGGCCATACTGGACCATGCCGAGGAGGGCCGCCGCCTTCGTCTGTTCGATGGTGCAAAGGGCGAAGTCCGCTATGTAGGCGAGTTTGTGCTCGACGATCTCCAGCCGTTCAGCCACAGCCAGGCGCCGGAAACCGGCAACGGCCCCCTGCGTCAGGTCATCCAGTTCCATCTCGTCCGCGCCGAGCGATCTGACCCATCGCCACCACAACTGTCCCCATAGGGGCCGCCTATCGACCGGCGGACGAGTCCGTGCAGCCGTCCCCCGCTAAGGCAGGTATCCCTGACCTGGACTTGATCGGCCGAGAAACCTCAGCGTGCATCGCCGACTTCAAAACGACCTGGCGAGGGCTCTGGAGAAGCGTGACCGCATCCCGTTGTCCCCGCTTCCAGAAGATCCTGACTTCGACATCGCCTGGCACAACGCGAACGGCAGACTCACCGTCTGCGAGGTCAAGTCACTCACCGATGCAAGCGAAACGCGTCAACTCCGCATGGGGTTGGGCCAGATCCTCGACTACCTCGACCTACTTGCAGCACGCGCGACGACGGTGCGAGGGGTCCTCTGGGTTGAGAGGCAACCGTCTAACCCTCGATGGATCAAGCTATGCGAGCGCGCCGGCGTCGCGTTGGGTTGGCCAGGACGTGAAGAGATGATCATCAACTGACACCAATCGGTGAGACTAACGGCGGTGTGCGGCGACGGAGTCCGCACGTCGAGGAACGCGCTCTGATCGGGGTGTCGGCGTATTTGAACTGGTCACCTGTT
>CAVQPP010000353.1:0-3940 GCA_963714445.1 uncultured Actinomycetota bacterium
GGTGCGCCATGGCCGAGCCGTAGTCGCGCTCCGGCGGGAGTTCGACCTCGACGATCTCGGCGACGGTGCCGGGGCGCGGGCTGAGCACCACCACGCGGCCGGACAGATATACGGCTTCTGCTATCGAATGGGTGACCAGCACGACCGTGGTGCCGGTCTCCCGCCAGATCCGGTGCAGTTCGAGGTTCAACTGCTCGCGGGTGAGCGCGTCGAGCGCGCCGAACGGTTCGTCCATCAACAGCACCTTCGGTTCGTGCAGCAGCGCGCGGCAGAGCGCGACCCGCTGCTGCATTCCGCCGGACAGTGCGTGCGGCAACGCGTCCTCGAACCCTTTCAGGCCGGTCATCTCGATCAGTTCGTCGGCCCGGCGGCGGGCCGCGGCCCCGTCCATGCCGCGCATCTCCGCCTGCAGCAGGATGTTGCGTCGCACGCCGCGCCATTCCAGAAGCGCGGCGCGCTGGAAGACGTAGCCGATGTCCCGGCGCGGCCCGGCGACCCGCTCGCCGCCGAGCAGCACCGAGCCGGCGGTCGGGCGCAGCAGGCCGGCCGCGAGCTTGAGCAGCGTGGACTTCCCGCAGCCCGAGGGGCCGACGATGGAGACGAACTCCCCGCGGCGCACGTCGAAGGTGACATCCGACAACGCCGTGACGTCGCGTCTGCGGCCGGTGAAGCGCACCGAGACTCCGGCATAGCTCAGGGCGGCGGCCGGCGTGGTCGCGGCGGGCTGAATGTGCTCGGCATCGCCGGGCGACGCCTCGGCCGCTAGGCCGGGCCGCGCGCTGGAGCGGGTCATCGTCATCCTTTCAGCGCCGCGCTCTCGTCCCAGTACGCGGTGATCGGCTGGGCCGAGGGGATCAGTCCGGCCTGGGCCATGAGGCCGACCGTGGCCTGCCAGTCCGCCGGCGCGTCGGCACCCGGGGCCAGGCCGGCGGTGGCGGCGGTGTGCAGCAGTGTCAGGGTCGTGTCGAACTGTTCGAGCAGCACCGGCGCGGGCGGGACCTGGGCCGAGGAGCCGGACATCGCGGCCACCGCGTCCTGCGGGTGGGCCGAGGCCTCGCTCCAAGCCTCGCTGGTCGCCTGGACCATCCGGCTGACCAGCCCGGTCTTGGCCAACTCCGCGGTCGAGGCGATCAGGCCGTCGCTGTAGTAGTTCAGGCCGTAGTCGGAGAACCGCATGACGGTGACCTGGCGCCCGGTCTTGCCGTGGATCGCCGGGCCCTGATCGTTGGCGTTGCCGATCAGCGCGTCGGCCTTGCCGGCGATGACGGAGGAGATCTTCCCGGCGGCGTCGGTGTTCTGAACGGTGACGTCCGAGAGCGACAGCCCGTTGCGGGCCAGGAACACCGGGAAGGTCTTGGACAGCGCATCTCCCGCGGTGCCCGCGATCCGCCTGCCCTTCAGGCCTTTCGGCCGCGAGATGCCCTCGGCGGTAAAGAACTGCACCGAGGCGGGCGTGGTCTGCAGATAGACTCCGAGGCTCCTGACCGGGATGCCCTTGCTCACCGCCTGGAGCAGCGCGGGTGTGTCGGCCCAGCCGAAGTCGGTCCGGCCGGCGCCGACCTCCTGGACCGTGCTGCCGGAGCCCCGTCCGGCCTGGATCGACAGGTCGATGCCGTACTTGGCGAAGATCCCTTGTTCGACCCCGTAGTAGAAGGCCGCGTGTTCGCCATACGGGTACCAGTTCAGCGTCAGGGTCACCTTGTCCGGGCCCACCGCCCCGCCCGCGCCCGCGGCGGTACCGGGCGCGGTGCCGGCGCCGCTGCCGCAGCCCGCGGCGAACAACGCCGCTGATATCAGGGCTGTGGCGATCCTCGGGGCGGACATCCTTCGAATACTCACGGCAGACCCTTCACATCGTGGAGGCGGTGACGGGGCGGCGGCTGGCGTGCCACGGCAGCAGCAGCCGCTCGCCGAGGTCGACGAGGGCGAACAGCACGACGCCGATCGCGCAGAGGACGAGCAGCCCGGCGAACAGCGTCGGAGTGTCGAGGTTTCCGTTGGCCTGCAGGATCACGAATCCGAGGCCTTCATTGGCGCCGACGAACTCGCCGACCACCGCGCCGGTGACGGCGAGGGTCACCGCGACCTTCAGCCCGGAGAACAGGTGCGGCAGCGCGGCCGGGAAACGGATCTTCGCGAACGTCCGCAGCGAGCCGGCGCCCATCGTCGCGGCGAGTTCGAGCAGTTCCGGGTCGATGGACTTCAGACCCGTCGCGCACGAGACGACCACCGGGAAGAACGCGATCAGCACGACCATCAGGACCTTGGGCCCGAGCCCGAACCCGAGCCAGACCACGAACAGCGGCGCGAGCGCGATCTTCGGGACCACCTGGGCGAACAGCAGCAGCGGGTAGAGCGTGCGCTCGGCGGTCGGCGAGTACACCATCAGCACCGCCGCGAGCACGCCGACCGCCGACGCGACCAGGAACCCGAGCAGAGTCTCGTAGCAGGTCACCCAGGTGTTGTGCCAGACGTACGACCACTGCCCGGTGAGCACGTGGAACGTCGCGGACGGCGAGGGCACCAGGTACGCGGCGACCAGCCCGGCGGCCGAGACCGCCCACCAGGCCCCGAAGCACGCGGCCAGCAGCAGCGCCGGACGCCAGGAACGCTCGACGGCAGCCCGCGCGCGATCGCCGGACACCGCCCGGCGGAACACCGCTCGCACCTTTGCGATTGCCACGTCATATGCCCTTCGAAAACACCCGCGGACCACCGGACTACCGCGTGAGAATTCCCGTCGCCAGCGGTCCAGGAATTATGTGAAAGCTCTCATCAAATGCCGTGGATGGCATTTCCAAGTAATCATCGGCCGTACCATAAAGCGACCCACTGAGATGGTCAAGCACAGCATGAGCGGCTTCACATAAACCCAACGGAGAGGTCGGGGCACCGCGACTGACTCCTCGAAGAGGAGCAGAAAATGCGAATCCTCACATCTTTGTTGCCTTCGGCAGGAAAGCGTGTGAGGTTCCGACATGAACCCGGACCGGGAGCGTTTTCATGTTCGCGGGCCGGACCCGTCACATCCAGAAAGGAAGCGAATCCCCCATGCACCGACGACTGGGCGTCGCGGCCCCGGCCCTCGTGGTCGCGGTCCTCGCCTCGGCGGCGCTGGTGCTCACCGGCGCCACGGCCGGAGCGTCCGGAGCCGTCCCCGACGCCAAGCACCACACGCACAGCAACTCTCCGTCGCCTTCCGCGAGGCCGTCCCCGTCCCTGTCCGCGTCCCCGAGTGCGTCGCCGACCGGCACTCCCACCGGCGGCCCGGTGACGTTCCACCATCCCGGCGTCCTGGTCAACGAGGCGCAGCTCAACTTCGTCAAGGCCCAGATCGCCGCCGGAGCGCAGCCGTGGACCGCCGCCTACGCCGCGGCCAAGGCCAGCAGCCTGGCGTCCTTGACCTACACGCCGCATCCGGTTCCCCAGGTACAGTGCGGTTCGAACTCGAACCCTGATGTCGGCTGCAAGGCCGAGCAGAGCGACTCCTCCGCGGCGTGGACCGACGCGCTGCTCTGGTATCTGTCGGGCGACACCGCCTACGCGAGCAAGGCGATTCAGATCATGAACGCCTGGTCAAGCACGCTCAAGGGCGGTCACACGCTGAGCAACGCGCCGGTCGAGTCCGGCTGGACCGGCTCGGTCTGGGCCGAAGCCGCCGAGCTGATCCGCTACACCGGCGCGGGTTGGTCCCCGGCGGGCATCTCGGCGTTCGGGAACATGCTGGCGACGCAGTACGTGCCGACACTGCTGACCGGCGGCCCACCGTGCTTCAACGGCAACTGGGAGCTGGTGATCGCCGAGGCGCTGATGAACATCTCCGTCTTCGACGAGAACCAGGGCTGGTTCGGCACGGCCGTCGCGTTCTGGCGCGACCGGGTGCCCGCCTACATGTATCTGTCCTCTGACGGACCGGTGCCGCCGCTGCCCAAGGTGCCCA
>CAVQPP010000354.1:0-17018 GCA_963714445.1 uncultured Actinomycetota bacterium
CCAGGACGACGAATGGCGGGCGCCGGAACCGGACACGCGCTAGGAGATTTCCAGGCTCTCGATCCGCCGCTCGAAGGACACCCGCTCGGCCGGGCTCCGGGCCAGCGCAATGGCGCGCTCGTAGTTCTCCCGGGCCGCGGCGTGGCAGCCGGCCCGCCGTTCCAGGTCAGCCCGGGCCGCCCAGTAGAAGGGGTACCGGGACAGCTTCCGCTCCCCGGCCAAGGCGATCAGCTCGCGGCGGCCCGCGTCGATGCCGTCCCGTTCGGCCAGGGCCAGCGCGCGGTTCAGCGCCACGATCGGGCTCCAGGACTGCTGGGCGAGGACCTGGTAGAAGCCGACGATCCGGTCCCAGTCGGTCTTCTGGATCGATGGTGCTATCGCGTGCTCGCAGGCGATGCCGGCCTCCAGATGCCAGCGGGACATGTGGTCCCCGGTGGCCGAGCGGGCCAGGTGCATCAGACCGCGCTCGATGCGCGCCCGGTCCCAGCGGCTCCGGTCCTGATCCTCGAGGGGGACGAACACACCGTGCTCGTCGAGGCGGGCCGGCAGGCGGGCGGCGTCGAAGCAGAACAGCGCGGCCAGGGCGTGCACGTCCGGATGCGCCGTCGCCTTGGCGTCCAGCAGCAGCTCGGTCAGACGCAGCGCGTCCTCGCACAGGAACGGGCGTACCGGATCCTGCGGGTTGCTGCCGTGGTAGCCCTCGTTGAACAGCAGATACAGCGATCGCAGGACGGAGTCCCGCCGGGTGTCGATGTCAGGCAGGTCGTCCACGTCGGGCAGCCGGCCCAGCTGACGCAGCCGGCCGCGACCCCGGTGCAGCCGCCGGTCAATGGTCTGGGTGTCGACCAGGAACGCCTGGCCGATCTCCTTGGGCGACAGGCCGCACAGCCACCGCAGGATCAGGGTCACGTGCGTCTCGCGGTTCAGGCCGGGGTCGCAAACCGCGAACATCATCGCCAGCTGGCTGACGCCCTCGGCGGCCGGGGCCAGTGCCGCCTCGATCGTGCCGGCCAGCGCCGTCATCGTCGCCAGCTCGGGCAGGAACGAGCGGTGGCGCTGTTCCCGGCGGATGATGTCGATCGCCCGGTTGCGGGCGGCCCGGATGATCCACGCCTTCGGGTCCTGCGGCAACCCGAAGCGCCAGGCGTGCATGGCACTGACCAGCGCGTCGTGGACGACGTCCTCGGCGAGCGGGATGTTGGACGGGCCCAGGACCCGGGTCAGCGCGCTGACCAGGTGCGCGTACTCCTTCCGGAACAGGTCCTCGACCAGCTCCGTAGATGACACCGCGGCGGGCCGTTCGTCCACGAGCCTCAGATCCGAGGGTCCTGGACCGGCCGCACCTCGACGGAACCGCCGAACTCGTATGTCGGGCACGTGCGCGCCACGTCAATGGCGTCTTCCAGGGAGGCGGCTTCGAAGATCAAGCTGCCGGTCACCAGATCCTTCGACTCGGCGTACGGGCCGTCGGTGACCACCCGCTCGTGGCCCCGGACCGTGGCCCCCGGGTTGCCGAGCGCGGTTCCGGCGTTGCGCCCGGCCCTGCCGGGCCAGCTCATCGGACCAGCGATACCACTTCTCCACGTGGGCCTGAAGCTCCGAAGGCGACAGATCGGGCCGCGAGACAGCGCCCCCGCGGAAGATCAGCATGAACTTGCTCCGCAGGGCGCGTTCCCCGCTTCCAGGATCCGACACCATGGCCCCCACCGTATCCGCCGCCGCGCCTCATCGAACCCCGCCACCGGGGTGCCGTACTGAACCTGCCGGGTGCAGAAGCACCTTTCTGAGCAGCCTTCGAAGATCGTCGTCGCATACCGAGGATGCGCCAGATCGGCGGCTACTTGCGCGGTGAACCCGCCAGAGTTCGTCGCGAAGCGTGATCGGATCTGAGGTCGGCTTGCCACCGGATCGGTTCTCTGTGTGGCGGCTGCGGCTCCTACCGGGCCGTTCAGCCCTGGCGCCGGATGGGTGCGCCGTGTCTGCTAACTACCGCAATCGGCAGGGGTGCTGGCGGGTCTGGGTCAGGTGGCCGGTGGGTGACCTTCGGCCGTACCAGGTGCGGTATGTTCCCGCCATCTTTCAGCGGTCGCGTCTGGCTGCCTGCTTAGGCCACTGCGCGGTGCGGTGATGGCGTGCGCGTACTTCATGCCCGTTCCCAGTGAGCGTGTGTCATGGGCGGCGGGCGGTGATGAGCCAGGCGCGCGAGTCGAAGAACACGCCCCCGCTGCTTTGGTGGTTGGCGAGGGCGGCGCGCAACTGGCCGAGCGCGTGCCCGGTGCGCGCGGCGTCCAGCGGCGCGAGGAGATCCTTGGTCATCTGCAGCGAGAGCATGGCACGCAGAGCGCTGGCGGCGTCGGGTCCGTAGTAGACGGGCTCGTGCATACTGGTGAGGTTCACGGCGGTGAAGCCGGACGTGGCCAGGATTGCGTCGGCCGTGGCCGGATCGGCCAGCGAGAAGGGATCGGCGGCCGGAGCCGGGGCTGGCTGTTCGCCGGCGAAGATCTCATCGATCACGGCATCCCACTCCTGGCGATAGCGATGCTGCCAGACCAGCTGCACCAGCCGCCCGCCGGGGCGCAGCGCGCGCCCGATGTTGGTGAACGCGGCTACCGGATCGGCGAAGAACATGGTGCCGAACCGGCTGATGGCAAGGTCGAAGCACCCAGGCTGGAAGGGGTGGGCCTGTGCGTCGGCCTGCACAAAGCTGACATTGCGCAGGCCCTCTGCGCGGGCCAGTTGCAGGGCGCGGGCGAGCCTGGCCGCGGAGATGTCTATCCCCAGGGCGCTGCCGGCGGCGGCGGCGCTGGCAGCTTCTCGCGTGGTCTGCCCCGCGCCGCAGCCGATGTCGAGGATCCGGTCGGTGGGGCGGACGCCGGCCGCGGCACGTAGATGCGGTTGGTAGTGGCGCAGTTCAGCGTCATAGTCGAACAGTGCATCCTGCTGGCCCGACATCGATGGCTCATAGTGTTGCGGGTCGGGCCCCGCGCCGGATCAGCGCGGTCGGAATCAGTTCGCGGGCATGCTGGAAAGCCCACCGGTTGAACGGCGGACCTGCCAGCTCGCCAAGGTCACCAGCCGCTCCGCAGGAAACGGCAGCGCGCCGGCCATCAAACCCGGCAGGCCGCCCCTGGCTATCTTGGCCCGAAGTCACCAGGACAATTTAGCTGGCAGCCGCCACCATCGGCGGCCAGACATGCCGACGCCGACGATCCGCCGAAGACACCCGCCCATATGATCGACGCCCGCTCATCCATGCCGCCCACAAGCGCCAGCCAGCCGCCAGCACATAACCTACCGTTCGGTAACGCAGCGACGGCCAGCCACGAACCGACAGCGGCCCACATAA
Organism: uncultured Actinomycetota bacterium; assembly: GCA_963714445.1. Taxonomy (GTDB): domain Bacteria; phylum Actinomycetota; class Actinomycetes; order Streptomycetales; family Catenulisporaceae; genus Actinocrinis. Next base: position 3,347 of record CAVQPP010000354.1, read on the forward strand.
CGGCGGGTCTGCGCGCGCCTATTTGGCCGATTCATCACGTCGTCGCCAGCGTCCCGGTCATCATGGGCATCCACGGCACGATAGCGAGCGTGCCCTGGATATTTATGCGGACCGTCGTGTCCTCCGGAACGCGCGCACATGCCGCTGTCCGCGCTGGCCGACACCCAACCTTGACCAGGGACCGCGCTTGGCTGGTCCTTACGACATATATCTACTGGCGGGGACCGCATCCGTTCTGCTCCCCGATCTCCCAGGCGAACACTCGTCCGCGTTGGTGGACCGGGTGCACCAGATGGTCATAGGCCGCTGCATGCTGAACGCCGAGGGTGACGCGCTCTGAAGCGAGTGTTTCGAACACTTCGATCGCTGGATCCATGGGCCAGTCGTTGTAGTCGTACCCGAAGATCAGGATGGCCTTGCGGCCGGGCAGGCCGGATGGGGTTAGCTTCCCGCAGTCCGTCAGGGCGCTGCGGTGTGCTGAGTAGGGGGATAGAACGTGCATCAGCATGTTGTCGTTGAGCTTTCCGTTGTCCCCGAACATGCGCAGCATCTTCGCCCTCGATCGCCCAGTCCCAAGATCGGTGCGAGCCCAGGCACCAGTCGCATCGCTGCCGCGACGTGCCGGGGTAGGGCACGTCGAGGGCGTATGCCGCATATGCCTGGTCGAGTGTGACTAGTTCATTCGCGACGAGCCTGACTGTCTGGCTCTCGGTGTGGGGGCGATCCCCGGCTGGTACGCACGCCCAGTCCGGGATCCAATCGCCTGCGGTTTGCGGCCATCGGCGCGCTGAATCGCTACCGCGAAGTCTTCGACAAGCTGGGCCAGGTCGATCACGCAGCCATCATCCCAGGGATCGCTGTGATCATCCGGCGGTGCCAGCCCGGCGAGCAGATCCGTCGTTCCGCCCATCGGTATCAACCAGTCAGCGTTGCTGACGGGGACGCCGTTCGCCTGGCTTTCGCTATTACGGCAGCGGACTGGCGCTTCGTGCCGGCCGTTACTGGCGACCTGGTAGAACAGCGGGATGACCCGGTTGTCGGTGGACTACGCAGGGCTGGTGCGTGGCCTCCAGATGCCGCTGGTGCCTGCCGATCTTGGCACGGCACTGCTCGATGCGGTGGCAGAGCGATACGAACATCAATTCCCAGAATGCTCACTACTGCAATTCCTGCAGTCCGGCGCCACCTACTTGTTCGACCTGGCGAGCGCCGTGGGAGCGGATCAGGAGGACCGAACAGTGGCGGCCTGGACCATGACACCAGCCACAGTTGCCAAACGCGATGTCTCCTACCAGCGCGGATTCCCACTGCCGCCCGACCCCGACGGCACGTTGGTGGACCGGGGCCATCTCATTCCTCATCTTTCCGGAGGCGAGTTCGGGCCAAACGTCTTCCGGCAGCGGCGGGACCTGAACCGCGGCTGGTCGAGTCAGGGCAAACGGTTCCGGGCATTAGAACGAGAAGCGGCAGAAAACCCGGCATCTTCTATTTCGGCCACCTGTTGTACGAGGACGGCACTGCGTATCCCACTGAGATCGAGGCTGGCTTGCTCCGCGGGGAGACGTTACATGTGGACAGGTTCCGTAACAGGTACGCACGCTGACGAACGGCAAGGCGTCACAAGCTAAGCAGGCATGGTGCGGTTCGCTCTTCTGCCGCATATAGCGCGAATGCTTGGTTACGTGGCCTCCGATGATGATCGTGGGTCGCGGCGGAGTGGGTGGCCGCTGGGAACTTCGACGAGAACGATCCGGGTGCTGTCGGGATCTTCGATCCACATCTCGGTCAGTCCCCATTGCTCGGTTACCGGACGGCGCAGGATGGGGACTCCGGCCGCGGCCAGGCGCTCGTGCTCGGCGTGAACGTCCCGCACCTGGAGCCAGATCATCAGCGAGTGCCCTGGAGTGCCATCGGAGTGCCCGGAGACTTCCAGCAAGCCCGGGCCGAGGAAGAACACCACGCCGGGAGAGGTCGGCGGTCCGAATTCGCGGTAGACCGCCAGGCCCAGCACGTCTTGGTAGAACTGGCGACTCCGGCCCAGGTCGGCGGGGCGCAGCAGGATGCGGCTGCTCAAGACCTCCATGTCACCATCCTTGCAGGCCGGGTTCTCGGGGAGCGGTAACTGCTCGCGACGGGCAGCCGCCTGCAGGACTGGCCGTTGAATTTCCACCTTGCGTGCACGCGTCGGCGGCCTGCCCGAGTACGGGCAGGCCGCCGACGCTGCTTCTAGCTGCGGGGGTTGCGCGCCTGCCAGGCTGTCAGCTCCGCGGTGCGGCGTGGGCAGTCGGCTGTGTGGCCGTCTTCTTGTTCGGGGAGTTCGTCCCAGGGGCCGTGGTCGGTGATCTTCTGCTGGCAAGTCGGGCAGATCCAGATGATGTCGCGATGGTCGGCGATGGAGCGGTACTGCAACGCGAAGCTGAAGGCTTCGTCGGCGGGCTGACTCCTTGTTGGCGCAGGCCACTGCGTGAAGGTGGAGCGCGTCGGCGATGTGGTACCAGCGTGCGGCCGGCCTGACGGGCGAGTCGGATGTGCTCGCCGACCAGGTCGTGGGCGGCCTGCTCTAGTTCGGCTGCTGCTTCGAGGCTGGCTAGCGGGTGCTGGCCGCGAGGTCGGCGGTGAGCTGGCTGGCGGTGGCAGTTCGACCCGGGCTCGTGGGTCGCCGGTGAGGCGGAGCACCATGTCGCGGACGGCTCGGCCGATCTTGTCCCGTGCTGCGGCCCGGATGTAGTCGGGTGCGTGGTAGTAGCCGGGCCGAGGGTAGTCACTCATGCGGGTGCGCCTCCTGTTCGGGGATTGAGTGGGGACGGTGCCGCGGGCTGTTCTGGGCGCTGACACTGCGGCCAGGTGGCGGGCCACCCGGCGCCTCGTGATCCAGGCCAGTTCGGCTTGCTGGCTTGAGAGCCTGCTGAGCGCCCAGGCTCGGCTGGGCAGTCGCGGAATCGCGTTGCTGGGCAGGCGCCGACGTCGCCCTTTCTTGTCGTTGGCCGCCACGGTCAGCGCTCCGCGAGGGCGATGAGGGCGGCACCGAAGACGGCCAGCTCGGGCCCGGCCGTCCCGGCGCGAGGTGCCGGGCCACGCCGTGATGGCTGCTACATCGGCCGGCGCCAAGAGCGGCCCCGGTCGGCGACGCTGCGGAACCTGTCCGGGGTGATGCCGGCAGGGCCCAGCGGAGGAGTTCGCGAGCCGGTCCCCGCGCTGGCCGGGGTCCTCGATGGGCGGGACTTCGGCGTAGTCCTCGAACCCGCGCGAGCATGCCGGTGATCAGCAGATCGCACTGCACACGAGCGCCGTAAGCTCCGCGACATCCGCCCCGACGATGCGCCTCCGCTGGCCAACGCCTCGGCCAGCTGGCGGAGCTGCTGGTAGCCGACGCAATACAGAGGAAGGTGCCGTTCTCCCACTTGCGCACGGTGGCCGGGCTGACCGCCGCCACCCGGGCGAGGCGCGCGGCGCGTCAGCCGCGCCGAGCGCCGTGCGGCCTTGATGACGGCGGCGCCGATCACCCCAGCCGGGGAGATCGGCCGGATGCCGTCAGCGGCTCCATCCGCGGCCGAGGGCAAGAGGAGTTCCACGGTGGCAGTCATGACGCTGACTCCTTGTGGCCCGAGACGAGCGGGGGCCGGGTCGTCGCCTGCTGGCACCACCCGGCGCAGGCAGGCTCACGGGCGGAAAGGCCAAGCAGTCGGCGGGCGATGGCGGCCCACAGCCCGGGCGGCTGGCAGGCGAAACAGGCGGCGCGTTCCTGGCTGCGGATTCCGGCCCGGAGAATGGCGAGCGGAATGGCGAAGATGGCGATGACCAGGAAGGCTAAGCCGATGACGATGGTTGTCATGGGGCTAGCGTGCGACGGAGGGTACGGACGCCGTCACTGCGCTGATGGACGCCGGCGAGACGTCCCCGCTAGGGTGAAGCCGTCCTGGACGTCCCGCGGATCCGGTCGGGTGTATGCCGAACGAACGGTTGCGAGCCGCGCTGCTGGAGCGCGGTGTCACGCCTTCATCGCTCAGCGATGAGCTGGGCGTTGACCAGAAGACCGTGGAGCGCTGGATCGCCGGGCGGCTTCCCTACCGTAAGCACCGGTTCGCGGTCGCGGCCCGCCTCGGCGTGGATGAGGTGTACCTGTGGCCGGGAGCATTGTCCAAGGACCAGGTCGCGGCGGCTTCGGACAGTGAGGTGCTGGCCATTTACCCGCACCGCTCCGACGTTCCACGGGAGGCGTGGGAGCGCCTGTTCCAGGCGGCCGAACGCGATATCGGTGTGCTCGTCTACTCCGGCTTGTTCCTGGCCGAGGACCCGGTCCTGCAGAAGGTCCTCGCGGACCGGGCCCGTGCCGGGATCCGGGTACGGATCCTGCTCGGTGACCCGGACAGCCCTCAGGTCGCTGAACGCGGTGCGGACGAGGGCGTGGCCGGCATGGTGGCCGCAAAGATCCAGAACGTGCTGGTGCTGTACCGCGCGCTCCGTGAGATCGAGAGTGTGGAGTTTCGGTTCCACCGCACCATCCTGTACAACTCCATCTACCGCGGCGACGAGCATCTCCTGGTGAACACCCACATCTATGGTGTCCCCGCGGCTGGTGCACCGGTGTGGCATCTGCGCAAGGTGGCCGGCGGGGAGATCGCGTCCACCTACCTGGAGAGTTTCGAGCGGGTCTGGGATTCTGCCGTCCCGGTGCCGGGGTGAGCGGCTGATGGGCCGCCGCATCGACTACCACCATGACCCGGACGCCCCCGAGGCGAACAGCATCGTGCCCTCCGTAAACGTCGCGGTGACGAACGACGCCGGGGAGATCTTGCTGATCCGCCGCTCGGACAATGACAACTGGGCGCTGCCCGGCGGCGGCGTGGACGTTGGGGAGTCGCTGGCCGAGGCGGCGGTCCGGGAGACCATGGAGGAGAGCGGGATCGAGTGTGAGGTCACCGGCTTGTCTGGCATCTACACCGACCCCGGGCACGTCATTCTCTACACCAGCAACGGTGAGGTTCGGCAGGAGTTCTCCATCGTGCTGACGGCTCGGGCGACCGGCGGTCAGCCCACGCCGAGCAGCGAGACCTCCGAAGTCCGGTGGGTACCGCACGCCCAGCTTGCGGACTACCAGATGGACCCGTCGATGCGGCTGCGGGTCCAGCAATACACCGAGCACCGCAGCCAGCCCTACATCGGTTAGCAGGCCAGGGCGGGGACCAGCCGACGCGGACGCGATGCGGCCCTGGCGCGCGCCGCGGTGCAGGCGGTCAGCCTGCGGGCGACGCGGTCGACGGCCGCCGTGAGCTGCGGCGCCGACCAGGCGAGCGCGCGGGTGACGAGATGCTCAGGGCCGTAGCGGCCGCGGATGTCGGCCAGTCGCTGCTCGATGGTCATCCACTGCCCGTCGGGTCCGGTGGTCATGTCGCAGTAGATCAGCGCGTCGGAAAGATCACGCGGGGCAGGCGTGAACTCGCGGGACAGGTCGTCGGCCAGGCCCCACTGCTCGGCTTCGATGAGGGCGCAGGAGTGGTGGGCGACCAGGCGGCACAAGCAGGTCGTCAGCGTGCTGCACGTCGCGCAGGTAGCGGGCGCCGTCGAGGGGATGGAAGCCGGTTTCTTCCACGGCAGGCGCGTAGCCGATGTCGTGCAGAAGCGCGGCGGCGGTCAGCAAGTCGGCGTCGGTCGCCGAGGATCGGGGTGAGGGTGCGGGCGGCGGCAGCAACGCCCTGGACGTGTGCCCAACGGCGGGGCAGGGGCTCGGCAAGGAGAGTGCGGGCGATGTCTTCCGCCCAGTCGCTGTAGGTCATGCTGCCGAACGTAACCGGGCTATGCCAGACGTTCACGGACCCAGCCGGACGATCTCGGGACGTCTCCAAGGTGTCCCTGCCCGATAGCCACCGGAAGCCACCGCCGGGTCAGCCGACAGATGTGTGCCGAGCCAGCACGATCGGTCGTAATCGGCATAGACGACGCTTATCGCTCAAGCTCCTTAGCGGCAGAAAACAGAAGATCCTGCGCGCCGGTCTCATCCAGCGAGCAGCGGAGGATCCCGGCGTATGCGTCGCGGTAGCGGTGCACCTCGTGGGGCTTGTCCAGGTACAGCTCACCGGTCAGGCCCCCGGCATAGGTGATGGCCGTGCCGGTGTCCCCGCCGTGCTTGGCGGGCGGGAAGTCCAGCAACGTGAACGCCCCGGCGGCCAGGCCGGGATGTATCCCTGCCCGGTAGGGCACCACGCGCAGGCACACGTTTGGCAGCACGGCCATGTCGGCCAGGAACCGCAACTGCCCGGCCATCACCGCAGGCCCGCCCACTGGGCAGTGCAGCAGCGCCTCGTCCAGGGCGAGGGTCATCTCCAGCGGCTCACTGGCTCGGGTCAGCAGGACCCGCCGGGCCAGGCAGTCACAGACCAGCCGGTCACCCTCGCCGCTGCTAGCGTCGCGTCTGGTGAGAAGGGTGCGGGCGTAGGCTTCGGTCCGCAGCAACCCCGGCACCAAGCTTGGGGCATAGCTGGCGAGGCTGCAGGCGGCGTTTTCCAGTGCCGTATAGATGCTGAAGTCGTCGGGGATGGCCTCGCCGTAGGCGCGCCACCAGCCGTGTGCCCGGGTCTGCCCCGCCAGCCCAGCCAGCGCCTGGGTAAGGCCCGGGGCGGCACCGTAGGCCGCGCACATGGCCTGGACGTCCAGGGCGCGCAGCGCGATCTGGCCGGTTTCTATCCGCCACATCTTCGGCTCGGACCATTCCATGAGCATGGCAGCCGTCTTGACGGTCAGCCCGGCCTCCAGGCGCAGGTCGCGCAGGTACTGCCCGAGCACCCGCCGCGGCACGGCCGACCCGGCCGGCGTCTCAGCGGGCGGCATGGTCGGGTACTGGCTGGTTAGCTGTCAGGGCGGCTGGGGGCTGGCCGAGCGCGGCGGCGAGACGGGCCAGGGTCCGGGTTCGGCAAGAGGGCTGGGGCTGGCGTTCGAGCCGGAGCACGGTTGATAGGCCAATGTCCGCCTTGTCGGCGAGTGCGGCTGGGGACAGGCCGCTCTCCTGGCGTAGCTGCCGCAGCCGTCCTCCGTCCACGGCAGTGAACCAACGGTCCGGTGACCGGGCGGGACTACTGAGTGCGCTAGTCATGATTGCTCATCTCCTTTGTGATGGCCTGGGGCAGGCGTGCATGGTGGCTAGCTGGTCGAGCAGCAGCCATGGGTTGATGGTGGGTTCGCGGGCCAGGCGGCGCAGCCAGTCCCCGGTGCCGCGGCCGTCTTGACGGGCGAGCTGGTTGAACTGGCGGGCGAGCTGCTCGTGGCGGGCCAGCGTGCGGGGGTCGGAGCGGGCCGGGAACGGAGCTGTCCGTGGGGCCCGCTGTCCCGCTGCTGGGGCATCCTCCCAGCCGTCGGCCAGGTAGCGCGGGGAGACCCGGAGCACGTTGGCCAGGGCGAGGACGTGGCTGGCGCTGCGCAGCGAGCGCTGCCCGTTTTCGACCATGGACACCAGCGCCGGTGAGATGCAGGCCAGTTCGGCTAACGCGACCTGGGACATGCCGCGCCGCAGCCGCAGCGTGCGCAGCCGTGCTCCGGCGTCATCGCGCGTCGAATCAAGGGCTCTCACGCGAACCTCACCGCGGCCAAGCATGCATGGTTGGCCCATGCGGTGGTGGCTACCTCAGGGAGCTGTTCAGTGATCGCGCTTGCGGCGGCCCGGTAGGCGGTGCTGCGGTCCTTCTCATCCAACCAGTAGTCGTACATGCGGGCGATGTTCGGCTCGTCAGGGAGCAAGCTCTTGGCGGGTGGACGTAACTGCGGCTTGCCCGGCCGGGGCGAGCGCCTCTCGCAATTCGCCCACATCGGCGGTGACGACCGTGTGCGGGCCGAGGCCTTGGCACCGCCTGCGGGCGACGTATCGGGTACGGCCAGGAAGCTGCTCCTGCCAGATCCGGTACGCCGGGAACTCATCCCGCAGCACGGTCAACTCGTCGCTCACCGCCGTCACCTCCATGGCTCGTCCGTTCTGAAAGCCGGGCTGAGGTGGCCATACCCAGCCCGTGGCTACCAGGTGAGTGCCACCAGCCTCGCGGAGACCGGCGGAACTCCGGTACCCCGGCAAGGGACGACTAGGGACGTCTTGGGCTAGAGTCGGAGGTGTCACTCTGCTGCGAGGAGGCGTCGGCTTGAACGAGACCTTGTGCCGCGCACTCCTCGAGGCAAGCCTGAGCGAGGAAGACATAGCAGTTCGACTGCAGGTTGATCCGAAGACTGTCCGCCGCTGGCTCGAAGGCCGGATGCCCTACCCGCGGCATCGCTGGGCGCTTGCCGCCATGCTCGGCTTAGGTGAGACCAGTCTCTGGCCGCAGCTGCGAAGTGCTCGTTCCCGCCCCGACGAAGTCCAGGCCGTCTATCCCCACCTTGATGCCGTGCCGGAGGACGTGTGGCTCCGGCTATTCGGCTCAGCTGAGCGGGATATTGGCATACTTACCGAGACTGCTGACCCTTTCATCAGTTACCCGCGCGTCTTGGAGGTGCTAGCCCAGAAGGCGGAATTCGGCATACGCGTGCGGATTTGCCTGCCCGATTCGGATTCTGCGCTAGACGCTGGAGCCCGCCGGGTTCTTGTCGATTTCGCGCCATTGCGCGAGAAAGGGCACGTGGAGGTGCGGGTGTACACGGCCATTGTCTACAATGCGATCTACGTTGCCGACAATGAGGTGCTAGTTGGCCAGCGAGCTCATGGCGTCGGAGCTGGACGCGGGCCGGTGCTCCATCTCAACGGTTCTGAGGGCGAGGACGATATGGTCTCCGTCTACCTCATTAGCTTTGCCGATGTGTGGGAGGGTGCGCGACAGTGGTGAGGCGAAGAACTGGAACTTCCACTCCGGGCAGGCCGCGCGTTTTTAGGTAGGAGCTGCAAATCGAAGCTCCTTTGGCTGTCTCGCTTGCATGAGGGCGACAGGGTAATGGCTGGCTTGCTCGAAGCCTGTTGGGTAGACTCTTGCTGTCAGCTCTCCTGGGGGCTGGAAGTGAGCCCGGGTGGACCGCCGGACGACGGAAGCCCGGGCTTTGCGCTGTCTGGGGTCACGTGAGCGTGAAGCGCTCGACTGTGAAGGCGGCGGCGAGGCTGTTCCAGAAGGTGTCGTCGCCGGTCTCGGCTAGGGATGCTGCTCCTGCCGCGATGTCGGGCAGCCACAGCAGGGGTTCGGCGGTGGCCGGTTGCCAGGTGGCGCGGAAGGCAGCGGGCAGTGACTGCTGGCGGCGGAGTGAGGCGATCATGGTGCGGTCGCGGGCGTCGAGGTCGGGGTGGCGGCGTTCGAACATAGCAGTGGTGATTCCGCGGCTGGCTAGTTCGGTGAGCAGGCGTTCGATGCATTTGCGGCGTGCGCGTTCCTGGCGGCGGGGCTGAGTGCCGGTGGCGATGACGATGGCTCCGGTGTGCGGCAAAGCAGATATGGCGGCGATCAGTTCGGTGCGGCGATGGTTGCTTTCGTCTCGCCAGTGCAGCCGGAGTTGGCCGCGGTAGAGGTGGGCACGGAGCGCTGCTTGGTGATGGTCGGCGTGGTGATCGGCCACGATGACGGCGGCCAGGACGTATAAGCCGTGCGGCACCCGCATGGACTCATCGATGTAGGCGGTCTTCGCTAGGGGCATCGGCGGTCACCATACGAAGCCCGGGTGACAGTTACAGAGTCCGGGCTCGCCAGCGGCGAGATCGCTGGTCACGGCGAAGCGCCCGGGCGCCGATGAGCTGGGCGCCCACCGTCGTGAGTATCTGCTGGGTGGGACAGTCGCCGGTCTTGGGTCGCCTGAGCGTGCTGGCAGCGAGTGGTTTCGAGGTAGAGCTGTTCGGCGAGCGCGGGGAGGAGGCGGGTTTGCCATTCGGCTTGGCTGGCGAGGGCTGAGGGGTTGCGTTCGTGGGCGAGGTAGAGGACTGACCACAGTTCCATGAGCCAGTCGAGTCCGTAAAGGCAGAGTGGGTGCTGGTCCCAGCAGGGGCCGAGGGCAGCGGCGAGGTGGCCATAGCCGGGGCGGTAGATCTGCTCGACCCAGGCGCGGAGCCGGACCAGGGCTTCCTCACGGTCCCGTCCGTCGAGCTTCCACCACCGAGGGGAAGGGACAGGCTGGTATTCGTCAGCACCGTCAGCGTTGCTCCGGCTGCCGGTCATGGCGCTGAGCCGGGTGGCCAGGGTGGCGACCTGCTTGTCGAGACCGTCGAGGGTGTCCAGCAGTGCTGACTGCCTGGCCGCCACGTCGTGAACGTCACCGACTTGGCCGCTGACCTCGGCCAGAGAGCGGGCTACGTCGGCCAGGCGCTCGGCGGTTTCGCGGAAATGGGTAGCTTCCCGCTGGTCGAGAAGGGCGAGCCGTTCGGCGTGCTGGGTGATCTGCAGCATGACCCCAGTTATGAGGTCACCGGGGTCATGCTCGGGAGTGCCTACTGCCACGGATACCGGTCCGGATCATCCCATTCCGAGGCGGAGGGGATGGGGTCAGTCGTGGGGTCGTCGATGGGCCAAGGCTCACGGGGGCGGGGGACCTTGTGGAACAGCCCGGCAGGCTCGGCCGAGGTCAGTATGGCGGTGGCGTGACCCGCGCGGCGGGCGCGCTTGTAGGCGGGGTCGGTCCAGGCCATGGGCAGGCGGCCGATGACCGGAGACATGCCGCCGCGAAGCAGAAGCGCGTACCGGTCCGGGAGCTGGCGGATCATATCCGGGGTCATGACTGGGTGGCGGGCGTACAGGTCGTGCCGGTCGTAGTGCGGGCCGAAGATGTTGCGGGTTTCCTTCATCGCGGTGGTGCCACACAGGGCAGACGCTGCGTCGAGGGTGGCGGTGTCGGAGATGCCGGGCAGCCAGATCTTCGCGCCGGAGGTGTCCATGATGATCCGCGCACCGTCCGCGCCCCACCGGCCGCGGAGCTGGGCTTCGCCGTGCGCGACGGTGATGATCTGGATGCCTTTACCGCCCGAGTCGGCCAGCCAGGAGGGGACAGGGACCGGGCATATCTGGGTGACCTCGTCCAGGGCCATGAGCAGCGGCGGGTCGAGGCGGCCATGCGGCAGCAGGCTGCCGGCCAGCGCGGCGATGTAGTGGATCTCGCGGCGAGGCAGGCGAATAGCGGCGCGACCGGCGCGTCCTCCCCGCGCGTCTCCGCGATGAGATACAGCGTCCCGGCCTCGCGCAGGAACTCGGGGATGTCGAGAGACTGCTCTCCTTCGGGCAGAACGCACGCTGCCAGGGCTGGATCAGCCAGGAACGCGAGACTGCGGCTCATGGTCATCCGGACGGTGGAGATGGTCTTGTTCGCTTCGCCCCGCATCTCCGCGAGCTGCTCGGCGAGATAATGCGCCGCACCGGGCGTTGAGGAAAGGATGTCTTCGGCTTCTTCGGGGCGGGTGCCGGAAACCCAGCGGGCCACGTGGCGCAGGTCCAGGCCGGCGAGCGCGGCGGCGTGGAAGTAGCCGCGCAGGTAGTCGGAGGCTTTGGCGGCCCAGAAGGTGGCGTCTTCGACGCCTTTCTGGCTGACCGCGTTGGCGAACGCGTCGGCGCGGCGGATCGCGACCGCGGGGTCCTGGCAGCCGTCCAGCGGGTTCCAGCGGAACGTGGAGGGGACGGCGCCGATGCCCTGTGGGTTGAACACGTGCACCGGCCCGCGCCGGGCGCGGATGCCGGAGGTCAGCTCGAACACGTCGTGCTTGGTCGTGGTGGACAGGACCGGGCCGGGGTAGTGCGGGATGACCCGGGCCAGCCAGCCGGTCTTGCCGCCGCGGGGCGGGCTGAAGATCACCGCATGCTCGTCCAGGGGAAGCCGGAGCGCGTGCCGGTAGTGCGCGCGGCCCGCCAGGACCGAGTACTCAGCGGCGGGGGCGAGCAGCCCCTGGAGGAAGGTGAGGCCCGGGCGGGTCCGGCTGGAGTGGCGCAACATGGCCAGTCGTCCCCACCGCCACCACAGCTCGATGATCGTGGCGAGGCCTTTGCCGGGGTGCAGGTGCAGGTGCAGGCGGATGCGTAGCAGGCGGACCCGGTGGCGGGGGAGCCGCGTCCGTGGAAGAACGCCCACTTGACCGCGATCAGGACCAGCCCGGCGGCGGCGATCAGGATGGGGATTTCTTTCATGGTCTGGGTTCCGTTCCGGCGGTGGCCTGCTGGTGCAGGGACTGGACGTGGGTGCGCAAGACACGGCGGGCGGTGCCGGGGTGCAGGTCCACTTCGGCGGCGATCTCACTGGCGATCCGGGCCGTGCGGTTCAGCGGTAGCCGGGGCAGGTCGTGGCGCTGGCTGGCCAGGGCGATCAGCAGGTCTTGCTTGCCTGGCTTGCCGTCAGCGCGCCGTCGGCGAGGCGGAGGTGCTTCGGCGTCGGCGACCGGAAGGACCGCGAACAGTGCAGGCTGCACGGTGGGGGCTATCCGGCCGGGCGCGACTGGGCATTCCTCGACCACCCAGCGGCGGAACCCGCTCAGCGTGCTGGCGGGGGCGAGGGATAGGCGGAGCAACCACAGCAGCACGGCGCCGGCGACGGCGAGGGGGGTGACATCGTCCCCAGCGAGGTCCTGGCCGGTGGCCTGCATGCGGGCCAGGGCCCAGGCGCCGACGACTCCGATGAGGGTGTCGCTGGCCAGGGCGTACACGGTTGCGGGCATCACCCAGATGGCCGTGTCCCGCCAGCCACGCCCGGCGGCCATCGCGTTCATCGCCAGGGACAGTCCGACGCAGGCGACGTTCAGCGTGCGGGGGCGCAACGCGCGGCGGCCGTGGAGGGCTAACGCGATGCCCAGCGCGGCGAAGATGAGTGCCCCAGCGTCCGGGATGCCTGCTTCCAGCGCTGAGATCGCGGGGATGTGCTTGACCTGGCGGACCATGACGTACTGGGCGTCCCAGCTGACTACGGCGGCGGCCGCGGCGAGGACCGCGAGGGCGGCCATCGCGTTGCGCAGCCAGGTTCGCCCGGTGTCCGGCGTCGGTATCGCCGGGTGCGGGGCGCCGTTCAGGGCCGGCGGGGCGTCCTCGGCTGGCGTGGTGGCTGGCCAGGGCCTGGTGGTCTTCGCGGCGCGCGTCACGTTGATCCGGGCCTCCTCGGGTTGACGCCAGCAGAACGTTGACACATCTTATTTAAATCAGATGTGCATATGGTGTCAAACGGATTGGCAGGCCTGCCCGGGAGGTGTGAGGTATGGCAAACTGGTGTAGCTAAGGCAGCGGAGAAGGGGTCGGCGTGTCACCACGGTCACGGGCAGACAGCGCGGGCGCTGTGCCCGAGCGCAGGGACGTCTACGAACGGCTGGCTGACGAGCTGCGGCAGGGTATCGTGTCCGGCCGGTACAAGCCGGGGGACCGGCTGCCGTCCACCCTGGAACTGATGGAACGTACTGGGGTGGCGAACCTGACCGTCAGGGGTGCCTACCGGGTGCTCGTCGAGGAAGGGCTCGTCGAGTCCATCAGCAAAAAAGGCTTCTACGTCCGCCGCCCCAACGCGATGACCTGGCGGATGAACTCGGCGAAGGGCGGCCGGCGGGTGTCTCCGGACATTCTGGACCGGTGGGTCGCCGACGCCGAGGATGCCGGGCTCGCTCATCGGGAAGACATCAGCGTCGCGATCGAGGATGCCTCAACGTTGGTACTGGGCGCGCCGGTCGGGGATCGGCTCGGGCTGCCGAAAAGGTCACGGGTGCTGGTCCGCCGCGCTGTCCGTTACACCAGTCCTCCAGCACGAGATGCTCTCGGTGGCACCGCTG
>CAVQPP010000355.1:0-19044 GCA_963714445.1 uncultured Actinomycetota bacterium
GTGAAGATCACCCGATGAGACCAGGAGAGACCGGTGCCGCAGACGTCAACGGACCTCGGCGCTTGGACCTCCTCGAAATCTCGTAGAGCCGCGTCCGGTTCCGGCCGGTCCTGTTCGTCTTCCTGACATAGCTCGCAAACGACACACGAGGAGCACCGCGATGCGCAAGATCATCAATTCCGCATTCATCTCGCTCGACGGCGTCACCGCAGACCCAAGCTCCTGGGCGATCTTCGACCCAGGCGCAGCGGAGGAAGCCGTTCAGGCGCTACACGCCCTCGGCGGCATGCTCATGGGACGAGGCACCTACGAGTACTTCGCCGATGTCATGCCCAAGCAGACCGGGCCATACGCAGACGCGATCAACGCGATTCGCAAGTACGTGTTCTCCTCGACGCTGGAGAACGCTGACTGGAACAACTCCACGCTCATTCGCGACGACGTCGTCACCGCCGTGACCGAGCTCAAGCAAGAGGATGGCGGTGATCTCATGATGTACGGACACGGCCGACTCAGCCAAACCCTGCTCGCCCACCACCTGGTCGATGAAATCCGGTTCTCGATCCACCCGGTGCTAGTCGGCGGGGGAGCGGCTGGCGGTGGCAAAGGCAAGACGCTCCCGCTGAAGCTTCTCGGCGCAACCCCAGCGCCGAGCGGCGTCGTCGCGCTCACCTACCAGCCTGCCTCCAGCTGAGCGGTAAGGCCCGGCGTGGCCACAAGCGCGCCGGGCTTCGACCACATCCGCGCACGGGTACCACCGCGGCTGCGATGGCCGCGAGCCCCGCACTACCGACCTTGAGCGCCAGCCGAACCCGAGGCGACGCAAGGCCGAGCCGATTACCGCCTTGCCTAGAAGTTGGGTGCACTTGCCCCGGCACGCTGGAAGCCGATGGCGCCACCATCCAGGCCGGGCACATCACGAGCCGCGCCCACCGCGCCACCAGCGCTGCTCCGGGAGGCCAGCCCTCCCCAATCGATCACACATAACTGGCTGCTCGGCGCGAACTCCGGATCTCAGGGGCACCGTAGCTCATTGGGCCAGAATCGGCAGGGAGGATGTGGCCGCGACGTCAACGGGAACCCTGGCTGGCAGACCTCGGCAGGGAGCGTCAGCTCTGGCCCGCAGTCCGGGCCATGGGCGCGGTCAGTTCGAGCTGGACACCGTCAGGGTCTTCAAAGGGAAGCACATCAATCCCGAACGACGGCAGGCTGGTGATCTCGCCGTGCGGCACCCCGCGTTCATCGAACAAACGCATGGCCTGTTCTAGATCATCGTGACTGGCGACGCTGAAGCTGAGATGGTCAAGGCCCACCCGGTCGGGGTCGAAGCAGTCGCCCGACGGTGCCATCGGCCGCAGGCCCATCAGCAGGTTACCGCGGGCCATGACGATGCCGCCGAAGAGGATCTTGAAGGTCTCAGCCGCGGACGGGTCGCCGGGCGGCGGCGACTCCACCGCGACCTCGAAGCCGAGCAACCCGGTGTAGAACTGGCGGCTGCGTTCCAGGTTCGTCACTGTCAACCGCAGGTGATGGATCCCACCCGCCGGGATCTGCTCCACGAATCCGCCCCCCCTGTAAAGCGCCAGCGCTCCGGCGCTCGCTGTCCCAGCGACCAGGATCCCAGGCCATCGCGCCTAGGGCCAACGCCATCCTGTCGCCTTCCGACGACATCCAGTAACACGCACCTCACCCGGCCAACCCACTACTCGCGGCATGAGCGGATGGCACGAGCCCGCGTGCGTGCGTCAGAATGCCGGTCGTGGATGAAGTGGCGGCGAAGCTGGTAGCTCCGTCGAGAGATAGAATATCGCCACCAGCGGCAGATCCGGGCGTTCCTGAGTACGACCATGATTCGTCGCCGCAGTTTGCTGGATGATCGATCTTGGCAGGAGAGACGCATCGCCCGGGACTTCTCTCAAGGTCTCGTCACGTTCACAGTGACAGCACCAGCAACCGTGCATCCACCGGGTAGTGCGGTGAGATAGTCGCCATTGCTATTCATCGTCGCATTGAGCCTGGTGGCACACTCAACGTCAGCCAAGATGACTCGTAGATTCAAAGGGAATGGCAAGGATTGGCCGGAATTCCCAACATCGGAGTCTGCTGCCTCCCAAGTGCCGTCAGGATAAACTGTCGCTTGACTATCTACGGTATAGCCACTGTCGTAGTCAGTTAGCCATATGGTGTCGTTGCCAAGATGGCTGGACGTTCCCGTTACATGGAACACCTTGGTTCGGGAGACGTCCGCTCCCCGGACTGAAGATGCCAAGCTCACTGTCGGCCCTGGAGATCGAGAGGATGCGAGAAACAGGACTATTACACCGGCAATTACCCCTGAGAAAACAGAAATGACAGTTTTTCTTAGCCACATCGCCGTTCTGGCCCATCCTGCCCTTTCGTCCGTAGCGTGGGTTGCCCGATCAGGCACCCGGCTAGGCCCACTTGCTCTCTCTCCGGTAGGTGAGGCAGCCGGCTCTTCGGCGGCAGGCTCCCTATTAGGGCGTGACTTCTTTAACTGAAGGACAAAGGTTGCGACAGCTATCGCGGTACCGACGACAGCTGCTACGGCAGACGCAACCGTCGATGCATTAGTCAGGTTCAAGTGGCCTTCCTTGTCCTATTTGACCCGGTTCATAGCTATCTGGTAGATTAGGCAGTGGATACTGTATCATCTCCTAGTCGGTTTCTCGCGGAGACGCAGCTGCAATTGTCACTCTTCCGCCGCCATATTGAGGCCATAGGCAAGGGAGTAGTCTATGCAAGTAGATAGGGCCATCCTGGCTAGTGGGGCGACCGTTCAGTTCAGCAGCTTGGCGCTCACGGCCAACCCGCATACACGGATCATTGGATTCGCTGCCGGAATGCTGACTGGAACTGTCCTGCTTTTGTCGGCTATCGATATGCACCCTTTCCGTTTCTTGGCACCTTCCAAACGCAAGGGCAAAATTGAGGAGCGATACTGACCCAATTTATAATTGCTGGTGACCGACAGACAGACGTATAAGGATGTACCTATGGAACGCACTCACATCGGCAATGCCGGGTGTGCCCGCTCCGACGCCGGAGTGTGGTTAGTCCCACCAGAACGTCCAGATGGGTGAGCTGAGCAGGTGATCGGTGATGGCCTGGATGTCGTGCAGGCCCTTCCCGGCGCACTCGTCGCAGAAGACGAACTGCTCGGCGGCGAGGTGCTGGGCGTGCCCGGTGGTGCGCGGGGGCAGGCTGGCCAGCAGGCGGATCTCGGCGAAGCCGACTTCCAGCAGTCGGGCGCCGAACCGGTCCTCCCAGGAGCGCACGACCGCCGCGATGGGCAGCGCATCGGACTGGTCGGAGGGCGTCCACCCGGTCAGCGGCAGCACATCGGCCGCCGGGCCGCCGGGACCAGGCCGATGCGGCGGGGTGGCAGCGACCCGAGAACGTCATCGAGTTCCCCGGGGCTCAGCGACGCTTCTGCGGGGGTGCCAGGCTGGGGAACTGTGTGGAGAAGGGTGCGTGCATCGCCGCCCACTCCTCGTCGTCATCTTCGCCGCCGGAGGGCATCTCGCCGTCCCACATGTCCTGGATGACCTGGCTGGATGACCTGGACGGCGTCGATCTGGTCAAGCTGAGCAGGATCGGCAGGGCAGCTGAACTCTCCGGTGTCCCAGGGCCGGCTGGCATCGCCGGGGAGGCTGCCGAGCAGGAACGGTACGAGCCCTGTCTGCCGGCTGGCCGCGGACAGGGCGGCCCACACCAGGCCCGCATCCGGCACCGCCTGGCGGGTCACCCAGGCCACCGGCACCGCGGCGTCAAAGCCGGCTGTGACATATTTCCCGGCGGGCAGCCATACCGATCCGAGCTGCAGGTCTCCTTCGTCCGGCAAGCTGCCTGTGGTCATTGCCTCTCCTAGTTCCGCCGTTGAGGGCTGCGGTTTCCCGCCAGCCCGGGCCTAGTCAGGCGGCCCGGGACCGAGGGTGTGCCAATGATGCCGCGCCGTCCGGACATTCCCACCGGGTGCCCGGTTATGTGCGCCCGGGTCCCCGCAGCCCAGCGGTGACGCGTTCACTCAGACAGGCACAGCTTTGCTAGTCCGGTCATCATGGCCTGGTGAATGAGGACGCGGAGACCGTCGTGCTGTGGCGCCCTACGGGCCCGGACGAGCTGGCCCTGGTCGAGGCCTCGGGCTGGCGGGCGTGGCCGCCACGGCTGCCCGAGCAGCCAATCTTCTACCTGGTCCTGAATGAGGAATACGCCACCAAGATCGCACGGGAGTGGAACGTGCCGGCGTCAGGTTCGGGATACGTGACCCGCTTCGAGGTCCGCAGGTCCTTCCTCGACAACTACCAGATACGCCAGGTCGGCGGTCAGTCCATCCTTGAGTACTGGATTCCCGCTGAGGACTTGTCGGCGCTCAATGCGAGCATCGTCGGCCAGATCAAGCTCGTCGCGGAGTATCACTAGCCGATCCCGCAGCGGCAGATCCGGATGTTGTCGTGGTCGGACAGCTATGTGTAAACAAGCAGGCTGGGGCACCGTCCCATGGCTCGCGCCGTGCGGAGAGGAAACCCTTGCATCTGGGCTGCCCCCCGGTCTGGATCGAGCCGGGCCGGGGGTCATGACGGCCTTCGTGGCTGCTCAGCCGCAGGCCAGGATCGCGGCCGTGGTGATCGCGGACGCCGAGCAGCCGGATGGCCGGAGCTTAGCCGGGCCGCCGGTGAGCACGATCTCCGTGACCGACGGTTCGGTCACGGTGCTGGCTGTCAGCACCCCGCCTGGCCCGACCTGCCCGACCGCCACGACGTTGGCTCTGAGGTCCAGCTGGCTCAGGCTGGCGCTAGCCTTCGTTACGACCTTGGTCGAGTTCGACGTGGTCACCTGGACCCGCAGTCCCGCCGGGGTCTGTGTGTCCACGGTGAAGCTGCCGTCGTGCGCGTCCACGACCGTGCCGGTCACGAAGGGCACTTCCGCGAGGGACTGGCCTATCTTGGGCGCATCGGCGGGACGGATGGCCGAAAGATGACGGCGCGGGCAGCGCCGCCTCGATGCGCACCTGGGTGGCGGCGAGAGTCTGGCCGGACCAGGTTCCCTGCACAACCACGCGCGAGCCGTCGGTGATGTCGCTGACCGTTCCGCTCACCGGGCGGGTTATCGCCGTCGAAGCGGACGTGGCCACGGTTACCGGCTGAGCTCGCCAGGTCCTGTTCACGTGGTCCTGGTCATTCGCAGGCTGGATGATCAGCTGCGTGCCGCTGACCCCTCGAGCGTTCCCGCGGTGATGTACATCCCAGGGCATCCGTGCACGGCGGCCAGTCCTAGCGTCAGCTACCTCGGCCTCATCAAATAGCCCGCGCCGCGGGCGGCACAGCCTGCTGCGGCGGGGAACACGGCGGGCGGCGCGGTCCGCGGCGGCAGGGAACACGGTGGGAAGGCGGCAGCGGCCATGCTGGTCCGAGTAGCCGTGCAAGTTTCACCGGACGGGCACTGGCGTTCAGCTGGATCGGGAGCTGCCTTGCTGGTCAGCGGTCTGCGGGCGGCGCTGCTGACGGGGGCGCGGCGGGTGCCATTGACCGTGGCTGCCCGGCTCGTAGCGTCAGGGCGTGCACCTCTCCAGGCTCATCCGGCGCGGCCGCCTCCTTCTGGTGGCGCTGGCCCTCGCCGCGGCCGGCATGGTGGCGATCCAGCCGGCCGCGCACGCGGCACCCTCCCCGAACGGCGAGTTCGACTACGCCGAGGCGCTGCAGGACTCGATGTACTTCTACGCGGCGCAGCGCTCCGGCCAGCTGCCGCCAGACAACCCGGTGGACTGGCGCGGCGACTCGGACCTCTCCGACGGCTCGGACAACGGGGTGAACCTCACCGGCGGCTACCACGACGCCGGCGACCTGGTGAAGTTCGGCCTGCCCGAGGCCTGGACGATGAACATGCTCGCCTGGAGCCTGCTGGACTACCAGCCGGGCTACACCGCCGCCGGGCAGTACGCCAGCGCGCTGGAGAACCTGCGCTGGGGCGACGACTACATCATCGCCGCGCACCCGTCAGCGAACGTCTTCTACGGCCAGGTGGCCGACCCCGGCACGGATCACCAGTACTGGGGTCCAGCCGAGACCAACCCGACCACGCGGCCGTCCTACGCGGTGACCTCAGCCTGCCCGGGCTCCGACCTGACCGGGCAGGCGTCCGCCGCGCTCGCCGCTTCCTCGATCGTGTTCAAGACCTCCGACCCGAAGTACTCGGCCCAGCTGCTGTCCCAGGCGGAGTCGCTGTACAGCTTCGCGAACAGCTACCGCGGCAACTACGCGAGCTGCATCACTTCCGCGGCGAACTACTACAACTCGTACAGCGGCTACTGGAGCCAGCTCGTCGCCGCGGAGATCTGGCTGTACAAGGCGACCGGCACGGCCAGCTGGCTGTCGGCGGCGGAGACCGACTTCGCCAACCTGCCGCTGGCCCAGCAGTCCACCCTGCACGAGTACAACTGGACGGTGAACTGGGACGACGACAGCTTCGCCGACTACATCTGGATGGCCCAGCTGACCGGGCAGCAGCAGTACCTCACCGACGCCGAGGACAACCTGGACTGGTGGACCACCGGGTTCGGCGGCACCAGGATCAGTTACTCACCGGGTGGCGAGGCGTTCCTGAGCAGCTGGGGATCGCTGCGCTACTCGGCGAACGCCGCGTACCTGGCCCTGGAGTTCAGCAACTACCTGACCGCCAACGGGCTGGACGCCGCCCGGGCCACGGCCTACCACAACTTCGCGGTGCAGCAAATCAACTACATCCTGGGCGACAACCCGAACAAGATGAGCTACGAGGTCGGGTTCACCAACAACGGCACCAGCACGGCCTGGTCGCAGTACCCGCACAACGCCCCGGCGCACGACTCGTGGGCGGACAACCTGGACACCCCGGCGCAGACCCGGCACCTGGACTACGGCCTGCTGGTCGGCGGCCCGGCCTCGGCCGATGACGGCTATACCGACCAGCGCAGCAACTACCAGGAGACCGAGGGGGCGCTGGACTATAACGCGCTATTCTCCGGCGACCTGGCCGCGCTGACCCAGCAGTACGGCGGCACGCCGGTCGCGAGATTCCCCGCCCCGGAGACTCCGGACGGGCCGCAGATCTACGTGCAGGCCGCGATCAACAACCAGGCCAGCAACTTCATCGAGATCAAGGCACTGATCAACAACCGGTCGGCCTGGCCGGCCCGGCAGATGCACGATGCCAGCTTCCGCTACTACTTCACCCTGGACCCGGGCGAGACGCCCAGCCAGATCAGCCTGAGCTCCTCCTACAACCAGTGCAACGCGCCCGGAGCCGGTCGAGTACTCCGGCAGCACCTACTACATCCAGGTCTCCTGCAGCAATCTCAACATCGAGCCGGTCGGCGAGGCCGACTACCCGAACGCAGACTGGCAGGCCCAGGTGCAGTTCCGGATCACGTTCCCGGCGGCACACGACCCGGCCGAGGACTGGTCCTTCCAGGGCATCCCGGCCACCGTCGGGGCCACCCCGGTGACGGTCAGCGACATCACCCTGTACTCGGGCAACACCCTGGTCTGGGGCACCCCGCCGACGGCTGCCACCCCGCCTGGCGCGCCCGGCGCGCTGACCGCGAGCGCCGTGACGTCCACCGGGGCCACGCTCTCCTGGACGGCGTCCGCCGCGGGCAGCAACCCGGTGGCCGGCTACGACGTGTACACCTCGGCCGGCACCCTGGTGGGCAGCACCACCGCGACGTCATACCCCCTCACCGGGCTGTCCGCCGCCCGCACCGTGTCGTACGGCTACTACGTGCAGGCGGTGGACACCCAGGGAACGGCGTCCTCGGCCTCGAACATCGCGCAGTTCATCACGTCACCGAACACCTCGCTGACCGCGTCGGCGACGGTGCCCCCGTCCGCGCCGAGCAGCCCGGCGGTGACCAAGGTCAGCACGACCGGGGCCACGCTGAGCTGGAACGCGGCCACGGCCGGGACGAACGCGCTGGCCGGGTACGCCGTCTACGAGCTGGCCCCGGCCACGGGGCTGGTGGCCACGACAGCCACCACGTCCTACGCGTTGTCCGGGCTCACCCCCGGCACCTCCTACGCCTATGTGGTGGAGGCGGTCTACGGGCAGAACCGGACGTCGCAGTTCGCCGCCCCGGCGACGTTCTACACCGGCTCGCCCAGCGCCGGGGCCACCCCGACCGCGACCCCCACGCCCACGCAGACCGCGACCCCCACCCCCACGCCGACTCCCACCCCGAGCGTGACTCCCACGCCCTCCGCGACGCCGACGCCCACCGCGACGGCGACCGGGTCCGGGGTACTGGCCTGCACGGTCAGCTATGCGCTGGCCAGCTCGTGGCCGGGCGGGTTCCAGGCCTCGGTGACGATCACTAACACCGGCGCGGCCTCGATCAGTCCGTGGACGCTGACCTGGACCTTCCCCGGTGACCAGAAGATCGGCACGATCTGGAACGCCACCGCGAGCCAGTCCGGAGAGCAGGTCACTGCGGTCAGCGAGTCCTACGACGCTACGATCGCCCCGGCCTGGCTCGGTCACCATCGGGTTCACCGGCAGCTACACGGCCAGCAACGCCTCGCCGACGAGTTTCGCCGTCAACGGCACCACCTGTTCCTGACGGCCGTGGAATCGTGCTGCTCTCGTGGCGCACGCCAGGCACGTTGCCTGCCGGGAGATGGGCCTGGAGCAGTTGCATCTCGCCGCGCGGGGCGGCATGGGCCTGGAGCACTTCTATGCCCGGCTCGGCTGGCGGGAGATCGGCCGCTGGCCGGGCGCATTGCGGCTGGCGCCCGGCGATGACCGCGACGAGATCCTCATGGTCCTATCTCCGTTGTGACGCAGCGGACTCGCGCGACTCGCGGCATGAGCGGACATGCCGTCGTGAACCGGGTCCTCTTGAGCATCGAGGACTTGGCCGTCAGTGAGGGAATCGCTGAGCCAAAGCCAGCGCGTTTCCTCCCGTCATCTCCGCAAGGAGCGGTGCTACTTTCTAGCACCGGTTCCCACGGGTAACCAATAGCCGGACATTCGCCTTAGGCCGGCAAACCAAGTAATGAGCGGCCGTTGGTGTTACGATCGGCTCCTCCGATGCAAGGGGTTCCAGTGATCGCTGACATTGCGCTGACGGTTACTGCCGTCGGTGTGCTTGCTGCCGCTTTCGGTCTCCGGCAAAGCAACCGCGAGCGGCTACGGCAATTCGAGGCGATGTACGTTCAGCGATACTGGTCGATCCTTGACCAACTGTCCCTAGGTGCTCTGGACATGTCTGCTCCGGACTCAGTAAGCAATGACGACAGGAAAGCAATACGTGCCTACCTATTTCTCTGCGAAGATGAGCTAGAGATGCGCGGGCGAGGCTACATTGCCGACAGCACATATGAGATCTGGTCGAAGGCGGCGAAGGCTCAACTTGAGCAGCCTATGTTCGAAGAGGTTTGGAGTCAACTCACTAAAGAGGCCGCCTTCCCGTATCAACACCTCAATGCGTTGCTCTCCAATCCATCTTACGACCCGCTGGCGGTGGGCTTCTTGCGTCGCTGGCTGCGTGGATTGGCCGGGCATTGGCGCGTTCTGACACGGAGAGCGTGTGCAGACGACAAGCCACACTATCAGCGGCAGATCAATGCGTTGTAACGCACCAGGTCGGCCTTGTAGTCGCCTAGTCGGCTTGTGACGCCGCATTGATAGTGGCAGAGTAGGGTGTTCGGTGAGCGCCCGGCTGAAACGCGCATCGACGCTCGCCAATGGTTGAAAGCTCTCCTGTTGTATCTGAAGTTTGAGAGCGGCTATCACTTGAACTCGCTGTGCGCCGTACTGATCAAACTTTGGCTGGCCTGCGCGTAAGGTTGACGTTGCCTCGCGCCCAGTCGCGGAATAGTTCCCCGAAGGGCGTAGGCACAGATAGCTCCGGAAGCTCGTCCATTGTGCCAGTAGAAGCTCGGTTCATAATGTACGGACAGAGGTCCTTTAGCGGCCCTGTTGACCATTCTCTTGGTTCTAGGATAAGCTCCGGTTCTGTGCATTCCGCGGAAATTAGCAGCGTCGCCGCTGCCCCAAGATATGTGATCGGACCTAGGACTGGGTTGTCACCGCTGGCCCGGTCATCGGGCTCCCAGTTGAATCCTGACAGTCCTTGGGCGATGCCGGTGATCCACGGAGGATTGGGATGGTCAAGCAGATAGCGTCCCACCGCTCCGAAGTCAGAATTTGCCTTAGACACGAAATCTTGGCCTCCCGGGTAGAAGGCTTGAGACCATCCACGAGCCAAATGATAGGCGTGAGACACGAGATAGGAGCCCCATCGGATATCGAAGATCTCGGTGGGTTGAACTTGGAGCAGCGACAAAAGCCCACCGTGCATCTCCAGCGCCTGTTCCACCGTGATGAGGTCATACTGCAGGGCGGCAAATCTCACTCCCGCATCGCTGGCGGCGATGGCCACGATGTCATCTGCATGGCTGAGGACATTCTCCACGGTCCGTTCTTGCCAAAAGATACTCAACGGAATATCCCAGGCAACAGTAGGGCCGAGCCCGTTCCAGTTCCCGGAAAATCCGATCGGCAATGACATTGCTAGGAGAACGCCGTTCCGGTGTACCCGCTGGTCGTCTGACGCTACCATTACCGATATACGTGAGCTGATCTCCTCACTGACGATATACCGACACGTGCTGCAGCTCGCAAGCAGCCAGCACAGTGGGAGGCACCGTGCTGGATCCGCCAAGTCACCAGAGAAAAGGTAGTTAAGCGTCGCCCGGGCCAGCTCCCGGACGGTATTCGGCGGCGGGTCAACCGATCCTAGGCAGCGAGCAAGGAACTGCAGGACGCCACTACGGCCTGCTACCGATCGTCGTCGCCGCTCTCCCAGCAGCGTGACGTAGAGGCGCTGTATCCCCTGCTGGCTGGTGTGGTCCTTTATCTGGACAGCAAGTTCACCGATCACCTCCCATTCGTTCCTTGCGACGTGCGGTGCGAGGGTACGGCCTAGCTGCTCGGGGGTATCGGACGCGAAGGCAAGGTGAGCTGCGGCGAAATACTCAAGGAAGGTGCGGTGAGTGAACGCGTAGAGGCGCTGGCCGATCGCGGTCGTGCCGGCGTCGCTGAACACCCACATCCTGCCACGGGAGAATGCCACGAACTCACGCGCCGCTTCCGCGGCATCCTCCTCGGACTCGAAGCCGCGCCCGTGCAGGAAAGCTGTGGTTTCGCTGATCAGCTCACTTTCGGTGACGGCTGGCTGGGCCTGGTCGCGGGTGAATAGCCACCACGCGAGGTGACGAAGCGCGGGCGCGAGCAGGTGCCCAGCCCGAAGCTCAGTGTGGATCCGGCGCCGGGCGTCCCACTTGCGGAACAACAAGGTTGCACACTGCTCGTAGACCTCATCGCGATTGCGAGGGAGTGATCCCTCGCCTCGATAGAGGATGCACATAAGGGATAGCAGGAGCGGGTTCGCGCGAAGATCGGGGATGCTGGCGCTCTCGTCCAGGAACGCCTGGGCCCAACTCTGGGCTTGGTCGGCTGTGATGTCTTCTTCCTGGGCGAACCATTTACGGACGTACTTATCGACCTGGCTTTCACCGAATGCGTCAAGCCGATACCGGACAAACTGCCGATCATCCAGGCGGGCCTCGTCATATCCCACAAGCCGCGAGGTCACAAGCACCGGAGCGAGCGGATACTCACCGCAGAACCGTTCCACACGTGTGGTCACATCGGCTCGCAGGGATGTATCGAGCAGTTCATCCAGGCCATCGAAGATGACCAGAGCACGGCCAGTCAGCAAAAGCCGATCGACCAGCCCCGGCGGAGCGGGGCACTGGTAGAAGACTTCCAACGTAAGTTCGATATGCCGGACTACCGAACGTTCCGGTGGATCCTTGGCAGCAAAGTCACGTAGCGTGACCAGGAAGGGAATCCGCCGTTCAGCACTGCTGGCGAAGTGGTGCAGCAACACATTCGCCGCAGTGGTCTTCCCTCCCCCTGGGTCTCCGAGCAGCACGGTACGGTCGATCTCCTGGGCGAGTTGCCATAGGTCAAGCTCACGTAGTGAGCGCTCCGCATCGGCTTCTAGGGTCTGGGTGATCCGCGTGGGAACAAAGATATCGGCGATGGGAACGCGCCGACGGCGCTCAAAATCTGGCGGCTCGATCTTGCCATGCTGGTCGGACACATGGCGCTGGTAGCGGGCAAGGAAGTTTGTGTCGCCCTTCTGATCGCGAACCGCAGAAAGGGCAGCGGTGTGGCGTTCGATCGCGCGCAAAATCGCGATCATGCGTGCATTCAGTGCCTCGTCCCTTATCTGCTGCAACAGGGCAAGTTGGGCGCCCTCCAGCCGTCCTACCAGCTCACAAATCTGGTTGTCGTAATAGTCGAACAACGCTGCATTGAACGCTGCCAACTCACCACCTGCCGCGTCCAGCGCGATATCGAAAACCGCCCGCACACGCTCAACGTCTGTCTCCGGGGCGTCGGTGAGCCGCACTGCAAGCAACTCATGCAGCGCCGCTTGGACCTCGTGGCCGTTCAAGATCTCTACAAGCTGCGCCGCCAAGGCCGCAGGCACTTCGGGCAAGGCCGGGCCTTGCTCAGTGAGCCGATACGTGTCAAACCAGCGCACTAGTGCGAGGTCGTTCCCACGACGCCGTTGGCCCAGCGCGCCAGCCATCGTCGCCAACCGTCGCCCAGTCGCTGCAATAGCATCGACCAACAAACCAACTGCCACGTCGTCGATACTGATCATTCGCCCCACTTCCGTTGCAGGCCAAGCTACTCGGCTAGAGACTGCCCGCGTCATCTGCCGGCGGTACCAAGATGCCCGAAACATGACGGTCCGGACCTAGCTCCCCCCGGCCGCGTCCCTAGCCCCCAGTTCCGGGGTGCCCCGATGTGGTACGCACTGTCATCGGCAGAATAGTAAGTTCGTCCGCGAGACTGCGGTCTTCGAAGCAACCCGCCCGCCGGGAGCAGTAGTGATCACTTGCCGTAGGGGCTGCAGCCTGCGTCCTCAACGGGTGGCGTGATGGATTCGCCGCGGAGCCAGCGGATTGCGGCTTGGATGCCTTCGGCGTACTGCGGTGGCGGGTAGCCACCGGCGTTCACGGGAATGCCGCCTGGACGGCCTTGCGTGAGCACTTCGTTGGCCGCTGTTTCCTCGTAGGAGAGGTCGTAGACGGTGGGCAGGCTGATGGCGCGTTTGCTGAGTGGTGAGATGGGGTCTTCGCCGATGGCCCAGGTGAGTAGGTCGCGGACGCCGCGTAGCCAGGCCGCGTTCATCCAGCTAGGGCCCCAGCTCCAGGGACGCTGGGCTTCGTCAGGGTCCATGGGGTCGGGCAGGTCGTGTTTCTGGAGGCCGCGGAAGGCGCGGTCGCGGACTTGGCGCATCTCGTCGTCGGCGCGGGCGTAGTCGTCGCGGGCACCGATGAGACGGCCACGGTTGTCATCGTCGATGGGGATCTCGTCGGTTTCGCCGATGAGCCATCTCAGGAGGTGGCGGGCTTCGCCGATCTGGTCGCAGAAGTCCGTGGGCACGCCCGGAGGTGCGGTCGAGCCGACCGGATCAGCGTCGGCTTCGGCGAGGACTTGTTCGCGGGTGGGCGGGCGGCCGATGGCTGGCGTGAGTTTGATCGGCGAATCGACGCTGCCGGTGAGTGCCCATCGCCATGCTTGGGCGGCGCGACCGTGGACTCCCATGTCGACGGTGACTTCTGCGAGTACGGCCGCGATGAGGCGTGAGTTCCTGGTGATTGCTGCTGGCAGTTCGTCTGGGATGGCGAAACCTGCGTGCCGGGCTTCTTGCGCCACGTGTCTACGGTAAAGGCCTGGCTGCTTATTCGTTACCCCATTTCCGCGTCAGCGCCCGCCTGTGCGTCAACCTGATAATGCGCGAGGACGCGGGCTGATGGAACCACGTCGGGCCGGGGCGGCTGGAGCACGGCATCGCGGTCTGGTCCGGCGCCGACGGGCCAGGCAAGACCTGGCGATGTGGTGTCGTTCCCTGCGGCAGGAAGGGGAAGGCTGGCCAGGTCGTCGAGCTTGGCCTGCGCGATCTTGGCGTTGTCGCGGATGCGTAGCACCTGCTCCGGGATCTCGTCGTGGGCTGCCTGCGGCGTCAGGCCGAGCGCGATTTGCTGGTCAAGATCGCGACGTCGGCTGGCTCCGGCATGCTCCTGCTCTGGCCGGTGCGTGATCGTGCTGTCCGGGCTTTCGGGGCCGTCGAGGGTGGGCTGCACTCCGCTGTCGGTGTCGTGTGCTGGGTCTGGGTTCGGCGGGTAGGTGATGTTGTCGGCTTCGGCACGGTGGGGACGAAGCGGCTCCATGTCCATTTCAGGGTGACGGCGGCGGAGTTCGAGGTCGGCGGCAATCGCGATGCGGTGGGTCGTTTCGGTGACCGTTTCCCACTGGCGCCGGGTCTCTTGGACGGTGGCGAACATGTTCGCTTCCCTGGCGGCCTTGGCTTCGAGGGCTCGCCAGATCGCGGCGAGCTGGCGGTGGCGTTCGGCGGTCTGCGGGTCTTTTGCGGCGCGGCTTTCGTGGTCGGCGCGGATGGCGTTTACGTGGGCGTCTCGTTCGGCGGTGCGCATGAGGCGGAGTTCTTCGGTGACGTGCGGGGGTGCCCAGGCGGTTTCGCGTTCGTAGGTGCTGCGGCGTAGCCATAGGTCGCCGTCGGTGCAGCCGCGCAGGTCGATGCCGTCTACGTGGCCGAGTGCGGCTAGGGCGGCGCGCCAGGCGGCGCGGGCTTCGGGGCTGGTCTTGGATGGTTCGGGGCCGATGGGGTCGTCGGGGTGGGCGTAGCCGTAGCGCTCGCGGTAGGCGGCTACCAGGCTGGCTCGCTGTTCCCAGTCCAGCCGGGCGACAGCGTCGCCGGGGACAGGGCCGAGAGCCTGGCGGGACCAGGTCGGCTCGGTCGCGGTCGTGTGTTCGCCGAGTCTACGGACGCGGTCGTCCATGGCCTCGGCGAGTTCGCGCAGGTAGCGGTCGAGATCAGCGGATCCGGTGCAGGGGATGCGGTCGGTCCAGCGGCCGGGGGGCTCGGGCTGGATGGCGTCGAGCATGTGGCGGACCCGTGAATCCAGGACGCGGGCGATGTCGCGGGCCCCGACCATGGAACGGCTCGCCACCGCCTGCTGGAGGACCTGGCCGCCGTCGAGCCCAGCGGCCTCGGCTTCGCGGAGGGTCCGCCACAGCCAGGTACAGGCAGGGTCGTCGAGGGCTTGCTGGGCGAGGCCGATGGGAAGAGCGTCGCGGAGCGCCTGCTCATATCCGGCGGCCTGAGCCCGGCGGGTTATGTCGTCCCAGATCCCGCCGAGGATGCCGAGGTGGTCAACGCGGGAGAGTTCGCGTTGCAGGGTCTCGGTGGCAGATAGTTCGCTGCCATCGCGGGCGAGGACTCCGGCGAGCACGGTGACCGGGTGGAGCGCGGGCTCCTGCTCGTCGGCTGCTGGTTGCTCTGCCGGGTGGGCGGCGTGTTCGCGGGTCAGGCGGTTGGTGCGATCGAGTTCGGGGGCGGGTCTGCTGCCTGGGCGGGTGTCAGCGATGCGAGGGAGCGTTATGCAATAGGCGTGATTGGCGTCGCGGCCCCGGCTCATGGCGACGTACAGTCCCTGCCGGTCGCCGAGGCCGTTGACTAGGACGTGGGCGGTGCTGGTGGTGCGGCCTAGCGCGGCGTGCTGGGTGGTCGCGTAGGCGAGAGTGGTGTGCGTGGCGAGGTAGCGGGCGGGGATTTGGAACGGCGCCGACCATTGGGGGTGGCCGGTGGTGGGGTCGCGGCCGGTGAGCCGGCGCACTTCGGCGTGGCGGCCGCGGGGGCCGGTGGTGGTTCTGGTGATCTGCAGGACGTCGCGGTTGGCCAGGTCGCGTCCGTCTTCGTCGGCCTGGATGGTGCGGGTGTTGCGGCGGGCCATGATCAGGTCCCCGGCGCTGGCCTGCTCGCCGTGCGCAAGACGGATGCCTGGCCCGTCGGCGACGAGGCCGTAGCGGATGAGGTCGTCGCGGGCGCGGCGTGACAGCTCGCGGGCCGCTTCTTCGGTGCGGGCCATCAGGATGGTGTCCTTGCCGTCGAGGTAGTCGGCGAGCCAGCCGCGGTAGGCCTGTTCGGTGGCCTCTTCGGGGGTGCCGCCGCGGAGCCGACCGTTTTCTTCGTAGACGGCGAGCACAGTGAGGTCCCCGGCGCGCAGCCGCAGGGTGGCGTCGCGTTCCCAGCCGTGGGTGAAGCGCTGTGGTTCGGCGAGCTGGACGTAGCCCTGGCGGCAGGCGAGGAGCATCATCCCGCCGCCGCCTTCGACCGCGGTGAGTTGCTCGTGGTCGCCGGTCACCACGACCTTGCAGTCGTTGGCGTGGGCTAGGGCGAGGATCGCGGCCATGTCGGCCAGCGACATCATGCTGGCCTCGTCAAGGATCAGCAGTGACCCTCGCGCTACTGGCAGCGCGCCGAGGGCTTCCCGCTGGTCGTAGAGGTGGCCGAGGAAGCGGGCCGTGTTGTAGGCGTGGGTGACGCCGGCATCGGCGAGAACGTTGCGGGCGGTCTGGGAGGTGGTCAGGCCGATCACCTCTCCCTGGCTGGCTTTGCGCCAAACGCGGGCCATCTCGGCGAGGGTACGGGTCTTGCCGGAGCCGGCCGGGCCGGCCAGCACCTCCGCGCGCCGGGCCGAAGTGAGCACGTGATGCGCGGCGGCGGCCTGGTCGAGGCGCAGCCCGGAGCCGGTGCGCTCGGCGATTGCGCCTTCGGTGGTGGCTTGCGCCTGGAGTTGCGCTTCGAGATGCGCCTGGTGTGCGCCGAGATGGCGCGCGGCGGTCGCGGGGTCGAGGCGCGGGGCGCCTTCCTTTTGCGCGTGTGCGAGGAGGCGGTCTTCGAGGGTGAGCTGGGTGCTGGTGGCGTAGCGGGTTGCGCCGTGCGGGGTGTAGAGGCTTTCGCCGGACGCGCGGCGCAGGCTGTCGGGGACACGCGGCCATTCCGGCGCGGACAGCATGACCGCCTCGGTGGCCAGAGCCTGGCGGGCGAGGGCGGGGAGCAGGGCGGCGGCCTGCGGCGCGGTCATCGCGCCGAGGTGGGCGGGGAGGCGCTCGCCGAGGTGGCGGATCAGGTCGGCTTCGGTCCAGGTGGACTGGGCGGCCTGTAGGGCGGCGACGGCTTCCTGAATGAGACGGCTTGCTTGTGCATCGGTGAGCGGCGCGGGGTGCGCTTCTCCTGGTTGGGTGCGCTCCGGCGGCCCGGCCTGCGCAGCGGGGTGGCGGGTGCCCATGATCTTGGGGGCGACGGGTTCGAGGGCGCCTGCTTCGCTGGCGCGGGCATGCGCTGACCACTGGCGCACCAGCGCCGGTAGGTCGAGCGCGCCGGGGTCTTTGCCGCGCCGGGTGGCGTGGTTGGCCCACTGGCGCAAGCTGGTGAGCGCGCGTGCGTCCGGGGCGCGCCCGAACTGCGCCTCATACTCTTGCGCCAGGCGCGCGGTCAGCGGGCCGATGCTCTGCCGCCGGGAAGAGAAGACATCCATCAGGGCCTGCTCAACGCCGGCGATCTCCCGGCCGTGACCGTCTTGGCGCTGGACCCAGCGGACACCGAACCGGCGGGTCAGAGCGTTCTCGGTGGCCAGGGCGGCGATGGCCGAGGCGGCTGGGCGGTGCCGGTACAGGGACATGGAATCCAGGGCCCGCCATTGGCCGTCGGACTCTCGGAGCACCTTGTGCAGGATCAGGTTGTGCACATGCAACTGCGGGTCACTGTCGCGGCTGGTGTGCTGGCGAAACGAGGCGATCACCCACTCACGGGCGTCCTCCCACCGGCCGCCCGGGTGGTAGCCGGCGCGGGTTTGTCCAGCCTCGCGCTGCAGGTAGCCCAAGGCAGCCGCGTTGCCTTCCATGATCGCGTTCCAGATGTCGTCGGCGACCTTCTGCCAGGCGTCGGCCGACTCCTGGTCGCCGCGCTCATTGGCTGCCACCGCGTTGACTAGGGCGCTGGCGTGGAACAGGGTGATGGACTTCGACACACTGAACGTGGCATCCCAGTACAGATCGGGGGTGCGGACTTGGGCTTTCGCCTCGATCAGTAATTGGGCGCGGCGTTCGGCGGTTGCCTCGGGCTCGGCGGCGAGCAGCGCGGCATAGATGTCCTCGGCCGAGCAGAACCGGCTAGGAGCCCGCCCGAGGCGGGCCTCGCCGGCGGGATCGCGGGGGTCGAGGTGATGACCGTACAGGCGCTCGAAGATCTGACGCTTGACGATCCCGCCGGGTGGAAGGCTCAGTTCGCCGACTCCCATGCCGGTCCAGGTGCCGGGCGGCTCGCCACCTTTCTCGGCTGGGGAGAGATAGTAGCCGACACCCTTGTCCGCGGACTTGCTGCCCGTGGCTGGTTCGGCGGTGCCGATCTGCCGCCACGGGTAAGAGGCATCGTGGCCCTTGGAGATGGTGATGATCCCAGCCACGTGCCCGCCTCGCCTGGCCTTCCGGCCGGACGGACGGCCGGAGACCTCCATGATCATTAGTAATGCGTAGGTGTGAGCTAAATCAGATAGCTCAAGGATGGCGAGCCGGGCAGTGGATCAGCAACGGGATTTGCGGTCGGCGGCGCGGTGAGGAGCAGGGGCAACATGCCTGAGGGACGGGCATGCGAGCGGACCGGGCCGCCGCCAGCAGCGGCGCTGACCCCAGCAGGCATAGCCAGCACGACGACTCCGCGCGCGGCAGCCTGCATGTCAGCAGGAGCTGATAGGGATGACAGCATGCGGGCTGGGCGGCTTCCCATCGATGAGCAAGTGGCGCATTTCCGGGCGGCGCTGGCCCGCAACGGCACGCTGACCGAGGTGCTCACCCGTGCAGCGGCGATAGGACTGCCAGGCTGGTACCTGGTCGCGGGGTGCCTGTACCAGACAGTGTGGAACGTGGTCACCGGCCAGCCGCCTGAGGCTGGCATCCTCGACTACGACCTGGCCTACTTCGACGACACTGACCTGTCCTGGGACGCCGAGGATGCGGTCATCCAGGCCGGCCGCGAGGTCTTTGCCGGGCTCCCCGTCCCGGTCCAGATCCGCAACCAGGCCCGCGTCCACCTCTGATACGAGC
>CAVQPP010000356.1:0-6951 GCA_963714445.1 uncultured Actinomycetota bacterium
GGCCGTGCACGAACCGCGCCGTGCGCCACGATGTCAGCGCCTCGCGAAGCACCGACTCCAGCCCGGCGCGCCGGGCGGTTTCCACCAGCAGCACGCCCCGGCATGCGCTCCCACGCCCGCGCCGTCACCGATATCGTGACACGCAGATACGACCCGCCTGACGCGCTGCGGCGATGGACCACGCGGCAGTAGACCAGAGAGGTCAGTGAAGACAGCACCCGGAGAGACACCACGGCTCGCGCTAGAAGGCCGGCGATGCCGAGCACGGTCAGTGCCGCGCCGGGAACGAAGAGCCGGTGGTCGGCGAAGATGCGCGCCAACGGAAAGAAGTGAAGCCCGACTACGACTGCGACCAGAGGCGTGATCAACCCTGGAACGCCGCCCACACCGCAGCTTGCGGCAATGACAGCGATCATCAGCCATTGCGCGGCGCCAAACCGGCGCGCGTCGGGCAGAAGGCCCGCAGTGTCCAGCCGGCTCTGCCATTCCGACCCGAAGCAACCGGCGAACGCCTACCCTGATTGAGGGTTCTTAGTTGTCTGTCGGTCGGGGAAGCTGACCGCGATCCGGGGTGGAGGGATCATGACCACTTTCATCATGGGCCATGGCGGGTACGTGCCGCCGGACACGTTCGTGCCGATGGACCGTTCGGTGGGCGTCTACGCCGGTGTGGACAAGTTGCTGGCGATCACGATCGGCATGGCCGTCCTGGCCACACCGGGGGGATACGACTCGGAGACCACTTATACGTCGACGGGCGTGAAGTTCGCGGAGATCCACAACTACCGGATCGGGCCGCTCACGCATCCCGAATACCAGAAGGTCAGGTCAGCCTCCTCCGTACGCAATCGGATCATCTTCATCGGCTTCGACCCGGACTTCCCGGGCGAGACCATGCTGTGCACCGACCCCGGCCGGTGCAGGCGGCCCCGGCACCAGTGCGACGGGATCCTCAGCCGGATCAGGGATACCGACATCCGGCTCGCCTTCTGCATCGGGGACTTGCGCCATTCCGGACTGAACGACTCAATCGACTCGATGACGATCACCTTGCCGGCCAAGTACGACGCGGCCAACGCCGCACTGGCGCAGTACGCCGTCAAGGCCAAGGAACTGTCTGAACGGATCGCGGCGAACCCGGACAAGGCGATCGACGAGTTCCACCGCTGGGCTGCGATACCCGAGAACGCAGGCGAGGCCTCGTTCATCCTGGCCGCATCCAAGTCGCTCGACGAGACCCTTCTGCTCCACGACGCACGCAAGCAACGGGCAGTGTCGACCGCGCCGAGCTTCCTCAACTACCTGTACGGTCTGCCGGAGAAGACCCGCGAACTGGTCACGCTCAAGCTCAGGGGCGACCAGCGTGCCGCTCTGGCGCCGGACGCCGACGCGGTGACACGGTTCTTCGAGTCCTTCTTCGCGCGGACCACCGACGAGCGCTACGACGCATGGCTGTCTCTCAGCCGGCAGGAGCAGGAAAGGCTCGAGGAGAATCAGCTGACCAGTTCCTGGGCGGCAGGCGTCGCGCAGGTCGTCGGCGAGTGCCGGAAATACGCGAGCTATGACGACCAGCCGTGGGGCTGGTTCGCCGGCGCGGTCCTGGACAACACGCTGTCCGAGTTCGGCGAGGCGGAGGTGCACCAGTGCGCGGCGTATCAGTCGTCGCTGGAAGCCTGTATCACGTTCGGCGTCTCGGCAAAGTTCGAGGCCAAGCTCGCCCTTTGGCAGCGGTTGGAGGGCAACGCCAAGGCGCAGCGCCTTCTGCTGACGGTGGCCCACGAGAAGCCTGAGACCTTCATTGGGAAGCCCGCCCCCGACAACGCCGCGAAGCTATTGTCCACCTGGGCGGCGGAGTATCAGGCGAGCCTGCGACCGGCGACGAAGAACAAGCTGGCGGACCAGCCGGCGCCGACGGTCGCCGCGGACCACGCCGCGCGGCCGGCCGCGGACGCCGGCTCCGGCTCTGAGTCCGATTTCGAGTTCGGCGACTCGGACGAGTTCTCCGAGTACTGGGACGACCCGGACTCCGCCAATCGCAAGGCCGCCCGTGACTGGACGACGAACGCAGAGGTCCACGTCATTGAGTACGAGGGCAGGTTCAGATTCGCCCCGAAGACCACCGACGTGGTCACCAGGTTTCCGTCCGCCGCATGGAGTCAGTTCAAGGTGACGCAGTTGACCATGGAAGGTGGCACCATTGTCTACGTTAGCGGGATAGTGGACATCGGCGCCTTCCGGACGTACTTGGCCGCGCTCGCGGCAAAACGTACCGTGATCAATGCGTTGCTACCTTAGGTATAGCCCGATCACCTGCGCGACCGCGCGCCCAGCGCTCACCGCCGGTGCTGAACTCCTCGCCGGGGATATCGGCCGCGTCCTCGGGGCGCAGGCGGATCGTGCGCACGCCCGAGGCGAGATCGGGAGCTTCGCCATGTGTCGGATCAGTGCTCGTACCTGATTCACCGCTTGTCTCGGGCCGGGGAAGGCTCAGCGCGCAGGCCTCGGTTCGCGCCGGGAGGAGCCGCCCGGTGGTCAGGGTTCGAGCAGTGGTTTGATCCAGACGGTCAGCTTCGTGACGTCGTGGTTGATCGTGCCGAAGTGGATGCCCAGTACCGGATCCGGAGCCACCTCGCCCCCGGGGTACCTCTCGTACTCGACCTTGTTGGCCGGGTTCGTGAGGTCGAGTTCCTTGACCAGCGCGTCGGTGCCTTTGAGCGGGAAGCCGGGAGCCGCGTGGATCCGCTCGTCGTCCGCCGCCTGGGCGATGCGGACCGGCACGGTGAGCACGACGTCAGGGTTCATGTTCGCGAGCTGGTCGTTGAACCACACCTGGTGCTGGTTGGGCGCGTTCAGGTAGTCGCCCTTGAACTGCGCGTTGCCCGGGACCCCGCCCCAGGAGTCGGGCTCGCTCAGTTCCGCGCGTGAGCGCTGCCACGCTTGGGGCCAGTAGTCGCGGAAGGCCTCCGGCGTCAGGACCTGCTCGGGGTCGATGTCCGGATTGCCGCCGATCGCGCCGGCCAGGAACAGCGGGGTGAAGGCGTGGCCGGGGCGGATCGGGGCCGTGCGGACGCCCGATGCGACTGCACGTGCAGAAGCAGAGGGCTGACTTGGCGAATGATCGCCGCGCCTGGGCGGGCGCGGGAAGGGCGCAGGGAGGGTGCGCAATGCTCGACGCCGACGATGCCTACCGCATGCTGAGCAACCGCCGTTTCGTGCTGCGCCGAATCGCCCCGACTTCCGTCGATAAGCTCGATGTGAGCAACCCGAAGTGCCGTCATGGCACATTCAGCTCGGGCGCAACGAGATAAGTTCAAGATCATTTCTCCGGCGGCGTGTGCGGCAGCGGTCGGCTGGTTGCCGGCCGCGTCTGCGGGTTTGTTTGCGTTCGGGAGTGCGACCTGGTGTCAGAGTGCGGCCTGGTGTCAGGAGGTTGATCCGGTGGCCAGCGGCGAGACCGGGGGCGGGCTCCAGCGTTGATCGTGGGGGCGGCGTACGTTGTACTCGTCTTTGAGGTGCTCGGGGTACGGCGTAGTGCATGACTCGTCCGCGGGTCAGTGAGCTGAGTTCGAGTGCCGTCGTCGGGGCGCCGAAGCGGTCGAGGACCATGGCGGCGATCGGGGAGCGCGCCTTGGCGTCCTCAAGCGCGCCGAGCAGGAGCGGCGCTGTGGGGACGAGACGGTCGAAGACGGTGGAGCGCGGTACGGCGAGCCAGTCGGCGGCGGTGTCGCCGATAAGGTAGCGGATCAGGGCGGGTACGAGCGGGTCGAGCAGGGTTCCGGGGACGACCTGTTCGTACATTTCGATCAGTTGGCGGGTGAGTTCGGCGCCCTCGTCGGAGGGGCCGATGTATCTGGTCATGTACAGGTCTGAGAAGTCGCGCGCCTCTTCCAACGTGGTCGGAACCGCTGCGCTGTCGACGCCGAGGATCGCGCCGACCACCCGCCAGGCGTAGAAGTACGCTTCCGCGCCGTCCTGTCGGATATGGATGCCGAGGCGGTGCAGCGCGTCGAGAACCTGGATGGAGAACATCATCTGGCCGGCGATCATGTCCTCCTGGCAGATCGGCACGCCCCACCGTGCGTGATCCCACGCGCCTTCGCGGCGCAGATGGTGTCGGATCCCGGCGTGCAGGAGGCGGACCTTCTGCGCCGTGGGGACGAACTTGCCGCCGGCCTCGAAGGCGTCCGGGCGCATCAGATAGACGGTGAACTGGCCGGTGGCCGCCATCCGGTTGGACGGGTAGTCGAGCGAATGCGTGGCTGAGAGCAGTTTGGCCATGTGCGGCACGACGTAGCAGGCGGGCATGGCGGCGAAGGACAGCGCGGTGGAGATGTGCACGTTGTTGTCGATGAAGAACATCCGCGCGCGCTCCATCACGTCCCAGTCCACCCAGTCCGGCGGTTCGGCGGTGGCGGCCAGGTAGTCCCGGGCGGCCGCGGGCAGATCGGCGGGTGGTTCCCGGTCGTCCCCGTCGAACCATCGCATCAGGGTGTTGAAGTGGCCGATCTCGCCGCGCTCGAAGAGGGCGTCGATCGTCGCGTCGGCGAGTTCGTCGCCGCGCTCGCGCAGCGCCTGCATGGATTCGGCAGTGATAGGCATGCCGGGTGGGTCTCCTTCGTGCAGGTCTGATGCCGTCAGAGGGAGCGGTCGGTGACGGCGCGGGTCAACTCGTGCAGGGCGGCCGCGGCCTCGGCGGGCAGCGGCGCGCGGGTGAGAGCGGCCCGAGCGGTCCGGGTGCGCTGGGTGATCAGCTGCTCGACGCGCTCGCGCGCTCCGGAGCGTTCCAGGATCGCGCGTACGTGTTCGAGGTCCGCAGCGGTGAGATCGTCCCGGCCGAGCAGGCGGCGCAGTTCGTCGCGGTCGGCGCTCGCCCCGTGGCGCAGCGCGAGCGCGACCAGCGCTGTGGGGCGGGCACCGGTGATGTCGTCGAGGTTCGACTTGCCGGTGCGCGCGGTGTCGCCGAAGACGGCCAGCAGGTCGTCGCGCAGCTGAAACGCCTCGCCCAGCGGCACGCCGTACGCGGTGAACGCCGCGAGCAGCGTCGAGGACGCCCCGCCGAGCCGTCCGCCGATCAGCAGCGGATGCTCGACCGTGTACTTCGCCGTCTTGTACCGGATGATCTGCAGCGAGTCCTCGGGGCTGGCGCCCTGCCCGGTGCGCAGGATCTCCAGGCACTCGCCGGCGATCAGCTCTCTGGACAGCGCGGCCCACAGCGGCCGGGCACGTGCCACGTACGCGGAGGGCAGGCCGCAGGTGGTGAACAGCTGCCCGGCCCAGGACATCAGCAGGTCGCCGACGAGCATCGTCAGCGAGCGTGCCGCCCATTCGCGGTCCGCCGCACCGGGTACCTCGGTGAGCAGTGCGACGTGCATGCTCGGCGCCCCGCGCCGCATGTCGCTGTCGTCGATCAGGTCGTCGTGCGTGACGGCGGCCGCGTGTACCAACTCCATGGACGCGGCGGCCCGCACCGCGGCGTCCGTATCGGCCTGCCCGCACGCTCGCCAGCCCCAGTAGCAGAACGCGGCCCTGATTCGCTTGCCGCCCGTGACCGCCGCGCGCAGCCGCGCCCCGATCGGCGCGAGTTGCGGGTCGATCGACTCGAACCACGCGACCTCGCTCTCGGCGAACTGCGCCAGCGCCGCGTCCACGCGCGGCGCGAGTGCTATAGGCACCGATGGCTCACTCGCCGCCGGGGATGTCGCGCGTCTGCTTCGCGATGCGGGTCAGCGCCTCCATGTGTGCTTCACGCGCGGGCGCGAACCGGGCGAGCGCCACGTCGCCCCGCGCGAGCAGGTCCTCGTGGACGTCGGCCGCCAGATCGGAGTAATCCGCGCGGCCGAGCGTGCCGCGTGCGCGCCGCAGCAGTCCCTCCGCCTGCTCCAGACCGAAATCGGCCAGCCCGGCCAGCAGCCTCATCGCATCCCTGCCCCGGCCGGTATGCGCCTTCCCGCCGCCTGGTGCCGTCACAGCGCCCCCCTTGTCATGCATTGCATCCGTCGCACCGGCGGCATTCCCGCGCTCCCGCCCCCTCATGCTGTCAATCGCTCGTTCCGGTGAATGTCAGTCCCCTCAATAGTGTTGGCTGACCCGGTTCGTCGCGGGCACGGGCATCGGCGGTGAGTACGCGGCGATTAACTCGGCGATCGATGAGATGATCCCGGCGAAATACCGCGGCCGGGTGGATATTGGCGTGAACGGGACCTACGGCAGGCTTCGATAATCGGCACGCTGGTCTCGCTGGCCTTCTTGAATTTCGTCGGCCTTCACATTGGCTGGCGGCTGAGCTTCCTGGTCGGGCCCGCGCTGGCGATGGTGATCATCTACGTCCGGCGTGCGCTGCCGGAAAGCCCCCGCTGGTTGCTGATGCACGGCCGCGCCAGGGAAGCCGAGCAGACGATCGCGGGGATAGAGGCACAGGTCGAGCGCGATTCCGGCAAGCCGCTGCCGAAGGTGGACGACAGTCCAAGGCCATCGAGGTCCGGCCGGTCCAGGAGACCGGCTATGTGGCTGCCGCAGGCTGTTCACGGGAGTACCCCACCGCGCGGTCCTGGTCGCCAGCCCTGATGATCTCCCAGTCGTTCCTGTACAACGCCATATTCTTCACCTACACGCTGGTGTTGACAAATTTCTACGGGGTCAGCCCAAGGGCCATGCCGATCTACTTCATGGCCTTCGCATCGGGAACTGTCTGGGGCCATTGAGTGCTCGGCCGCCTGTTCGACACGGTGGGCCGGCGCAAGGATGATCTCCACTACCTACCATCTGTCTGGGCGCCATGCTGGCCGTCACCGCGTACCTGTTCGAGGCAGGGACTGCTCACCGCCATGACCCAAACGATCTGGTGGTGCGTGATCTTCTTCTTCGCCTCGGCCGGGGCCAGCTCCGCCTACCTGACTGTGTCGGGAGATCTTCCCGCTGGAACAGCAATACGTAATCGGCTCAGGCTATAAA
>CAVQPP010000357.1:0-9145 GCA_963714445.1 uncultured Actinomycetota bacterium
CCGGGGAGATCGCCACCGCGTACACCGGGCCGGTGTGGCCGGTGAGGGTGGCGCGGAGGGTGCCATCGGCATCCCAGGTCCGCGCGGTCCCGTCGTCACCGCCGGTGGCGAGCTGGCTGCCGTCGGGGGAGATCGCCACCGCGTACACCGGGCCGGTATGGCCGGTAAGGGTGACGCGGGGGGTGCCGTCGGCGTCCCAGGTCCGCGCGGTCCCGTCCGAGCTGGCGGTGGCCAGCCAGCTGCCGTCCGGGGAGATCGCCACCGCGTACACCCGCCCGGTGTGGCCGGTGAGGGTGGCGCGGGGGGTGCCGTCGGCGTCCCAGGTCCGCGCGGTCCCGTCCCAGCTGGCGGTGGCCA
Source organism: uncultured Actinomycetota bacterium (assembly GCA_963714445.1). Taxonomy (GTDB): domain Bacteria; phylum Actinomycetota; class Actinomycetes; order Streptomycetales; family Catenulisporaceae; genus Actinocrinis. The sequence continues at coordinate 358 of CAVQPP010000357.1, forward strand.
GCCAGGTGTCGTCCGGGGAGATCGCCACCGCCCCCACCACGCCGGTGTGGCCGGTGAGGGTGGCGCGGGGGGTGCCGTCGGCATTCCAGGTCCGGGCGGTCGCGTCCCAGCCTGCGGTGGCCAGCCAGTTGCCGTCCGGGGATGTCGTCACCGCGTACACCATGCCGGTGTGGCCGGTAATGACACGGATCAGGGCGTCGCATGGCTGGTCTGGTGGCGGCCACGCTGGCCATGCTGTCCAGGCACGCAGCGCGGACCGCAGGACGGGCAGCTGGGGTGCGAGTTCTGGGATGCCGCCGAGCCTGCTGGTCAGGGTCGTGATCGACGCGCCGGCGGGCTCGGCCGGGCCGAGCAGGTGGGCGTTTTGGGCGATCGCTCGCCGCAGCCGCCCGGCGGTGAGTGAGTCTGAGCGGACGAGGTCCTCTTCGACGGCCGCTGACCCGAAGCGCAGCAGCCTGGCCGAGATGAACCGTAGGTCACCGCAGACCTGGTCGAGTTCGTCGGTGAGGTTGGCGGCCTTCAGATGGTAGGTGAGGTACGACCACAGATATCCGGACTCGGGCGTGTCCGGCAGCCGCCACCATGCCGGGCCGCCCCGTTCAGCGGCCGGGAGGATGCCCCGGGCGGCGCTGACCAGCGCGGCATGCGCGGCGGCGGTCCCGGCCGGGCCTAGGCGGCTCAGCGCGTAATCGCGGATCACGTCATGGATGACCAGCACCCGCGTCGTACCTGCCCAGGCCAGGGCCAGCAGCGACAGCCCGTGCAGCTGCTCGCACAACGACGCCGACTTCGCCGTGTCCAGCCCGGCGGTGCCCCGCCACAGCAGCTCTACGGCGGCTAGCGGGATCTCGGCGTCCTCAGCGAAGGCCCCCAGCTCGAAGAACCGGTCCCGATCCTGCGGATCCAGCGCGTCCAAGCTGTAATCGACCGTAGGGGCCACCGCTGTCTGGCGCTGCCCCGAATCTGGATATCGAACACCGCCGGGCCGGCCTCGCGCAGCCGGGTAGCTGCGGCCTTGGCCGCTATCGCGATGTCCGCACCCTGCCGGGTCTCATCGGCCAGGCGGTGGTTGACCAGGTTCAGCAGCAGCGGCCACCGGCCGGTCAGGTCCACCAGCTCCCGCTCCCCCGCAGCGTCCATGGCCGGCAGGTCCCTGGTCAGCAGCCGCCGCGCGACCGGGTCCGGCATCGCGTCGACCTTGATCCGCCGCAGCCGCGACATCGTCCAGGACCGCAGGCCGCCTGGTGGTCACCAGCAGCCGCCACGGCCGTCCGGCGGCGGCGAACGGCTCTAACTGGGCGGCCGTCCACACGTCATCAGCGACCAGGAGCGTCCGGCCTCGCCCGGAAAGCGCCCTGCCGAGCGCCCGCACCGCCTGCTCCGGGCTGGTGAAAGCCACCCCGCCGCTCACCCCCGTTGGCCGCTATCACCTCGCTGATCTGCGCGGCCAGGCCTGGGTCGTCGGTGTCCCGGCCGACCGTGAGCCACACGATCCCGCCCCGGAAGCGCCGCTGTACTCTCCAGTCCTGGCACGCCTTTGCCGCCAGCGTGGTCTTGCCGGATCCACCCGAGCCCACCAGGCCCGTCGTCACCGTGACCGTGCCCGAGCCAGCGGCAGTCAGCGCTGACACGACCTCCGCCAGCTCCTCCCGGCCGACCCAGCCCGCAACAGCCGGTACGAGCGATGGCCGGGCGTCCCCCCGCCCCGGCGGCTGACCAGCCCAGAAGTTCAACGGATCGTTCAGTGCCGCGCTGACCGCGGTCGCCACCGCGAGCGCGACCCCGAGACGATCCGGCCCCGCCGGCGGCAGCCGCCAAGCCTCCCACGCCCACCAGCACAGCGCAAACGTGGCAAGGAAGACGACCACCACCACCGGCCAGCGCCACAGAACCCGAACCCGACGGCCTAGGCGAATCACCCGCCACCACCGGCACAGGCGAAACAAACACATTTGATAGGCCGCCCGTGAGAATCGGCCCAGGGAGCCAGCCCGGCCAAGTCGAACAGCATCCGGGCCCCTCCAGGTATGCCACCACACGAGCGAATCGCATCAAGAATGCCGCATCCGCGTCACCTTGGGAGAAAGATCAGCCCGACATTAAGCCGTGATCATCCATTAACGCCCTTGCAGCCCTTGTGTCCTCCCACCCCCGTGCTGGTCGAGTCGATGCCCCACTCGCTGATCACCAGGAACAACCTGCCGCGCGGGTCGTCCGGGGGACAGTCGTTGAACCTTAAGCTCCCGAACACCAGATCTGCCGCTGCAGTCCGCCACGTCCGGCAACGACACACCCGCGCCATATCGGCGGTTCGGGTTCGCCGGTCCGACCGGAATCTGTGACGTACTGTGACGATCACTCGGCCGGCCGACTTGGTGCGGCTATCGGGCGAGGGCCGCGGCTATGAGGGTGGCCGAACTGGTAGTGGAGGGCCGGTCGCTGACTTGGCCGTCGCCGAGTTCGATGAGCTGCCATGTCCGGTCGGCTCGCCGGGCCAGGTCGGCGGTCAGGAACTTCAGCCCGAGCGAGCCGATGAGCGGGGTGAACGGGGTCAGGTCCAGACCTGGCGGCGGCTGGTCGCTGGGTGCATCGGGTGCGCGGTGATGAGCCGGCAAGTGCTCGCGGTCCACTAGGTACGGACCTCGGCCAAGCCGAACCGCTCGAAGCGGCGGATGACGAAGCCGCTGGCGAAATCATCCTCGCGGAGCTCGCGGAACCGGGCCGCGATCCGCCACACCGCCGCCTGGTCCCCGGCCTGGGGGATGTAGGCGGCCTCGTCCCTCCGATCCTGAACGTGCGCGTTCCCGGAGGGCAATATTCCCAGGGTCCCCACGTTGGCCTGTCGTGCGACGTTGTAGCCAATGCTTCATGACGGGCTGCGTTCCGTCGCATGGAACGTGTCCGCCAGTGAAGACCAACTCAAACGTCGTGTCCCCTTGGCCTTGGCTAGGAGGTCTTGAGGTGAGTTCCGCCGGCCAGCGCGTGGGTCACGCCGGGTCCCTCCCGCCCGGCCGGGGGTTTGCATATCCTCATGTAGGTGACGATCGTCAGCGGCGACCAAGACGAGGGAGAGCCAGCGCCAGTTGATGGTATGCCTGCCGAACCCGCGACCAGGCAATACGAGTTGGCCATTGAGCGCGTCAAGACAGCCAGGTCCCGCTGGCGATGGATGCGTGACTGCAGCGCTGCCGCGATCGTAGGCGGCGCTACAGTCGCCCTGACGTTGATGCTTGGCGGCCTGCCGGTCTGGCAGGACGAGTTCATAGCACTTGAGGTCATCTACGGGCTCCTGGTAATCGGCACCTGGATATTCTGGCGAATGGCGAGGGCCAGTGTCGGCCTCAGCATTCCCCGGGCGTTGGACGATGGGCTCCTCTCAGGACTGCTCATCATCGAGGTCGGCGTCCAGACGGGGCTGCGCGGACGCTGGCCGATTGAGGCGCATACAGACCTCTGGTGGAATTTCATAGCGATGGCGCTAGTGGTGACCATCTCCGGAGCCATCCGGCGTCACATCGCCGAGACTCACCTCGAAGACCTGGAGGGCTGAGCTGGCAGGGGATGTTCTCTGCTCTTCTGAGCTCAGCTCAGTGATGATCCAGGTGCGGTATGAATTGCCGAAGACAACATCCCACTGCCGGGGCCTGAGGCAGTACGCTTAGCGCTCTGAGCTGCGAAGGTTTTCGGAGTTCAGAGAACACGCATGTGAGCGAGGCGGCCAGCGCCAGTCGCGCTCAGATCAGCCGTTCGGGCATGGCGCAGATGGCCGAGCCGACTGGACCGCGGCGACGCCAGATCGGCGGCACTGCGCGCGTTACTGCCCACCGCTCCAGCTACCGTGTGTTGCATGCGTGAACGCCAGAGGACTGCTATGGAGACGCTTCCGGCACGGCTGGGAGGGGTGGTTGCCGCCGACACTGGGCAACGTGACCAGTCCGAGCGGATCGCTCGGTCTGCGGCGGAAGAGAGTGCGCTCGCACGAAACGGTGCTGCGGAGGTCAGCCGCGTATCGCAATTGCCGGAGCGGCAGCGCCCGTTGGCGGCCGTTCTGCTAATCACGAGGTAAAGCCGGATAGTTGCCGGGCTAACCGGATGGCATCAGCTGGCACACTGATGCACATGGGCATCATGCAGCCGCGTCCGCCGACACTGGCTTCCCTGGCCAGGGTTCTTCCGGAGTATGGCCAGTTCACGTTCGACCGGACGCTTGAATCGGCGCGACAGGACATCGGCTGCCACCCTGATCTAGCCGATCCTGAGCACGCAAAGCGGCTGCGCGTATGGCTGAACCAGTGGCTCTGCCGGATTGGATATCCGGGAACCGGAAGCGACGTCTTCGCTGACTCCCTCGCGATCTGGTGGAACAGCGCCAAGAACACGCTGCCGCCGGAGGACGAGAGGCTGGCGGAACTGGCAGACGCTGACCTGGAGGCGATCAGCAGCGCCTACGGCGACCTGTACATAAGTCCGGCGGCAATCAGCAAGACCGGCAGGAGTCGCCGAGTTGGCCCTACCGCCGCTGCGAAACTGCTGTACTTCGTCCGCCCCTGTGCCGTCACAGCCTGGGACATGGCGATCTCCATCTGTACCGGCGGAGGTCGCGATGAGGCAGCATTCCTCAGACATCTCGTTACCTGCCGCGGCTGGGCAGTCAGCCTTGAGGCGGAAGGACGAGAACTGGGCCTGGAGCCGAACGACATCGGTCTCTACCTCGGCCGTCCGGCGTCGTCGGTGGCCAAGCTGATAGACGAGTGGCTGTACGCGACGATAACCGGCGGACTCGGACCCGTCGAGCCGGAAGACCCCCAGATTGGTGGCCACAGTGAATGAACTTCGCCTTACCGCAGCCAACGCTCACCGGACGACGCCCGCGGCCGAACCCGGACGACCTGCATTGCCGGAGCGCGGTAGAGGATGTTCCCTGAAACGGCGGCTCGATGAAGCTAGACAAGGCAGACCCTGAAAGGTACCCTGGGCCGTTTACGCCGACGGCGGCGGTATGCACGACTAGCTCAAGAGGGCCTTCGGCCACGTCGCAGGCATGTTCTCCTAATCCGCATTCACCGCTTGAATTCGGGTGATCATTTCCCGATCGCCGCCAACTATTTTTGATCTTGGAGCGTGCTGGCGGGTCCGATCTTGCCACCCCTCTCCTCACCTGCGAGAACGTCGGCTGCTAGCGATGCTGGCGGCCGGGCAATGGTCACGGCCCCTGATCTGACGGCTGCGCTCCGGGGTGGGTGGCGCAATGCCGTCCGGTGCCAGAGGATCGGTGCTGGGGGTGTGACCGTGAGGAGCGTTGAGCGATGAGCAGGCTGCCGGACACCGATCGTCCGCATGCGGTGAATCCGGACCCGCGGTTGCGTGCGGTGGCTGCGGATCTTGAATACTTCCGTGCCAAGCGGCTCGAACCGCGCGTACTGCATCTGGTGCGCCGGGGCGTGATGAGCCTGAACGACCTGATCCGGGCCTGCCGGAATGCTGCGGGTGATCGAACCAGCCGCGCTGGCGCGGCGGACATCGAGCAGCGCCTGCGGATCCTTGAGGACCGGCTGGACGGGTTTGTGGCCGGCGTCGCGGCGGTCGCGGTGGCTACCCGCTCCGCTGAGGTGGTCATCGAGGACATCAGGCGCGAGCGCGGCGACTACCACCCGTTCCTGAAGATCGCCGAGCGTACCTACATCGGCTCCGTCGAGGAGCGTATGAGCCAGCTCGAGCGAGGCCTCGCCGACTGCGAGGAACTGCTCGCTGTGTTCACCCATAGCCTGCTAGACACCGGGGAGATCACCGCGAACCAGCTTGATCAGCGCCGCCAGGCCCTGCGCAACCAGGGATACCGCAACGGGGCCCGGCTCGTCGCACGCGCCTGGGTGGACCCGGAATTCAGGCAGCGCCTGCTGGAGACCGGGCGGGAGGCCGCTCGCGACCTCGACATCCCGCCGGGCAGGCTCGGCAAGCTCAGTGTCGCGGAAAACACCGAGCGTGAGCACAACATCGTCGTCTGCACGCTGTGCTCCTGCTACCCGCACGATCTGCTCGGTGACCCGCCCTGGTGGTACCGGACCGACGAGTACAAGCGACGCATCATCGAAGACCCCCGCGCCATGCTGGCGCAGATGTTTGGCCTCGAAGTCCCACCTGAGCGGTCGATCACGGTGCACGACAGCACCTCGGACGTACGGTGGATGGTCCTGCCGCGCAGACCGCAAGGCAGCGAGGCCATGACAGAAGACGAACTTGCCGACCTGGTGACCCCCGAAAGCCTCGTGGGGGCCGCCGAGCCGCGCACGCCGCAGGACCTGACGTGACCAGCGATGCCAGGTCCAGCCCTCACCGATACTCCGTAGGCGAACTGGTGCGGGTACGGGACGACCGGCCCGGCGGGAACCCACGGACACCCAGATACGTGCGAGGCAAAGTCGGGACGATCATCGCGCTGCACGGCCAGATCGCCAACCCCTTGGACCACCGCGAGCGCTACTCTCCCCTGTGCACTGTGCGTTTCGAGCTTCAGGAACTGACCGGCCATCCCAGTCGCGACTCGATCACCGCTGATGTGCACGAGGACTGGCTGGAACCAGCACACCCGCTCGGGTGAAAGTTCCTGGCCTACGGACCACACTGGACGAAGCCTTCCACCGTCCCGTCTGCGGCATGAGCGGACGTCTCGGGCGACCGCGCTACCGTCCCGGTCGCGCGTCTCCGGGTGGCTCCTGCTGGGCGAAGTCCGCGCTCGTGAGCCCGTCGGCGTGGCCGGAAGGCCACTGGACCAGTTCGATGCGGTAGCCGTCGGGATCGGTGAGCCATGCCGTCCAGAAGTCGTCGGAGCCGTCGGGCGAGGTGGGGGCGTTGACGTGAATGGCGTGGGCGGCGAGGTCGGCAACCGCGGCGTGCAGATCCTCTACCTGGACGACGAGGTGGTTGAGTCCGCGCGGATCGACCGCGCTGGCAGCGGGCTCGTGGACGAGCTCGACGCTGACGAACTCGTCGTCGGGAAGCTTCAGCATCGTCAAGCTGCCAAACGCGGTGTCGGGCACGGTGCCGACGACGTCGTATCCGAGGGACGTGTAGAAGGCGAGCGATCGTTCGAGATCCTCGACCCGCAGGCCGACGTGCAGCGTCCTCATGACGGTTCTCCGGCGGCTGCTCCGTCGTGGGGAAGACGAGGTGGGTGACTCTGTCCCCCTGGATGCACACCGTCGGATCGCCGAGGCGGACGTCGTCGATCGCGAGCTCACCGAAGTAGGGTCGCCCCTTGCCCATCACAACGGGAACGAGATCGACGGCGACCGCGTCAAGAAGTCCGAGCTCCAGGCATTGCCGGGCGATGGTCCCGGCGGTCACGGCAACGTTGCGCTCCCCGGCGATTGTTCGCGCAAGCGCGACAGCGGCGGCTACGCCGTCGGTCACGAAATGAAACGGAGCCTGCGCGTGGGCCTCGACCCAATCCGTCGGTACCTGGTGAGTCACCACGACCACCGGCACGTCCAGCGTGTGCCTGCCGCCCACCCCCCGGTGAAGTCGAACAGCGTACGGCCGCAGACAAGTGCACCCAAACCCGTGACCCACTGGTTCAAGTACGTCGCACTGGGCGCGGTCAGGTGCAGGGTGATGTCCGGGCTGGCGGTCGGAAACTCGACGTCTCCATTCTGCAACCAGTCGAAGAGATGACCGATCGTGTTATCGGCCTTCGCGATGTAGCCGTCGAGCGACATCGACGCAGACGAGATCACCTGTCCCATGACGTGCTCCTTCATCCGAGAGGTCTTCTGTCATGACGCGTCGGGCACGCTGAAGTCATCGATCCGGCACGATTCATCCACCGCACCGCGGACAGCGGCATGGGCGGGCAATGCGCCTGAGTGTGCTGGCGGCGCCGGCATACTGTCAGTGGGTGGCCAGCGACGCGATCTACCGGCAGCACGCCGATGTTTATGCGCAGTTCTGCGAGCACAGCCTGCCGAACGCCGCCTACGACCGCCCAGCTATCCTGCGCCTGGCCGGAGATGTGGCTGGGCGGCGCGTCCTGGAACTGGGCTGCGCGGCCGGTGTGCTGACCGAGCAGCTGGCCGACCGCGGCGCCAGGGTCCTGGCCCTGGACCGCGAGCCCCGCATGGCCGCCCTGGCCCGCCAGCGGCTGGCGGGCGGCGCCCGCGTCGAGGTGGCCGACCTGGAACAGCCGCTGGACATGGTGGCTGAGGCCAGCATCGACCTGGTGGTCGCCTCGCTCGTCATGCACTACATCGAGGACTGGGGGCCGCTGCTGGCTGAGTTGCACCGGTGCCTGACCCCCCGGGCGGAGCCCTCGTGTTCTCGACCCATCACCCAATCACCGGATGGCAACTGTCAGGCAAGGCTGACTACCATCGCACCGAGCTGATCAGCGAGCAATGGGACTGGGGCGGGCAGCCCGTGACCGCGCACATGTACCGCCGGCCCATCTCGAAGATCTTTGGCCAGCTCCGCAGCGCTGGATTCACCGTGGACATGGTTGACGAGCCGCAGCCCGAGACGGCAGCCGGCACCAGCGATCCCGAGGTCCTGCAGATCCTGCAGACCCAGCCGGTCTTCCTGTTCATCCGGGCCATACGCACGCCCACTACATGTCCAGGCGAGCTCAGCCGAGCCCACTGATCAGCGAACTCACGTCGCTAACAGCGGCAGATTCGGATGTTCGCCTGAAGCGCGCCGATGCATAAAGATACGGCCGGTCCGCTGTCCACAGAGCTGAGTAACCGTGGCTACCACACAGCGCAAGGGGGTCTTTATAATCGCGCTCCTACCCGCC
>CAVQPP010000358.1:0-14191 GCA_963714445.1 uncultured Actinomycetota bacterium
GGAAGCTGTGTTGCGGCAGTCTCTTGCGCAGAGCAGTCGGCCTATGCCGCGGAGCCGGAATACCGGGGCAAGCCGGCGGCCCAATGGCTCGACTCGCTCACCAGCCACGACGACGCCGTGCGAGAATCGGCCATCAAGGTGATCGCGGCGATCGAAACTCGCCCAGCCGGTTCTCGATGAACTCGTTGGCCGTTTGGGCGACCGGGACATTCTCCATCGCCTCTCCATACGCCAGGCACTTGCCGCGGCTGGTCGCGGATCTGGGCGCGACGTATCACAGCGAGAGTGTGGAGCGGGTCGCGGCGGCGGCGATGCCGGACGTGATCATCGAGGCGACCGGGGTGCCGTCGGTGGTGTTCGACGCGATGCGTTTCAACGCCGCGTGCGGGATCGTGTGCCTGACCGGGGTCTCCCCCACCGGCCGGCCGCTGACCGTCGACGCCGGGTCGCTGAACCGGGGCATCGTGCTGGAGAACGATGTGATTTTCGGGACGGTCAACGCGAACCACCGGCACTACGAGGCGGCCGCGCGTGCCCTGGAGCAGGCTGATCCGGGGTGGCTCGAGCGGTTGATCACCCGCCGGGTGCCGCTGGAGCGTGCGATGGAGGCTTTCGGCGCGGTCGGCCAGGACGACGTGAAGGTCGTCATCGACCTGTGACCCCGGCTGCGTCGTTCGGCGCGCCCGGTGCGCCGCGGAAGGGCTGACGTGGTCCCGCCGCGCCCCGGCTCGCGGCGGGACCACGTCAGGCGGCGGGGCGCGATCGCGCCGCGGCAGTGGTCAGCAGGGCGAGCGCGGCGCGTACGGCGCGCTCGTAGGGTTCGGGTGAGTTCTCGGCGCGGGCCAGTACGTGACCGCCCTGCACGACCGCGCCGAGCATCGCGGCCACGTCGTCGGCGTCCAGGTCCGCGGGCAGTTCCCCGGTGTCCTGGCTCTCGCGCAGCAGTTGCGCGGCGCGCTGCCGCAGCCACCACAGGGCCTCGCGTACCGGTTCGCGCAGCACCGGGTCGGCCACGACGTCGGGGTCGTGCGTCATACCGCCGATGCGGCAGCCGCGCAGGACGTCGCGTTCGCGCAGCAGGCACGCGGCGATGCGTTCGATTCCGCTGCCGGGCCCGTCGAGGATCGCGCCGACCTCGCCGCGCAGCTGTTCGGCGCTGCGGCGCAGCGCCGTGGCGGCCAGGTCCTGTTTGCCGGAGAAGTGGTGGTACATGCTGCCCTGCCCGGCGCCGGCGCGCTGCTGGATGGCGCGGGGGCTGGTGCCGACGTAGCCGCGTTCCCACAGCAGCTCGCGGGCGCTCTCGATCAGCCGTTCCGCAGAGTCCTCATGCACCCGGCGACTGTACCTACTAGTACGTACAGCAGCAATCGAATTTACCCGCGCCTCTTCTTGACGCGCTGCGGCCCGGTTTCTGTCGCACGGGCCGGGGCGCGGCTACGATCAACAGGCGTGACGCAGCTTCAGACGCAGGTCCAGCTCTCGACGGCGATGGTGCCCGCGCAGGCGTCCCCGCGCGAGGACGGCGCACTGCTGCCCGCACTGCCGGGCTGGTACGGGGCGGCGGGTGACGCTCTCGCGCAGGCGACCGCGGCGTGGCTGGCGTCGAAGAAGCCGACGACCCGTGAGGCTTACGCGCGGGATCTGCGCGCGTGGGCGGGTTTCTGCGCGGCGCGCGGCGCGCACGTGCTGACGGCCCGCAAGCCCGACGCCGACCTGTTCGGCGCGTTCCTGCAAGACCCCGCCGCCAGTACGCGTCCGCTCTCGGCGTCCAGCGCGGCGCGGCGGATGGCGGCGGTCTCCTCCTGGTACCGGTACCTGGTGGCATGCGACGTGCACGACCGCAACCCGTTCGCCGCCGCGGCCCGCCCCCGCGTGGACCGCGACTACTCCGCCACCGCGTGGCTGGACGAGGCGGCGGCGCGCCGGATGATCGAGGCCGCGCAGGCCGCGCCGGGTGCCACGCGGCTGCGGGACGCGGCGATGGTGCGCCTGATGCTGCAGCTGGGCGTGCGCGTGACCGAAGTGTGCTCCCTGCAGATCTCCGCCCTCGGATCCGCGCGCGGCCAGCGCACCGTGACCGTGCGCGGCAAGGGCGGTAAACGCATCGAACGCGCCCTGCCGCCGTCCGCCGCGCACGCTCTCGACGAATACCTCGCGTGGCGCGCGCGGCGTGCCGGGGTGGAGCCGGGCGCCCTCTCAGGGCCGCTGTTCACCACCGCCTCGGGGCGTGCGGTAGACCGGGTCGTGGTCTTCCGGCTGGTGCGGCGCCTCGCTGAGCGCGCAGGGCTGCCGCAGCCGGACGCGGTGACCCCGCACGCGTTGCGCCATACGTTCGCCACGATCGCGACCGAGCGCGGCGCGGACCTCGACGACCTGCAGGACGCGATGGGACACGCCGATCCGCGCACGACTCGCCGCTATCAGCGCGCCGCCCGCAGGCTCGAGCGCGACCCCGCGCACCTGGTCGCCGCCGCCCTGGGTTGATCAGTTACTCCGCCAAGCCCGAATAAGTAGACGCCGCAGGTTGTTGAACTCTGCGACAGGCGCTCTAGCGCGCCTCATGCCTGATCGCGCACGATAACGGGGCGTGACCTGCGGTGACGCGGGCGGGAAAGCCAAGGCAACCCTTATTCGAATATCGGAAGGTAAGCCTTTCCTTGCCGCGCTTGAAATTTCATTCGGGTGGTTTTCTCGGTTAACCTGGCCCGTACCAGGTACTAGGCGCGCATGAGTGCGTTGGTTCAGTGCGGGTTGACCGTGTGGAGGGTGAGGTCCAGATGACGACGTCGGCGATCAGTGGACCCGCGGCGGCGCGCACCCCCTCGCCCCCGCCTCCGCACCACCACCGCGATGTCAGCGGCGGCTGGCTGCGCCCGGCGGTCTTCGGCGCGATGGACGGCCTGGTCACCAACGTCTCCCTGATCAGCGGCGTCGGCGCCGGCGGCGTCTCCACCCACGCGGTCGCACTGACCGGCCTGGCGGGCTTGGTCGCCGGTGCGTTCTCGATGGCGACCGGCGAGTACGTGTCCGTCTCCTCGCAGAACGAGCTCGTGCGTGCCGAGGTCGAATCCGAGCGCCGGGAGCTGGCACGCAACCCGATCGGCGAGCAGGCCGAGCTGGCCGCGGCCTTCCAAGCGCAGGGCGTCGACGAGCACCTGGCGAGGGAGGTGGCCGCGCAGATCTCCCGGCAGCCGGATCGCGGCCTGGGTCTCCACGTGCGCGAGGAACTGGGCGTCGACCCGAACGAGCTGCCCTCCCCGTGGACGGCCGCCGGGGCGTCGTTCTCGGCGTTCTCCGTGGGCGCGATGGTGCCGCTGCTGCCGTTCCTGGCGGGCGGGACGTGGCTGTGGCTGGCGCTGATGCTCTCCGCGCTGGCCGCGTTCGTCGGCGGCGGCGTGGTCGGGCGGCTGACCGGGCGGCCGTTCCTGCGTGGCGCGGTACGCCAGTTGCTGCTCGGCACCGTGGCCGCCGGCGCGACATACGCGATCGGGCTGGCGGTCGGCGCACACGTCGGCTGACGCCCGCCACCCGGCGGATGCGTCCTCTTTCCGCTACGTGTCGGGGCTGCGGCCGCCGCGAGGGGTTTGGGTTCCTCGCGGCGGCCGCAGCTCCTTTTCTTGCTCCCGTACCTTGTGCTCCCCCGGGGGTGCTACCGGAACCGCCGCCAGCTAAGACGCGCGTGCGGCCCTTGTGGTTGAACCAATTTACCGGGGCGCGGGATTCAGACGGCTGCTGGGATGGCGGGTAGCTGCCAGTCGATCGGCGGGTATCCGAGCTCTTCGAGCGCCGCGTTGGTCTTCGAAAACGGCCGCGAGCCGAAGAACAGGCGCGCGGACAGCGGCGAGGGATGCGCGCCCTGGATCACCCGGTGCCGGGTCTGGTCGATCAGCGCGGCCTTCTTCTTCGCGTGCGCCCCCCACAGCACGAACACCGCGGGCTGTTCGCGATCGTCGACGGCGCGGATGACCGCGTCGGTGAAGCGTTCCCAGCCGCGCCCCTTGTGCGATGCGGCTTCGTGCGCACGCACCGTGAGCACCGTATTGAGCAGCAGCACACCCTGCGCCGCCCACGCCCCCAGGTAGCCGTGCGCCGGGGGTTCGCAGCCGAGGTCTTCACGCAGTTCCTTGTACATGTTGCGCAGCGACGGCGGCGCCTTCACCCCGGGGCGCACGGAGAAGCACATGCCGTGTGCCTGTCCGTCGTCGTGGTACGGGTCCTGGCCGATCAGCACGACGCGCACATCCGGGTACGCGGTCGCTTCGAGCGCTGCGAACACCTCGTCTTCGGGCGGGAAAACCTGGTGCGCGGCGCGTTCAGCGGCCAGGAACCCCTCGAGTTCGGCGAAGTACGGCTCGCGGGTCTGCGGGGCCAGGACGTCCTGCCAGGACGCCGGGACGGCAAGCGGCACGGCGGGTTTCCCCTCCCAGGGCTGGCGCGGCCCCAAGGCGGGCGCGCGACGGTTAGATCAAGATGGCCATCACCGTAGCGGGCCCCTCCGACAGTCGCGCGCGCCGCGATGTCCGCGCTGGCCAGCGATGTGACGACGCGTCAGGCGCCACAGGCGCGCCGACTGCGAGGGGCGCGGTCAGGCGTTGAGCAGCAGGACGCCGCCGAGCGCCGCCGCGACGCCGATGTTCTGCACCGCGCGCAGCCGCTCGCCCTGCACGAACCGCGCCAGCAGCGTCGTGGCCACCGGGTACAGCGACGCGAGCACCGTGACGACCGCGAGATCGGTGCCGGCGCGGTGGGCGGCGAGCCCGTAGAGGCCGTTGGCGGTCATGTCACCCAGCCCGACCAGCAGCAGTGTCGCGATAAGACTCGGCCCGATGCGTATCGCGCGCGCCGCGCCGGGGGCGGTGCCCAGTTCCGGTTCTGTGGTCACCCGGGGGCGGCCGAGCGCGAGGGGAGCCAGCGCGAAGAGGCCGGCGAAGCGCTGCGCGAGCAGCGTGCCGTAGACGCTGTGCTTGGAGCCGAGCGCGAACAGCACGAAATACCAGCCGAAGCCCGCCCCGGCCACGAGCGTGTACAGCAGCGTGGTGCGCGCGGGGCGCGGCGCGCCGCGCAGTCGTGGTCCGCAGGCCAGTAGCACGCCGCCGAACGCCAGTGCCATGCCGGCGCCCTGCGCCGGGCCGACCGCCTCACCGTGGAACAGGGCCCACAGGACCGGGATCACCGTGCCCGTGGCCGACATCGGTGCGACTACCGACATCGGGCCGGCGGCCATCGCCCGGTAGAACGAGACCAGCGCGACCGCGCCGCACAGCCCGGCTCCCGCGCCGTACACCTGATACCCGCCCAGCGGCGGGTGTACGAACGGCCAGCCGAGCAGCAGCGCGCCGCAGGCGATCGCCACGCCGAGGAACACCACGCGCGTGGACGGCATGCGCCGCGCCAGGGTGCCGCCGGCGAAGTCGCTGGTTCCCCAGACGACGGAGGCGATCAAGGCGAGCAGTTCGGGCACGGATGGGCTCTCCGGAGGGCGGCGGCGGGTTCGGCAGGCGCGCTCGTAAGGGGTGCGCGGTGGTGTCGCCCCGGGCGAGCACCTCCCGTGGACGATAGCGCGGCGCGCACTACCGTGAAACGCACCCCCGTGCGACCTGCGCGATCACCCCATTGCTCACTCGAACACCAGGCCCGGACCCGCACGCGTACGCGCGCGCCCGGGCTGCCGGTTGTCGGTGGCGGCCCGGGCGCGCGAGACGGTCACGGCCCTCGTGCGGCCTACCGTCGGCGTGTGCGTGTATGCATGCGGATGTCGGTTACGTGCAACGAACGTGCGTACTGCCGCCGTTAGGCGGCTTTAGAGCAGGACGCCGAGCAGCTTGCCCAGCAGGATGCCGGTGCCCTCCAGCAGCGAGGACAGAAGCCCGCCGTGGTGCTCGTGCTCGCACGGCGGCGGGGTGTTCGTCGTCTGTACCGGCGCGTTGGCCTGCTGCGCCAGGGCCGCCGGCTGCGCGTTCTGCGCGGCGCCGACCCCCGTTACGGAGACGGCTGCGGCGTGTGCGCGGGGCACGGGGGCGCTTTGCGCGAGCGCCGGGCCGGCCGTGGCCAAGACGGCCAGCGTCCCGGTCGCGGCGAGCGCGGCGGCACGGCGCGTGATGCTCCGAACCGCACTGCTTCGAACCATGATGCGATCCTCCTGACGGCTACGCCGCGCGCTGCGCGCGGCCCTGCTGATCACCGTCAGGCATTCCTCGGTTACGCGGCGTGGCAAACAGGATGTCGCCTGCGTGGCCCCATGCCGCCCGCACCCCGTCCCGCCGCCGCACGCGCGACCCACCGACCTCCACGCGCACGGCGACAGCCGCGTGGCGACGGTACTTCGGGCGATACGGCGGCGGGACGGCCGGTCACGGTGACCCGGACCGGCGTTAGCGCATCTAGGGCATCTGCGGAAGCGCGGCGCGCGCCGACCGGCTCAGCACCGCCAGGCCCGCCATGATCGTCTCCCGGTCGTCCTCGGGCAGCGCGTCGAGCATGTAACGCTGCACGTTGAACGCATGCATCCGCGCCGCACGCACCGCCGTGGCCTCACCGGCCTCGGTCAGCGCGACAAGGTGTACGCGTCCGTCGCGTGAGGAGACCTCCCGGCGTACCAGCCCGGCTGCCTCCATCCGGTCGACCAGGCGCGTAACACCACCGGTCGTCAGGACACGCGCCTGGGAGATCTCCCGCATCGGCAGCGGCCCACCCGCCCGGCCCAACAGCAACAACACCTCGAACATCGCGTGGCTGATCCCGAACTCGCGTTCGATCGCCCGGCCGAGTAAATACTCCAGGCCACCGGCCGCGCCAAGCAGCCGCCCGAACGCCAGCACCCGCGGCTCATTGGCCGCGTCCGCCGCCGTCGTGATCACCCCCCCGCTCTCGTCCGCATCCGGTTCCCGCGTCACATCCACACCCACCGCTACGGCCCTTTCAGACAGCCCGACACCTGACAAGCCGCGCGACACGCGGCCATCACGCGCGGCACCGCCCGAAGTGCCCGCCCAGCGGAGCGTAGCGGAATCGGTTCACCCTGCGAACACACTCCTACGACACCGAACAATCACACCCCGCGCACATCGCCACTCCCGTGCGCCCCACGCGCCACCCGGCGCGCTCCGGGCAACGACGGCCAAGATCTTAAGAACTTCCTTCAAACTTGCACCATCCCCCTCTCACAATCGTGCGGCACAGTGAAGGCACGACACGCACCAGGCGAGCCCTTTCGCCCCACGTCCGCCGCCTCAGGAGATCGACTGTGCCGACCGGCAGCACACACCGCCGCACGCCACGACCAGGCGTGCAGCCCAGTGCTGCACCAGTAAACGCCACCCCCGCACCCACCGGGAACGGCAACGCCGGTGGCGCCACGTCGATCGCCCCCGCCGGTCTGACGCCGCGCCTACCGGACCACCGCACCCTCCTGCTCGCCGCCGTAATCACCGCCGGGGCGCTGCCCGTGCTGACCCTGTGGTGGTCCGACTCGCCCCCGTTCACCCTGCACGCCCCCGGCGGATACCTAACCGCCGCCGGCCGCCTGACCGGCCTGCTGGCCGCCTACCTGCTGCTCGTTCTCACGGCCCTGATGGCGCGCATCCCGTGGATCGAGAACCGCATCGGCGCCGACACCTCCGCGCGCATGCACCGCGCGCTCGGCGAATACACCGTCTCCCTCGCCGCCTGCCACGCCCTGCTGATCATCCTCGGCTACGCCCAAGCCCAGCACGCGAACCCGGTCTCCGAGACCGTCACGCTCGAACTCGACTATCCCGACGTGCTGATGTCCACCGCCGCCCTCGGCCTGCTGATCTGGGTCGGCATCGTCTCCGCGCGCGCCGTGCGCCGCCGCATGGCGTACGAGTCCTGGTACTTCATCCACCTGTACGTGTACCTGGCCATGGCGCTGGCGTTCTCCCACGAGTTCGCCGTCGGCACCGACTTCTCCGCCAGCCTGCGTAACCGCATCCTGTGGTCAGGTATCCACATCGCGGTCGCCGTCGCACTGGTCGCGTACCGCATCGTGCTGCCACTAACCCGCTCCCTGACGCACCGGGTACGCGTCGAAACGGTCACCGTCGAAGGCCCCGGCGTCATCTCCATCCACCTCTCCGGACGCGCCCTAGACCGCCTACGCGCACAACCCGGCCAATACCTGCGCTGGCGCTTCCTCACCCGCCGCCACTGGTGGCAGTCCCACCCCTACTCCCTCTCCGCGCCGCCGACCGCGCACCGCATGCGCATCACCGTCAAGGACCTCGGCGACCACAGCAGCGACCTACGCGACCTGCGCCCCGGCACCCGAGTCTGGTTCGAAGGCCCCTACGGCGCGTTCACCGCCGCACGCCGCGACACCCGCCAACGCCGCCGCACCCTGCTGATCGCCGCCGGAGCCGGCATCACCCCGATCCGCGCCCTCTACGAAACCCTCCCCGGCCGCGGCGGCGACGTCATCCTGCTCTACCGCGCCAGCGCCCCCGAAGACCTCGTCCTGTACGACGAACTCACCCACATCGCCCGCCGCCGCGGCTTCGGCCTCTACCCCCTCATCGGCCCCCGCACCGGCCCCGACCCCCTACGCCATGACGCGCTACGCCACCTCGTGCCCGACATCGCCCACCGCGACGTATACCTGTGCGGACCACCAGGCCTCACCGCCCTGACCACCGGACACCTGCGCCAAGCGGGCGTACCCTCACGCCGTATCCACACCGAAACCTTCGACCTGTGAGCCCGGAGCAGATCGCGAACCACGATGCCTAAAGTCATCACCGCCCTGATAGCCACCGCCGCCGGACTAGCCGCGCTGCTCTCCTTCCGCTCCCACTCCGGCCCCGGCACACTCGGCGGCACCGGAAACGCAGGCAGCGCCCTGGCCGGAGCCGCCAGCCCTCAGGCCGCCGCGCCGCCGAGCACTTCCGCCGGTAACCCGGCGCCCGCACCGAGCACGAGCGCCGCCGCTGGCAGCAGCGCCCCGCCTCAGAGCACGACGACCACAGCTCGCCCCGCCGCGCCCAAAACGAAGGACGGCACGTACACCGGCAACTCCGAAGACACCCAATACGGCCCCGTGCAGGTACGCGCCACCGTCTCAAGCGGCAAACTCACCGAGGTCACCGTCCTACAGGTGCCCGACAACGGCCGCTATGAAGACCAGATCGTCACCGTCGCGCTGCCGATCCTGCGCTCCGAGGCGCTCAGCAAGCAGACCGCGAACATCGACATCGTCTCCGGCGCCACCTTCACCTCCCAGGGCTACGCCCAATCCCTCCAGTCCGCGCTCGACCAAGCCGGCCTGTAACACGCCAACACGCCACGTCAGGGCACGCCGATACACATGCGCACCGCCGTCGAACACATCATGGGCACCGCCATCTCCCTGGCCGCCCCCGACGACACCGACCCCGCCGTGTTCGCCGACGCGGCCCGTGCCGCCTACGCCCACCTGCGCCGCATCGACGAGATCTTCTCCACCTACAAGCCCGACAGCCCCGTCAGCCGCATCCGTGACGGCCGCCTGCCCCTGACCGCCCTGCCCGCGCACCCCGACGGCGACCTGATCCGCGAAGTACTCGCCCTCTGCGCACAGCTGAACCGCGAAAGCCGCGGCGCCTTCGACGCCTGGAACGTCGGCGACCCCCCGCAATTCGACCCCAGCGGCGCCGTCAAAGGCTGGGCCGCCGAACACGCCAGCCGCCTACTGACCAAGCACGGCCTCACGCACCACGCGCTCAGCGCCGGCGGCGACGTACGCGTCTGCGGCGGCACCGGCCCCGCGACCGCGTCGATGCCCCCGCCACGCACGCCGGCATCCCCAGCCTCAGCACCCTGGCGCATCGGCGTCACCGACCCGCACCGACCCGGCCACACGATCCTCGTCGTCGAACGCGTAGACGGCGCCGTAGCGACCTCAGGCACCGCCGAACGCGGCCTACACGTCTACGACCCACGCACCCACCAACCCGCTACCGCACTGACTCAGGTAACGGTCACCGGACCCGACCTCGCACTCGCCGACGGCTACGCGACCGCAGCCCTCGCACTCGCCGCGACCAACAGCATCGCCGACACGTGCGCATGGCTCACCGCACTGGGCGACCGCACCGACTACCAGTCCCTGATCGTCGCCCCGGACACCGGCGTGTGGTGGACCCCCGGCCTGCGCAGCCACGCCCCCGACCTACCACCGCACCCCGACCAGACCCGCACCGTCCCGCGCGGACCGTCCGGCGTCGGCTGACCCTGATACGACCGATACCCTCTGTGACCTGGGCGGACTTTCACCGGACACGCCATCCCCCACGCGAGTGATCCTTACCGAAACGCCCTGGCGCCCGACCCTCCGTCGGCGCTGTCATGGACTCACCGGCCGCACACTGCGACCGGCCCGTGTTGGCAACGCTCCCCCAAGCGAAAAACAACACTCTGTGAAGCCCGCGCCGCCCGTGGCGCGGAGCCAGGCCGGACCCGCGATCCAGCCCAGGCCCCGCGCGGCGCGGGCTTCCGCATGTGAACGGCATGTGACGCCACCTCACCTACGAGGTGACGCAGCATCAAATCGACGGCCGCTAGAGCCCATCCATCTCCACCTGCCGCCGCCCACACAGCAAGTGCCGCTAGCGGTCGACGCCGCATCCCTCCATTCCCCGCTCCACCGCCAACGCTCTGCGCCGCCGTCCCCATCCCCGTCCACGCCGAAACGCGCAGCTACAACGCCTACGCCCGGTGCCGCATCCGGTCGACGCCGCGTCACCCTCAGTTCCCCGGACCCACAGTCAGCTCTCCACGCCGCCAACGCCGTCCCCATCGCCGGTACGCGCCGCAACAACGCTGACAGCCGACGTCGGCACCGCGCTCGGCGCCTGCACCGGTGCCGTCAGATCCAGCAGACGCGCCGTAAGCTCATCAACCCGCGCCCGTGCCGCGTCCCGCTCCGCCTGCGCCGCCGCCAGTGACGCACGCAGCCCGGCAGCCTCACGCGCAGACGCCGCAGCCTCCTGCTCCACCACCCCCACCTGAGCCTGCGCCGCGTCCCTCTCAGCCTGCGCGCGTTGCGCCGAAGCCAACGCCTCACCGCGCTCCCGCTCCGCCTCCCGCGCCCGCGACCACGCCTCCGCAGCCCGCTGATCGGCGTCCGCCCGCGCCGCAGCCTGCGCACGCGCTGTCGCCAACGCGCCGCTCGCCTCAGCCTCGGCCTGCGCACGCGCCTGCTGCGCCACACGAGCCTCCTCCACGGCCTGCGCCTGCTCGCTGAGCGCCCGCGCCGCAGCGTCCTTCTCCCGCGCGGCTTCCTGCTGCGCCGACAACGCACGCGCCATCGCCGAGTCCCGAGCCGCTACTGCAAGCCGCGCCTCATCCTCCGCCGCACGCGCACGCGTCACCGCGTCATCCCGCTCCGCACGCGCGTCACGGGCAGCTTCAGCCTCCGCGCCCGCACGCTCCAATGCCTCGGCGCTGCGCTCCCGCTCCACCTCCGCCTCGCTGCGTGCCGACGACGCCTGCGTTAACGCCTCATCCCGCTGCACTAACGCAGCGACAGCCTCCTGACGCGCTGTAACCTCCCGCTCTCCCGCCGCCTCGGCGCGTGCAGCAGCCTCCTCACGCTCCGCCTGCGCAGCCGCGACCTGCGCAGCCGCCTCTGCTCGCGCCGCAGCCACCCGACTCTCGACCCCCGCAGCCGACAGCTCCCCCGCCAACGACGCCGACAGCACCCCCGCCGCCTGCTCGAGCCGATCCACCAACTCCCACGTCTGCGCCAACTGCCCAGGCAGCCCAGGCGCGTGACGCTCCCGAGCCCGCGCGTTACGCGCAGCCTTCAGGCACGCACCGTCGTTGTCCCGGCAGTACTGAAAAGGCCGCCCCGACCCCGCCTCCTGCGCCACCGGCTTGCCGCAGTACAGGCACGGCCTCGTAACCGCGCCCGTATCCACGCCCTGACCCTGCTCGACACTCGCCATAACCGCTCAGAATAACCATCCCGCAGCCACCCCACGGGTAACGCGCCCCACCGCCGCGTTACCTCACGACCGCCCGCAACGACCGTGACTAGCACTCCAGCGGCAACACGCCGGTCCTGCAGCAGGCATCGGCATTTCGGCGTACGCAGCCGGTCATAATCGGTCCCGTACACCGTCGCCCGGCGCGCCCGCGCCGCCACTCGGCGCACCCCGATCAGCGTCCTGCTTGCCACCCGTCTCACCCGGGCAGACACTGCCCGCAAAGATCCCTGGGGAGGTACCGATGGCCGTAGCGTCTCGTGTACGCACCACCGCGGCAGTCGTCGCAGCCGCCGCCGTTCCACTGATCGTCGTTGTCGCCTTGGGCAACCAGGCCCTGCAAAGCTGGCGCGACAACCGCGCCGGCAGCGGCAACCACTGGATCGCCGACCTCTTCCAACCCCTCGCCCTAGCCGGCTGGCGCTTCGCCCCCGGCTCCGGCCCGCATTCCACGGCCCACTGGGCCGCGCCGCTCGTCTTCAACGTTGCCCTCGTCGTGATCACCGCGCTGCTCGCCACCCTCGCCGCGCACAACCGCAACAGCCTCGCGCTGTTCTTCGGCATCTGGGGCGCGACCACCCTCGCTGGAGCAGCAGCAGGCCTGATCAGCACACCCTTCGCCTACTCAGGCGTCACCGGTGTCGTCACCGCCGACACCTACCGCGACAGCCTCGCCGAAGGAATGCTGCTCGGCTTCCTCGTCGGAATCATCGCGGCCATCGTCGCCACCGCCTTCGCCGGAGGCAGCAGCTCAGGACGAAGCAGCAGCGCCGCCAGCGCAGCCGCCTCCCAACCCGTCCCCGGCATCGACGAAACCTGGCCGCTCAGCAGCTAAGCCAGCCAAACTCTCCAAACCCCCACACACCCCCAGCCCCGCACGCCTCCGCTCAGAGCAGCCCACGCAACACCATCGCCAGCCGCTCGTACTCGCTCTCGGTGTTGTACAGCTGCGCCGAAAGCCGCAGCAGCGCGCGTCCACCCCACACATTGATCACCGTCTCAATCCCGAACTCATCCGCGAGCCGGTCACGCACCGCATCCGCAGCCTTCAACTCCGGCCGAACCCCCTCCAACGGCACCAACCGCATCGACAACCCAACCTCATCCGCGTCCTCCACCGAACCGCCCCCCATCCCCACGCCGGGCATGTCACGCAGGTCCGCACCGACCGCCTCCGCAACCACTCGCTGCCCATAAGCCGCCAGCGCGCCGTTACGCGCCCGCACGTCCGCCCAACCGAACGACTCGAACAGCTCCAGAACCGCAGGAACCGACAGCCACGCAGTCGAATCAGCCGTGCCCGGCGCCAGGAACGTGTGTGGGTAACCCTCCGCCTCCCGCCACCCCACGGGAACGAACTCGTCGTCGCCCGCCACCGCTCAGCCACGTACAAACCCGCAGCCGGCCGCGGCGCAGACGGCCACTTGTGAAAGTCCCACCCAGAAATCCGCCGCCAACGCCGCCAAATCGACCGGCAACTGCCCCACCGCATGCGCCCCATCGACCAGCACCGAGACCCCCAGCTCCTGCAACGCAGGCACGAGCCGCTCCACCGGAAACCGCTTCGCCGTCGCCGACGAAATGTGATCGAGCACGGCCAACCGCGTCCGCTCAGTCACCCCGCCGAGCACCGCCGCGACCACCTCGTCGTCCGCAGCACCCAACGGCACAGGGACGCTGACCACAGAAGCCCCCACACGCGCAGCCGTCTTCCGCGCACCGAACAACACCGCGCCGTACACGTGATCGGTGACCAGAATCTCGTCACCCGCAGCCAGCGGAAACGCCGCGAACGCCACGCCCGCGCCAAAAGTCGAGTTCGGCACGAACGTCACACCGCCGTCGTCCGACCCCAGGAACCGCGCCGCCACCAACCGCGCCGAGTCCAACGCCGGCTGCAATTCCCGCCGGAAAAAACGCGTCGGATCGCCATCCATCCGATCCCGCCACTGTCGTTGCGTGGCAAGAACCGGGAGCGGTACCGCACCGAACGAGCCATGGTTCAGGTGCGTGAGCTTCGGATCGAGCGCCCACAGATCCGGCCGGTACAAGGCGTCATGCGTCACGCTCGCCGAGACTATCCGATCAAGCCACTCCCCCAGCTAGACGCATCGCGCCCCTGAACCCCACCACCGCCTCACCCCCACACAACACCTCACGCGCGTGCCTGCCACGTCGAAACCCGCGATTAACACGTAACGCCGAGTACATAT
>CAVQPP010000359.1:0-45210 GCA_963714445.1 uncultured Actinomycetota bacterium
TACCTGCGCGCCGTGGTGTGTTCGGGCGAAGCGTTGCCCGCCTCGTTGCGGGACCGGTTCTTCGCCGCGCTGCCGGGCGTGCAACTGTGGAACCTCTACGGTCCGACCGAGGCGTCGGTGGAGGTGACAGCCGTCGAGTGCACGCCTGGCGGTGTGGTCTCGATCGGGTCGCCGGTGTTCAACACTCGGGTGTACGTGCTCGATGAGCGGCTCTTGCCGGTCGCGCCGGGCGTGGCTGGTGAGCTGTATCTCGCCGGTGTGCAGTTGGCGCGCGGCTACGTCGGACGCGCCGGACTGACGTCCGAGCGATTCGTGGCGTGTCCGTTCGCTGACGGCGAGCGGATGTACCGCACCGGCGACCGCGTGCGGTGGTTGTCAGACGGGTCGGTGGAGTATCTGGGTCGTGCCGACGATCAGGTGAAGATCCGCGGCTTCCGGATCGAGCCGGGTGAGGTGCAGGCCGCCGTCGCAGCGCACCCGGGTGTGTCGCAGGCTGTGGTGATCGCGCGCGCCGCCGCTGCCGGTGATAAGCGGCTGATCGCCTACATCGTGCCCGCCGACGCGAGTGGCGATGACGCGGACCTGACCGGATCGGTGTTGGCGCATGCCGCTTCGAGCCTGCCGGAGTACATGGTCCCGTCGGCGGTCGTGGTGCTTGACGCGCTTCCGGTGACGGCCAACGGGAAACTCGATCGCAAAGCCCTGCCGGAACCGCAGGTGTCCGGCGGCGGTCGCGCGCCGGCGAACCTTCGCGAGGAACTGGTCTGCGGCGCGTTCGCTCAGGTTCTCGGCCTGCCCTCAGTGGGCGTGGACGACGACTTCTTCGCGTTGGGCGGGCACTCGCTGCTGGCGACCCGCCTGGCCAGCCGGATCCGAATGGTGCTCGGCGTCGAGCTGGAACTTCGTACCCTGTTCCAGGCGCCGACACCGGCGGCGCTCGCGGCGCGCCTGGCCGAGTCGAGCGGCCCGGCCCGGCCAGCGTTGACGGCCGCCGCCGCGCCGCGCGGCGAGCGCGTCCCGCTCTCCTTCGCCCAGCGCCGCCTCTGGTTCATCGCGCAACTCGAAGGACCCAGCCCCTCCTACAACATCCCGATCGTCGTCCGGCTCGCCGGAGACCTCGACCGCGCGGCGCTCGAAGCGGCCCTGCGCGACGTCGTCGCCCGCCACGAGATCCTGCGCACGACCTTCCCCACCTTCGACGGCGAGCCCTACCAGAACATCCTCGCCCCGGACGCGACGGCCTGGCGGCTGACCAGCGCCGACGTCGCCCCGGCCGACCTTCCGGCGGCTATCGCGCAGGCCTGCGACAACCGCTTCGACCTGGCCACCGACCTGCCGATGCGGGCGTGGC
Organism: uncultured Actinomycetota bacterium; assembly: GCA_963714445.1. Lineage (GTDB taxonomy): Bacteria > Actinomycetota > Actinomycetes > Streptomycetales > Catenulisporaceae > Actinocrinis. The sequence continues at coordinate 1,352 of CAVQPP010000359.1, forward strand.
TGTTCGCGACCGGAGCCGACGAGCAGGTCCTGGTCGTCGTCACGCATCACATCGCCGGCGACGGATGGTCCGCTGCGCCGCTGGCCCGCGACCTTTCGAGCGCGTACGCCGCGCGCGGTGCCGGCCATGCGCCGCAGTGGACCCCGCTGCCGGTGCAGTACGCGGACTACACGCTCTGGCAGCGCGACCTGCTCGGCGACGAGCAAGACCCTGACAGCGTCCTCGCGCGGCAGGTCGCCTACTGGCGGCAGGCGCTCGACGGCTCGCCGGAAGAGCTCGAGCTGCCCTTCGACTACCCGCGCCCGGCGACCCGCAGTCACCGCGGGCATCGCGTCCGCGTCGACCTGTCAGCCGAGCTGCACGCCCGCCTGCTGGAGGTCGCCCGCGCCGAGGGCACGACGCTGTTCATGGTCCTGCAGTCGGCGATGGCGGTTCTGCTCTCCCGGCTCGGCGCCGGGCTCGACATCCCGATCGGCTGCGCGGTGGCCGGCCGGGCCGACGAGGCGCTGGACGACCTGATCGGCTGCTTTGTCAATACCCTGGTGGTGCGTACCGACCTGTCCGGCGACCCGACCTTCAGCCAGATCGTCGCCCGAGTGCGGGAGACCAGCCTTTCCGCGTTCGCCAACCAGGACGTGCCCTTCGACCGGCTGGTCGAGGAGCTGGCGCCGCTGCGCTCGCTGTCCCGCCACCCGCTGTTCCAGGTCGTGTTGACCGTGCAGAACAACGAGCGCACCGCCTTGGACCTGGACGGCGCGCAGATCGGCGGGATGTCGAGGACGGCCGGCGACGGATCGGCCTCGGCCCGCTTCGACCTCGACCTGAGTATCGGGGAGACCTTCGACGCCGAGGGCCGACCGGCCGGGCTGACCTGCGGCCTCATCGGCGCGGACGACCTGTTCGAGCGGACCAGCGTCGAACGGATCGCGCAGCGGTGGAGCACCGTGCTCGACACGCTGGCCGCCGACCCGGAGACGAGGCTCGGCGAGGTCCAGGCCTTCGGCCCCGGCGAGCGTGACAGTGTTCTGCTGACGTGGAACGACACCGCGGCCCCGCTCCCCGCCGCCACCGTGCCGGAACTGTTCGCCGACCACGCCGTGCGGACGCCCGACGCCGTCGCAGTGCGCTACGAGGGAAGCGACGTCACCTACGCCGATCTCGACGAGCGCGCCAACCGGCTCGCGCACCTACTGCGCGCGACGGGAGTCGACCCGAGGACGTCGTCGCGCTGCGACTGCCGCGCGGTGTCGACATCGTCGCGGCGATCCTCGGCGTCTGGAAGGCGGGCGCGGCCTACGTGCCGATCGACCCCGAGCTGCCGGCCGAGCGCGCGGCGTTCATCGTCAACGCCGCCTCGGCCGCCCGCGTCCTGACCACGAGCGCGCTCGCGACGCCGCAGGCCCTCGCGTCGCTGGGCACGCCGATCACCGAGCTCGACGACCCCTCGTGCGTCGCCGCGCTGGCGGCCGCACCAAACACCGATCCTGGCGTGATCCGCGTCGCCGACGCCGGGCGTCTCGCGTACGTGATCTACACGTCCGGATCCACCGGCACGCCCAAGGGCGTCGCGGTCAGCCACGCGTCGCTGGCGAACGCCGTCGCGGCATTCGCGCCCAGGTTCGGGGCCGCGCCGGGTGTCGGCGTGCTGCAGTTCGCATCTTTCAGCTTCGACGCTTCAGTCCTGGACCTGGCGGTCTCGCTGGCGTCCGGGGCTCGGCTGGTCGGTGGCCGCGCCAGCCGAGCGCGCCGAGCCGCAGTTGCTGCGCGGCCTCGTCGAGTCCGCGCGCGTGAGCGTGGCCAGCGTCGTGCCGTCGCTGCTGGGCGCGCTCGAACCGGCTGACCTGGCGAGCGTCAGCACCCTGATAGTAGGTGCCGAGGCGATCGACCGGCCGACGGCGGCGACCTGGTCGGCGGGCCGGCGGCTGGTGAACACCTACGGCCCGACCGAGGCGACCGTGATGGTGGCGGCCGGCACGGTCGACGCGCGGCGGCCCGGCGCGGTGCCGTTCGGATCGCCGGTCGCCAACACCGAGATGTACGTGCTCGACGACGCGCTGGAGCCGGTGCCGCCGGGCGTCGTCGGCGAGCTGTACCTGTCCGGTGCGCAGCTGGCGCGCGGCTACGTCGGGCGCGCGGGATTGACGTCCGAGCGGTTCGTGGCCTGCCCGTACGGCGCGGGCGGCGAGCGGATGTACCGGACCGGCGACCGGGTCCGCTGGGCAGGCGGACGGACAACTGCTGTTCGCCGGACGCGCCGACGACCAGGTGAAGATCCGCGGCTTCCGGATCGAGCCGGGCGAGGTGCGCGCCGTGATCGCGGAGCACCCGCTGGTCGCGCAGGCCGCCGTGGTCGTGCGCGAGGACGTGCCCGGCGACAAGCGTCTCGTCGCGTACGTCGTGCCGCAGCCCGCAGACACCGGGAGTAAGGAACCTGACTTCGGCGCGTCGGCCCTCGCCTTCGCCGCCGAACGCCTCCCCGACTACATGGTGCCCTCGGCGCTGGTGGTTCTGGACATGCTGCCGCTGAACGCGAACGGCAAGCTGGATCGCAGTGCTCTGCCAGCCCCGGAGACGCGCGCCGGTTCGGGGCGCGGGCCGGCCAACGCGCGGGAAGAGCTGATCTGCGCGGCGTTCGCCGAGATCCTGGGGATCGACGGAGTCGGCGTTGACGACGACTTCTTCGCGCTCGGCGGCCATTCGCTGCTCGCGGTGTCGGCTGGTGGAGTGGCTGCGGGTGCGCGGCGTGTCGATCTCGGTGCGCGCGCTGTTCGAGGCGCCGACCGTCGCCGGTCTCGCGTTGTCAGTTGGCGACGAGGCCGTCGCCGTCCCGGAGAATCTGATCCCTGACGACGCGGACGTGATCACGCCGGAGATGCTGCCGCTCGTCGAGCTGTCGCCGACCGAGATCGAGCAGGTCGTGTCCTCGGTCGACGGCGGCGCGCGCAACGTCGCGGACATATACCCGCTCGCGCCACTGCAGGAAGGCGTCCTGTTCCACCACCTGATGACCGAGGCCGAGGCGAGCAGGACGTTTACGTCACGCCGGTGGTGCTGGAGTTCGACTCGCGCGCCCGGCTCGACGCGTTCCTGGCCGCGTTGCAGCAGGTCATCGACCGGCACGACATCTACCGCACCGCGATCCTGTGGGAGGGGCTGTCGGCCGCCGTGCAGGTGGTCTGGCGGCAGGCGACCTTGCCGGTGACGGTTCTCGAACCGACGCGCGGCGCGGACGTGGATCCGGTGCGTGACCTGCTCGACCGGGCCGGAACGGCGATGGACCTGAGCCGCGCGCCGATGCTCGGCGTGCACTTCGCCCCGCTGCCCGACGGCGGCAACGCCGACGACGGTCGCTGGTTGGCGCTGTTCCGGATGCATCAGATGGCGCAGGACCACACCGGCATGGAAGTGGTGCTCGGCGAGGTGCGGGAGATCCTGGCCGGGCGCGGCGCGCTGCTGCCCGAGCCGTTGCCGTTCCGGGACTTCGTGGCGCAGGCGCGCGACGGAGTCTCCGAGACCGAGCATGAAGAGTACTTCGCCGACCTGCTCGGCGACGTCGCCGAGACCACGGCGCCATACGGCCTGATGGACGTCTTCGGCGACGGCACCGACGCGGCTCAGGGTCGGCTGCAGGTCGACGGCGCGCTCTTCGCCCGGCTGCGCTCGGTGGCGCGGCAGGCGGGTGCGAGTCCTGCGACGCTGCTACACGTGGCGTGGGCCCGCGTGCTCGGCGTGCTGGCCGGTCGGGACGACGTGGTGTTCGGCACGGTGCTGTTCGGCCGGATGAACGCTGGCGCGGGCGCCGACCGAGTCGCCGGACCGTTCATCAACACGCTGCCGGTGCGGCTGAGCATGTCAGGGATCGGAGTGTCTGGCGCGCTCGAGCAGATGCGTGGCCGCCTGGCCGGTCTGCTCGAGCACGAGCATGCCCCGCTGGCTGTGGCGCAGCGCATGTCCGGGGTGTCCGGGAACTCGCCGCTGTTCACGTCGATCTTCAACTACCGGCACAACAACGCGCCCGCGCCCGCGACCTCCCCCGAGGCGTCCGCGCAGGACGAAGGCATGACCGGCATGCGCACGGTCTATTTGCGCGAGCGCACGAACTACCCGGTGAGCGTGTCGGTGGACGACGCCGGCGACGCCGGCCTGTGGCTGACCGTAGACGCCGTCGCGCCCGCCGATCCGCGGCAGGTATGCGCGATGCTGCACACCGCACTCGCCAACCTTGTCGGCGCGATGGAATCCGGCGACGAGGTCTCGCTGGCCACTATCGACGTGCTCGACGACACAGCGCGCCGGATCGTCCTCGAACAGTGGAATGCCACGGCCATCGACTACGTCCCCGCCACCCTGCCCGAGATGTTCGCGGCTCAGGCGGCGCGGACCCCGGACGCGGTCGCAGTGGTCTGCGAGGACGTCGAGCTGACGTATGCGCAGCTTGACGCGCGCCGACGCGAGCTGGCCCGGCACCTCGTCGAGCGCGGCGTGCGGCCCGAGTCGGCGGTAGCCGTGGTGCTGAGGCGCTCGGTCGATCTGGTCGTGGCGCTGCTCGGCGTGCTGAAGTCGGGCGCGGCATACGTGCCGGTGGATCCTGGCTTCCCGGCCGAGCGCATCGCGTTCATGCTCGCCGACTGCGGCGCGCGGCACGCCGTGACGTCCGAAGAGCACGCCTCGGTGCTGCCCGACGGGATCGCGCCGACGCTGCTCGCCGACGTCGTCGACGCCTCGGCGGCCGACCGCGCAGCTGTGTCAGAGGTCGAGGTCTGGTGGCCGACGCCGCAACCGGCGCATCCGGCCTACGTGATCTACACCTCCGGCTCGACCGGGCGGCCGAAGGGCGTGGTCGTCACGCACGCCGGCGTGGCCAACTTCCTGGCCGACATGGGCGAGCGTTTCCCGCTCACCGAGCGCGACGTGTGGGCGGCCGTCACCACGATCTCCTTCGACATCGCCGCGCTGGAGATCTACCTTCCGCTGGTGCACGGCGCGCGCGTGGTGCTCGCGCCGCGCGAGACGGTGCTCGACCCGGGCGAACTCAGTGCGCTGCTATGGCGCAGCGGCGCGACGATCGTCCAGGCGACGCCGTCGCTGTGGGGCGCGCTCGACCTGTCGGCCGTCCCCCCGGTCCGGGTGCTGGCCGGCGGCGAGGCGCTACCCGCCGCGCTGGCCGACGCGCTCGGCGCCGTAGGCGAGGCGACCAACCTGTACGGACCGACCGAGACGACGATCTGGTCCACCGCGGCGACGCTGGACGAAAGCGGCACGCCCTCGATCGGCCGGCCGATCGCCAACACCCGTATCTACGTGCTCGATGACATGCTGTCCCCGGTGCCGCCGGGTGTCGTCGGCGACCTCTACATCGCCGGCGCCGGACTGGCTCGCGGCTACCACGGCAGGCCGGGCCTGACTGCCGAACGTTTCGCGGCGTGCCCGTTCGAGCCGGGGCAGCGGATGTACCGGACCGGCGACCGCGCGAGCTGGACCGACGACGGCCGGTTGGCGTTCGCCGGGCGCGCCGACGACCAGGTGAAGGTGCGCGGCTTCCGGATCGAGCTCGGCGAGGTGCAGGGCGTCGTTGCTGCGCACCCGGGCGTGTCGCAGGCTGCTGTGATCGTCCGCGAGGACGTGCCCGGCGACGCGCGGCTGGTGGCGTATGTCGTCCCGATGACTCATCCGCCGGAACGGATCAGCTGCCTGGAAGCGTGCGCGACTTCGTAGCGCAGCGGCTGCCCGAGTACATGGTGCCGTCCGCGGTCGTGCCGCTCACGCGCTCCCGCGGACCGCGAACGGGAAGCTCGATCGCAGGGCACTGCCGGCGCCCGAACTCCCGGCCGCTTCGGCTGCCGGACGGCGTCCGTCGGGCGCACTGGACGAGCTGGTCTGCGGAGCGTTCGCGCGGGTGCTGGGTCTGCCCGGCAGTCGGCGTGGACGACGACTTCTTCGCGCTCGGCGGTCACTCGCTCTCGGCAGTTCGGCTAGTCAGTCGGCTGCGTGCCGTCTTGGGTGTGGAACTGTCGCTGCGCGTGTTGTTCGAGGCCTCATCCCCGGCGCGTTTGGTGTCGCGGTTGGGTGAATCGGGCCGTGCTCGAACGGCTGTGGCGCGGGTGACGGAGCGGCCAGATCGGGTTCCGCTGTCGTTCGCGCAGCAGCGGCTGTGGTTCATCGCGCAGCTCGAAGGCGCGAGCGCGACGTACAACCTGCCGGTCGCGCTGCGGCTTTCCGGCGACGTCGACGACGCGGCGCTGAACGCGGCGCTTCGTGACGTGCTGGAGCGGCACGAGGTGCTGCGCACGATCTTCGCCGAGGGAGAGGACGGGCAACCGTATCAGCGCATTGTGCCGGTAGATGAACTTGATTGGGCGCTGGAGGTCGTCGAGCCTTCCGGGGACGACGTAGCCGCTGCGGTGGCGCGAGCGAGTGAGCACGCGTTCGATCTCGCGGGCGAAGTGCCGATTAGAGCATGGCTGATCCGCGCGAGTGCTGACAGCGCCGACGAGCAGGTCCTGGTCGTGGTTACGCACCACATCGCGAGCGACGGTTGGTCGAGCGGGCCATTGGCCCACGACATCTCGACCGCTTACGCCGCGCGCATCGACGGCCGAGCACCAGAGTGGGAGCCGCTGCCGGTCCAATACGCGGACTACACGCTGTGGCAGCGCGGTCTCCTCGGCGTCACTGAGGATGACGACAGCCTGCTGTCTCGGCAGGTCGCGTACTGGCGCGAGGCGCTGGCCGGTGCGCCGGAGGAGCTGGAGCTTCCGTTCGATCGTCCGCGTCCAGCGGTGGCCGGTCACGTCGGACATCGCGTCCCGCTGACGGTGTCGGCGCAGCTGCATCGGAGGCTGGCCGAGGTCGCTCGGGCCGAGGGCGTCACGCTGTACATGGTCGTGCAGGCCGCGCTCGCGGTGCTGCTCTCGCGGTTGGGCGCGGGCGACGATATCCCGATCGGCGTCTCGGCCGCGGGGCGCACCGACGAGGCGGTGGACGACCTGGTCGGATTCTTCGTCAATACCCTGGTCGTACGCACCGACCTGTCCGGGAACCCGACGCTCGGCGATGTCCTCACTCGGGTGCGGGAGACGAGTCTGTCCGCGTTCGGGCATCAGGACGTCCCGTTCGAGCGCCTGGTCGAGGAGCTGTCCCCGGCCCGGTCGCTGGCGCGGCATCCGCTGTTCCAGGTCGGGCTCACGCTGATGAACACCGCGCGTGCGACGCTCGACATGCCCGGCGTGCGTGCCCAGGGACAGCCGACTGCATCCGTTTCCGGCTCGGCACCGGCGAAGTTCGACCTCGACGTCTCCTTCGCAGAAGCCTTCGACGACGACGGCCGCGCGGCAGGGCTCGGTGGCGAGCTGATCGGCGCGGCGGACCTGTTCGACCGCGATACGGTCGAGGGCTTCGCCGAACGGCTGGTGCGAGTGCTGGAGGCGATGGCCGACGACGTGACGTACCCTGCTGCGGCCGTCGACGTGCTCGGCGACGCCGAGCGCCGGCTGGTGCTGGAGCAGTGGAACGACACCGCTGTCGACCTCGAGGCCGGGCCTGGGGACGTTGCCCGGTCTATTCGAGGCCCAGGTTGCGCGAACGCCGAATGCAGTCGCGGTGGTCTTTGCGGGTGAGGAGGTGACGTTCGCCGAGCTCGACGCCCAGGCGACCGGCCTCGCGCGCCGGTTGGTCGCGTCCGGCGTGAGTGCGGAGTCGGTCGTCGGCGTGGTCCTGGAGCGGTCCGTTGAGTTGATCGTCTCGCTGCTCGGGGTGTTGAAGGCCGGTGCGGCGTACCTGCCAATCGACCCGGAACTGCCTGCTGAGCGGATCGGCGTGATGTTCGCCGACGCTGGCGCCCGGCACGTGGTGACCGTCGATGCTTGGGCGTCACTGATTCCGGCGGACGTCGCGATAACTGACGCGTTGAAAGTTTCACAGGACGCTGATTCGGTTCTGTTGCCGATGATCCGCCCTGGTCAGGGTGCCTACGTGATCTTCACATCGGGTTCGACGGGCCGGCCGAAGGGCGTGATGGTTCCGCACGCGGGAATCGTCAACCGGCTGTTCTGGCAGCAGTCGGTCCTCGGGCTGGAACTCGAAGACGGCGTGTTGTTCAAGACCCCGTTCGGGTTCGACGTGTCGGTCTGGGAGTTGTTCTGGCCGTTGCTATTCGGCGGAACCATGGTCGTGGCCGCGCCTGGTGGACATCGGGACCCGGGATATCTCGCCGGGTTGATCGCGGATCAAGGGGTGCGGTTCGCGCACTTCGTGCCGTCGATGCTGGAGGCGTTCCTCGCGGATCCGGACTCGGCATCGTGCGCAGGTCTTCGGGCCGTGGTGTGTTCGGGTGAGGCGTTGCCCGCCTCGTTGCGGGATCGCTTCTTCGACGCGTTGCCGGATGTGGCGCTGCACAACTTCTACGGTCCGACCGAGGCGTCGGTGGACGTGACCGGCGTCGAGTGTGCGCCTGGCGTGCCGGTCTCGATCGGGTCGCCGGTGTTCAACACGCGGGTGTACGTGCTCGATGAGCGCTTGGCTCCCGTTCCGCCTGGCGTGACAGGGGAGCTGTACCTGGCTGGCGCACAGTTGGCGCGCGGCTATGTCGGACGCGCGGGATTGACGTCCGAGCGGTTCGTCGCGTGCCCGTTCGTCCCCGGCGAGCGGATGTACCGCACCGGCGACCGGATCCGCTGGACGGCTGACGGGACGCTGGACTTCCTTGGGCGTGCCGACGATCAGGTGAAGATCCGTGGATTCCGGATTGAGCCGGGTGAGGTGCAGTCCATCATCGCTGCGCATCCGGACGTGTCGCAAGCCGTCGTGATCGCGCGTGCGGATGCTTCGGGTGACAAGCGTCTGATCGCGTACGTCGTGCCCGCCGACGGTGGCCCGACTGCTGCGGAGCTGACCGGATCGGTGCTGGCGCATGCCGCTTCGAGCCTGCCGGAGTACATGGTTCCGTCTGCGGTCGTGGTGCTTGACGCGCTTCCGGTGACGGCCAACGGGAAACTCGATCGCAAAGCCCTGCCGGAACCGCAGGTCACGAGCGGCGTCGGCCGTGCGCCGGCGACTCTTCGCGAGGAACTGATTTGCGGCGCGTTCGCTCAGGTCCTCGGCCGCGAATCAGTGGGCGTGGATGACGACTTCTTCGCGTTGGGCGGGCACTCGCTGCTGGCGACGCGCCTGGCCAGTCGCATTCGCATGGTGCTCGGCGTCGAGCTGGAGCTTCGTACCCTGTTCCAGTCGCCGACGCCGGCAGGCCTCGCCGCACGCCTGGACGAGTCGAGCGGAGCGGCCCGGCCCGCGTTGACCGCCGCGCCGCGCCGCGAGCACTGGGACGAACACCGAGACGAGCGCGTGCCGCTCTCCTTCGCGCAGCGCCGCCTCTGGTTCATCGCGCAACTCGAAGGACCGAGCCCCTCCTACAACATTCCCGTTCTGCTCCGCCTCGTGGGCGGCGTGGATCGGGGCGCGCTCGACGCCGCGTTGCGCGACGTGATCGCTCGCCACGAGGTGCTGCGTACGGTATTCGGCGTCAGCGACGGCGAGCCCTATCAGCGCGTCCTCGCTCCGGACGAGGTGCCATGGCGGCTGGAATACCGCCAGGTCACCGCGGAGGACCTGCCGCGCGCGGTCGAGTCGGCGACGCAGCACGCGTTCGATCTCGCCGTCGATGCGCCGGTTCGCGCCTCGTGCTCGGAATCCAGCCCGCAGGAGCACGTCCTCGTCTGGTCATGCATCACATCGCGGGCGACGGCTGGTCGGCCGGTCCGCTGGCCCGCGACCTCTCGACGGCGTACGCCGCACGCGTCGCGAAGGCCAGGCGCCGCAGTGGGCGCCGCTGCCGGTGCAATACGCGGACTACACGCTCTGGCAGCGCGAACTGCTCGGCGACGCGGGCGACCCGGACGAGCCTGATCGCGCGGCAGGTCGCTTACTGGCGCGACGCGCTCGCCGGCGCGCCGGAAGAGCTGGAGCTGCCCATACGACCGGCCGCGCCCGGCGGAGCGCGAGCCACCGCGGGCACCGCGTCGCGCTGTCGGATCTCCGGCCGAGACGCATCGCACGGCTGGTCGACGTCGCCCGCGTGCTCGGGCGTGACCATGTTCATGGTGCTGCAGGCGGCGCTGGCCGTGCTGCTGTCCCGGCTCGGCGCGGGCACTGACATCCCGATCGGCTTCGCGGTCGCCGGGCGCACCGACGAGGCGCTGGACGACCTGGTCGGGTGCTTCGTCAACACCCTGGTGGTGCGCACCGACCTGTCCGGCGACCCGACGTTCGCCGACCTGCTCGGCGCGGGTGCGCGAGACGAGCCTGTCCGCGTTCGCGCACCAGGACGTCCCGTTCGAGCGCGCTGGTGGAGGAGCTGGCCCCGTCCCGGTCGCTGGCGCGCCATCCGCTGTTCCAGGTCGTGCTGACCTTCCAGAACACCGTCGCGCGTGATCGACCTGCCCGGGCTGCGGACCGGCGCGGTGCCATCGGACGCGACGACCGGGCCGCCGCGAAGTTCGACCTCGCACTGCTCATCGGCGAGGCCTTTGACGCGGACGGCGCGCCGGCCGGGCTCTTCGGTGACCTGACCGGCGCGGCCGACCTGTTCGACCCGGGACGGTCGAGCGCATCGCCGAACGCTGGGCGCTGCTCCTGGACGTCCTGGTCGCCGACTCGGCGTGCCGCTGAGCGCCGTGGACGTCTTCGGCCCCGGGGAACGCGACAGAGTCCTGACGGAGTGGAACGACACGGCCGCCGAGGTCGGTGCGTCGTCGGTCGTCGAGTTGTTCGAGGCACAGGCGGCGCGGGTTCCCGATGCGCTCGCGGTGGTGTGTGAGGGTATTGAGCTGACGTTCGCGGAGTTGGACGCGCGGGCGAATCGGCTGGCGCATCATCTGCGTGCGCTCGGCATCGGCGCGGAGTCGGCGGTCGCGTTGTGCCTGCCGCGCGGCATCGACATGATCGCGGCGATACTCGGCGTCTGGAAGGCAGGCGCGGCCTATCTGCCGATGGATCCCGGCTATCCGGCAGATCGGATCTCGTTCATGCTGGCCGACAGCCGGGCTGCCGTGCTGGTCGGCTCGCGGGACGTGTTGGACGAGCTGCCGGTGGGCCGCCTGCTGACGGTCGCCGTGGACGATCCCGCGACGGTCGCGGCCCTGGCTTCGCGGCCGGTGACGGCGCCGCAGATCGCGCTGGCACCGGATCAGGTTGCTTACGTCGTCTACACGTCGGGCTCGACCGGTGTGCCGAAGGGCGTCGCGGTCACGCACGGCGGCTTGGCGAACTATGTCGCCTCGGTTCCGCAGCGCGTGGGTTTCGGTGCCGGCAGGTACGCACTGTTGCAGGCGCAGGTCACCGACCTGGGCAATACCGTCGTGTTCGCCGCGCTGTCCTCCGGCGGAACGCTGCACATTCTGAGCGCGGACGACGCGGTGGACGCGGTGGCGGTCGCCGACGTCATCAGCACTCAACACATTGATTTCATCAAAGCGGTGCCTTCGCATCTCGCGGCGCTCAGTTCGGCGCGGGGACCGGAGTCCGTGCTGCCGGCGCGCTCGCTCGTGCTCGGCGGTGAGGCTGCCGATCCGGGCTGGGTGCGTGAGCTGGTGTCCGTCGCCGGGGCGCGTGGCTGCGAGGTGTTCAACCACTACGGCCCGACGGAGACGACAGTCGGTGTCGCCACCGTCCGGCTCGACGCGGAGGTGCTGTCGAGCCGGTCGCGTCCCGGTAGGAACTCCAGTCGCGAACACGCGGTTATTCGTGCTCGATGCCGCGATTGCGGCCGGTGCCAGCGGGCGTCGCGGGGGAGTTGTACGTCTCGGGCGCGCAGTTGGCTCGCGGCTACGTCGGTCGTCCGGCCCTGACGGCGGAACGCTTCATAGCCTGCCCCTTTGCGCCAGGCGAGCGGATGTATCGCACTGGCGACCGGGCGCGCTGGACCGAGCACGGGCTGCTCGAGTTCGTGGGGCGTGCGGACGAGCAGGTGAAGATCCGCGGCTTCCGCGTGGAGCCTGGCGAGGTTCAGGCAGCCGTCGCCGGACATCCGTTGATCTCGCAGGCTGCTGTCATCGTCCGCGAGGACGCGCCGGGCGACAAGCGGCTGGTGGCGTACCTCGTGCCCGAAGAGCCCGATGCGCAGGACGAGGCCACCCTGGCCACTGCCGTTCGGACCTACCTGTCCGCACGGCTGCCCGAGCACATGGTGCCCACCGCCCTGATCACGCTCGACGCGCTTCCCCTGACCAGCAACGGGAAACTGGACCGCAAGGCCCTGCCAGCCCTCGACGTCGCAGCTTCCGTATCCAGCGGATCTCGCGGTCCCGCGACGCCACGCGAGGAGGTGCTGTGCGCGGGCTTCGCCGAGGTCCTGAACCGGCCCCGCGTCGGCGTCGACGACGACTTCTTCGAACTAGGTGGGCATTCGCTGCTGGCAGTGCGGCTGGTGGAGTGGCTGCGGGTGCGGGGCGTCTCGATCTCGGTGCGTGCACTGTTCGAGTCCCCGACCGTCGCCGGTCTCGCGCTGTCCGCCGGCGCCGAAGCCGTCGCCGTCCCGGAGAATCTGATCCCTGACGACGCGGACGCGATCACGCCGCAGATGCTGCCATTGGTCGCGCTCTCGGCGGACGAGGTCGCGCGAGTCGTGGCCTCGGTCGACGGCGGCGCGCGCAACGTCGCGGACGTCTATCCGCTGGCGCCGCTGCAGGAAGGCGTCCTGTTCCACCACCTGATGGCGCAAGGCGGCGGAGACGACGTCTACGTCATGCCCGTCGTGCTGGAATTCGACGCGCGGTCCCGCCTCGACGCGTTCCTGGCCGCGTTGCAGCAGGTGATCGATCGGCACGCCGTCTACCGCACCGGCATCCTCTGGGAGGGCCTGACAGAGCCCGTACAGGTGGTCTGGCGGCACGCCGAACTGCCCATGGCCGAAGTCGTCCTCGATCAGAACATTGACGATCCCGTCGAGGCGCTGCTCGCGTCGGCCGGGACCGCTATGGAGCTGCGCCGTCCGCCGCTTCTGGACGCGCACATCGCCGAGGCTCCGGCACAGGACGGCCGCTGGCTGGTGCTCCTCCGCATCCACCAGATGGTCCGCGACCACACCGGCATGGAAGTGGTGCTGCACGAGGTGCGGGAGATCCTGGCGGGGCGCGGCGCACTGCTGCCGGCGCCGCTTCCGTTCCGAGACTTCGTGGCGCAGGCACGCGGCGGTGTCTCAGTGGACGAGCACGAGCGGTACTTCGCCGACCTGCTCGGCGACGTCACCGAGACCACTGCTCCGTACGGCCTGACCGACGTTCGCGGCGACGGCGTGCAGTCCATGCGAGCGATGCTTCAGGTCGAGCCGTACACGGCGGCACGTGTGCGGTCGGTGTCGCGCGGACTGGGTGCGAGCCCTGCGACAGTGCTGCACGTAGCGTGGGCGCGGGTGCTCGCGGCGCTCGCCGGTCGGGACGACGTGGTGTTCGGCACGGTGTTGTTCGGCCGAATGAACGCCGGTGCGGGCGCGGACCGAGTGGCTGGACCGTTCATCAACACGCTGCCGGTGCGGTTGAACACGGTCGGGCTCGGTGCGTCGGGCGCGGTGGAGCGGATGCGGAGCCAGCTCGCCGGGCTGCTCGAACACGAGCATGCCCCGCTGGCTGTCGCGCAGCGGATGTCTGGGGTGTCCGCGAACTCGCCGCTGTTCACGTCGCTGTTCAACTACCGGCACAACGCGACCGCACCCGCGCCCGCGCCCACCAACACGGCCCCCGAGGTGCCAGTTGACGGCGGTACGCCTGGCGGGATCCGGACCGTATTCCTGCGGGAGCGCACCAACTACCCGATGAGCGTGTCAGTAGACGACGACGGCGATGGCCTGTGGCTGACGGTCGACGCGGTGTCCCCGGCCGATCCGCAGCAGGTGTGCGCGATGCTGAACAGCGCGCTCACGAACCTGTTGGACGCGCTGGAATTCGACAGCGACGTCCCGCTGACCGAGCTGGACGTGCTCGGCGACGTCGAACGTCGGTTGGTGCTTGAGCAGTGGAACGACACCGCTGTCGACCTCGAGGTCGGCCACGGGACGTTGCCGGCTCTGTTCGAGGCTCAGGTTGCGCGTACGCCGAATGCGGTCGCGGTGGTCTTCGAGGGCGAGGAGGTGACGTTCGCCGAGCTCGATGATCGGGCGAACAGCCTCGCGTGCCGACTGGTCGCATCTGGCGTCGGTGCCGAGTCGGTCGTCGGCGTGGTGCTGGAGCGGTCCGTCGAGATGATCGTCTCGCTGCTCGGGGTGTTGAAGGCGGGTGCGGCGTATCTGCCGGTGGATCCGGAACTGCCGCCTGAGCGGATCGGCGTGATGTTCGCGGACGCTGGTGCTCGGCACGCGGTGACCGTCGATGCGTGGGCGGCACTCATTCCGCAGGGCATCGCGACAACTGACGCATTGAAAGTTTCACAGGACCCTGATTCGGTTGTCTTGCCGGTCGTTCGTCCGGCTCAGGGTGCATATGTGATCTTCACATCCGGCTCGACTGGTCGGCCGAAGGGTGTGGTGGTTCCGCACGCCGGTGTCGTGAACCGGTTGTTCTGGCAGCAGTCGGCCCTGGGGCTGGAGCTCGGTGACGGGGTGTTGTTCAAGACCCCGTTCGGGTTCGACGTGTCGGTGTGGGAGCTGTTCTGGCCGTTGCTGTTCGGCGGCAGGATGGTCGTGGCCGCACCGGGTGGACATCGGGACCCGGGGTACCTCGCCGCGCTGGTCGCGGATCAACAGGTCCGGTTCGCGCACTTCGTGCCTTCGATGCTCGAAGTGTTCCTGGCGGATCCGGACTCGGCATCGTCCACCGGTCTTCGGGCTGTGGTGTGTTCGGGTGAGGCGTTGCCGGCCTCGCTGCGGGATCGGTTCTCTTCCGTGTTGCCGGACGTGAAGCTGTTCAACTTCTATGGTCCGACCGAGGCGTCCGTCGACGTCACCGGCGTGGAGTGCGCGTCTGGGACGCCAGTGACGATCGGGTCGCCGGTGTTCAACACGCGGGTGTACGTGCTCGATGAGCGTCTGGCTCCCGTCGTGCCCGGCGTGGAAGGGGAGTTGTATCTCGCGGGTGCGCAGTTGGCGCGCGGGTACGCGGGTCGTGCCGGGCTGAGTTCCGAGCGGTTCGTGGCCTGTCCGTTCGCTCCCGGCGAGCGGATGTATCGCACCGGCGACCGGGTGCGCTGGTCGGCCGACGGGAACCTGCAGTATCTGGGACGTGCGGATGATCAGGTGAAGATCCGCGGGTTCCGGATCGAGCCGGGTGAGGTGCAGGCTGTGGTCGCCGCGCATCCGGGAGTGTCGCAGGCCGTTGTGATCGCGCGCGCGGATGCCTTCGGTGACAAGCGTCTGATCGCCTACATCGTGCCCGCTGGCGGCGCCGGCGAGCTGACCGAGTCGGTGCTGGCGCATGCGGCATCGAGCTTGCCGCAGTACATGGTTCCGTCGGCGGTCGTGGTGCTTGAAGCGCTTCCGGTGACGGCCAACGGGAAACTCGACCGCAAGGCTCTGCCAGAGCCCGAGTACGCGACATCGCCACCCGACGCCGACGCCGACAGAGCCGGCACCGGAGCCGTCACCGTCCTGCAAGCCCGCATGTGCGAGGCGTTCGCCGAAGTGCTCGGCCTGCCCTCGGTCGGCGTGGATGACGACTTCTTCCGGCTCGGCGGGCATTCGCTGCTCGCGGTGCGGTTGGTCTCGGCGCTGGCGGCTCGCGGCGTCACCATCGCACTGCGCTCGCTGCTCGCGGCGCCGACCGTCAGTGGCCTGATGCAGCAGATGACGCTCTCCAGCGTCCGCGACGCCCTCGACGTCCTGCTGCCCATCCGGACACAGGGAACCCGGCCGCCGTTCTTCCTCATCGACCCTGGCGGCGGCTTGAGCTGGTCATACATGCCGCTCGCCAGATACGTGCCGGAAGACACGCCGCTCTACGGCGTCCAGGCACGTGGTCTTGGCGGCGTCGGCGAACTCGCGCGCTCCATCGAGGAGATGGCGGCCGACTACATCGAACAGATCCGCACCGTGCAGCCGCACGGGCCGTATCACCTGCTCGGCTGGTCGTTCGGCGGGGTGCCGGCGCACGAGATCGCCGTCCAGCTTCGGGCGGCGGGGGAGGAGGTCGCGGCGCTCGTCGTCGTCGACACGTACCCCGCCGAGGACGAACCCGAGGTCCAGACGCGCCAAGAGCCGGACCCGGACGACGAACTGACGCACCTGCTCGACACCGTCCGCCAGGAGGCCGGGCGGGTGCTCGGCGCGATCCCCGACGACGAACTCGTCACGCTCGCGCGCATCTTCCAGAACAACGGCGCGCTGCGTCGACGTCACCGCTTCGCGGATTACGAGGGCGGCATGCTGCTGCTCGTCGCGGGGCACGACCGGCCAGAGGGTACGCCGACTGCAGCCCGCTGGCGGCCGTACGTCGCCGGGCCGATCGTCGAGCACCGACTGCCTTGCCGGCACGCCGAACTCGGCCGACCGGAAAACCTGGAACGCATCTGGGACGCGGTCGAGCAGTGGCGGGCCGACTCGGACGGCTCGGATAGCTCTGACGGGCCGGCCCAAGGCGGTCAGCCAGCTCAATAAGCTGGCATCTCACTCGCCCCCGGCGACACTACCGCCGCCGGGGGTGACCAGTCCCGTCTCGTAGGCCACGATGATGGCCTGCGCGCGGTCGCGCAGTTCCAGCTTCGACAGGATCCGCGCCACGTGCGTCTTCACCGTCGCGGAGCTCAGATGCAGCCGCTGCGCGATCTCCAGGTTCGTCAGGCCGCCTGCCAACAGCCGGAACACCTCCAGTTCCCGCGCGGTGAGCGCGGCCAGGTCGCGTTGCAGCGGCGTGACCGGATCGTCGCGGCCCACGAAACGCTCGACCAGCCGTCGGGTGATCGCCGGGGCCAGCATCGCGTCGCCCGCGCGGACCATCCGCACCGCGGCCACGAGATGTTCCGGCGTCACATCCTTGAGCAGGAAACCGCTCGCGCCCGCGCTGAGCGCCGCGTACACGTACTTGTCCAGGTCGAACGTGGTGACCACGATCACTCGCGGCGGCTCGGGGCCGGCCAGGATTCGGGCGGTGGCTTCAAGTCCGTCCAGCTCCGGCATGCGGATGTCCATCAGCACCACGTCCGGCCGTGACCGGCGGACCGCCTCCACCGCCTCCAGACCCGTCGCGGCCTGCGCGACCACCGAGATGCCGGCGGCAGTCAGAATCATCCGGAAGGCGGTGCGCATGAGCGCCTGATCGTCCGCGATGACGACCCGGATCGGCGTCTCGACCGCGTCGACTTCCGCTTCCGCCACCGGCTCCGACGTCCCGTCAGCGTCCATCCGGCCGATCCTGCCGCCGCCCCCGCCGCCGCTCTCAGCCCCAACCCCCATCATGTCGCCTCCCGTGGGATCACTGCGCGCACCAGGAAACCCCCGTCCTCGTGCCGGGCGGTGTGCAGGGTGCCACCGTACACAGCCAGCCGCTCGCGCAGTCCGATCAGTCCGCTGCCACTGCCGCCGACGACACGGCCGACATGCCCGCCCAAACCGCTGCCGATGCCCGCGCCCGGCCGCGCACCGCCGGTGTCGGAGACCTCGACCCACACGTCCTCCACGCCGTAGTGCACCGCGACGCGCACGCTCGAACCGGGCGCGTGCTTCACTGCGTTGGTCAACGCCTCCTGCACCACCCGATACGCCGCCAGGTCCACTCCGGCCGACAGCGGCGTCACCGTCCCGGTCACCGAAAGCTCCACCGGGACGCCGGTGTCGCGCACCCGCGCCGCGAGCTGCTCGACCTGGCCGAGGCCCGGCTGCGGGGCCAGATCCGCGCGAACCCGCCGGGTCCGGGCCGTCCCCGGTCATCGTCAGCAGGCCCATGACATGCCGCAGCTCGGTCATCGCCGCCCGGCCCGCGGCCTCCACCGCCAGCATCGCTTCGCGCGCCTCGTCCGGCGACAGGTCGAGCACGGTGCGCGCCGCACCGGCCTGCGCGGTCATCACGCTGACGTTGTGCGTGACCACGTCGTGCAGTTCGTGCGCCATCCGCGCCCGCTCGCGCTCGACCGCCAAGCGGGTCGCGTTCGCCTGCTGGGCCTCCATGTTCAGCGCGTGCTGGCGGGACGCGCGCGCCGTGTTGATCGCGAAGATGATCGGGATGAGCAGCAGCAGCGTCGCCAGCCCCGGCTTCTCGGTCGGCAGATCCTCCTTGTGGAAGATCGCGATCAGCGCCGTGCCGGCGATCGCGCTCGCGGTCGCGGCTGCCCGATAGGGGCTGAGCACCACCGCGCTGTACCCGGCGATGACGCATGCCGCGAGCGTGTACGTCGGATCAAAGCCCGGACTCGCCTGGTACAGCAGGCTCGCGCCGAGCACCGTCCACAGCGTCGCCAGCGGGAAGCGCCGGCGCAGTACCAGCGGCAGCGCGGTGACCATCGCGAGCATCAACTGCCACGACGCCGCCGGGGGATAGATCGTGGTCAGCGTCCCGCACGCGCCCGGCGCCTTTCCCGGGACCACCCCGTTCGGCCCGACCAGCGAGTCTGAGTGCTGACCCCGGTTCAGGGCGTTGGCGTAGGTCGCCACCGCCAGCGTCACCGCGATCGCCCCGTCCGCGAGCCAGGCCCGCTTGGTCATCCCCTCGGGCGGCGCCGAACGCCGCCACACGGTCGCCAGGCCGCCGCGCCACCCGCTGCTGATCCGCACCTCGTTCATGCCGCCAGTCTGGCAAAACGCCGCGTCCGGGCGCATCGGCCGGTGACCCGATCCCGTCTCGACCGCGCGAGGTACATCGCGCGGATTACCAGCCGCGCGGATTCGCCCGGCCGGCCGACCGGATTTCGGGCCGGCGGCCGACGCGGCGCCGGGCGGCCCGCGCCTAGTGTCAGGGCTGTTCAATCGACGACTGTCTCAGGGCTTTGCAATCAACGAACGCGGGAGGTTCCGGTGAGCTCGCCCATCATCCAGATCGCAGGAGCGGCAAAGAACTACGGCGACGGCCCGCCGGCCCTGGCGGGCCTGAGCCTCGAGGTACGCGAGGGCGAGGCGCTGGCGGTCCTCGGCCCCTCCGGCAGCGGCAAGTCCACCCTGCTGAACCTGCTCGCCGGGCTGGACAAGCCGACCTCCGGCACCGTCACCGTGGCCGGCCTGCGCGTCGACACCATGAACGAGGCCGAGTCGGCCCGCTACCGGCGCGACCAGATCGGCATCGTCTTCCAGTTCTTCAACCTGCTCGACGACCTGACCGTCACCGACAACGTCATCCTGCCGGCGCAGCTCGCCGGGATGCCGCGCGGCCGGGCCCTGAGCCGCGCCGCCGAACTGCTGGATTACCTCGGCATCGGCCGGCACGCCGCCGCTTACCCCGGCCGGCTGTCCGGCGGTGAACGCCAGCGCGTCGCGGTCGCCCGCGCCCTGATGAACCGGCCGCCGCTACTGCTGGCCGACGAGCCGACCGGCGCCCTGGACACCGCTTCCGGCGAGGACGTCAAGGCACTGCTGATCCGGCTGAACAACGACGGCCAGACCATCGTGCTGGTCACCCACGACACGGTGCTCGCCGCCACCTGCGCGACCCGCACCATCGAACTCGTTGACGGCCGGATCGCCAGCGACGTGCTGGGTCCGGTCCGCGACGCGGTCGGTCCGGTCCGATGAGCGCCCTCGGCCGGGTGGTGCGCGCCGGAGTCGGCCGGCGACGCGTCCAGACCCTGGTGATGACACTGACCACGCTCACCGCGGTGACCGCCTCCGTGCTCGGCGCCGGGCTGCTCGTGGTCTCCCAGGCGCCCTTCGACCACGCCTTCAACCAGCAGAACGGCGCGCACCTCGCGGTGGTCTTCGACGCCTCGAAGGCCACTGGCTCGCAACTGACGGCCACCGAACACGCCGCCGGAGTGACCGCTGCCGCCGGGCCGTTCCCGGTGCTCTCGCTGGCCGCGCAGGCCGGGAAGAACTCCTCCGACACGCCGGTCGGCTCGCCGATGCCCCCGCTCACCGTCGCGGGGCGCGGCGACCCGAACGGACCGGTCGACGACCTCGTACTCACCGCCGGGCATTGGGCCGGCCGCACCGGCGAGATCGTGCTCAATTCCAAGAATCCGCAGCTGTCCGTCGGCGACCACCTCGTGCTCCCCGACTCGCCCGGCAAGCCGAGCCTGCTCGTCGTGGGCCTGGCCCGGTCGGTCAGCTCGACCGCCGACGCGTGGGTGACCCCGGCCGAGCTGACCGCGCTGAGCTCCTCCAGCGCCACGCCGCAGGTGCAGATGCTCTACCGGTTCGCCAGCACGGGAAATGACGCTGCCGTCGCCGCCGACCGCTCCGCGATCGCCGCCGCCGTCCCGGCCGGCGCGATCACCCAGGCAGCCTCCTACCTGCCGGTGAAGACCGCCGCGGACCGCAACTCCGCGCCATACGTGCCCTTCGTCGTCGCGTTCGCGATCCTCGGCCTGGTCATGTCGATCCTGGTGATCGCGATCGTGGTCGGCGGCGCGGTCGGCGCGGCGACCAGGCGGATCGGCATCCTGAAAGCGATCGGCTTCACCCCGTCCCAGGTGGTGCGCGCGTACGTGGCGCAGGCGCTGATCCCGGCGCTGGTCGGGACGGTACTCGGCGTCCTGGCCGGCAACGCCGCGTCGGTGGTGATCCTCGGCAAGGCGGGCAAGGCTTATGGCACCGATGCGAGCACCGTGCCCGCCTGGGTCGACCTTACGGTCGCGCTCGTCGTGCTGGCCGCGGTCGTCGCCTCCGCCCTGGCTCCTGCGCTGCGCGCCGGACGGCTGCGAACCATCGACGCGTTGGTCGTCGGCCGCACTCCGGCCACCGGCCGTGGCCGGGTGATCGGCGAGCGCCTCGGCCGACTGCCGCTGCCCCGGCACCTCAGCCTCGGCCTGGCCTCACCGTTCCGCCGCCCGGCACGCTCCGCCACGATGGCCGCGGCGGTGATGCTCGGCGCCGTCGGCGTCACGTTCGGCGTCGGCCTCGCGGTCTCCCTCAACGGCGTGCAGAACGCGATGGACATGCAGTCGTCGGGCGACGTCGTGGTCCAGGACCTCGGCGGCGCGGGCGGCGGACCCGCCATCGCGCCAAGCGCCCCGGCGGCGGGTTCGGTCCCCGCCCCGCCGACCGCGCCGTTGGCAGCCAAGTACTCCCCAGCTAAATACTCCACAGTGTTCGCGTCTTCGGTGACGCACACTTCTACGGGTTTTGACACAACCGACACGGCCAAGGTCGCCGCCGCGATCACTGCGCAATCCGGGACCGCCTGGTACTACAGCTCCGCGCAGACCAGCCTCGGCGTAGCCGGGCTCGCCGGTCAGACCAAGGTCGTCCTCTACACCGGCGACTCCACCCACGGCGCCTACCAGATGATCTCCGGGTCCTGGTTCACCGGCCCGGGACAGGCCGTCGTTCCGTCCGGCTTCCTGAACTCCACCGGGACGCACGTCGGCGACACCATCACGCTCACCGACAACGGCAAGCGCGCCGACGTGCGGATCGTCGGCGAGGTCTTCGACCTGCAGAACGGCGGCCTGGTAGTGCTGACTGACGCGGCGTCAGTCGCCGGCCTGAACGCCTACGTCCTACCGCCGTCGATGCAGTACAACATCGGCGTCAAGCCGGGCGTTTCGGTGGACTCCTACCTCGGCGGGCTGAACTCGGTGCTGACCGGCACGCACTTCTCCGCGTTGCCGAACAAGGTGCGCGTCGTCAGCAACACCGTCCTGGCGATGGACACCCTGACCGCGCTGCTCACGCTGATGCTGGTCGCCGTCGCCGGGCTCGGCGTCCTGAACACCGTGGTCCTCGACACCCGCGAGCGCGTCCACGACCTCGGCGTCTTCAAGGCCTTGGGGATGTCGCCACGTCAGACCCTTGGCATGGTGGTCACCTCGGTGGCGGCCGTCGGCCTGCTCGCCGGGCTGGTCGGCGTCCCGATCGGGGTGCTGCTGCACGGCCTCGTGCTGCCGGCGATGGGCCACGCCGCGGGCACCGAGATCCCGGCGGCCGATCTCGACGTGTTCACCATCCCGCTGCTCGGGGCGCTGCTGCTCGGCGGCATCGCCATCGCGGTGATCGGCGCGCTGCCCCCGGCGAGCTGGGCGGCCAAGGCCCGGACGGTGGACGCGCTGCGCGCGGAATAGCGTTCAGGCGGCTGAGAAATTGTCAAGTGTCCGTATCCACGAATGGCAGTGGATACGGACACTTGCGATTTCCGCGTGCCACGTGCTTCTGTGTGGTGTTCAACTGCGCGGTGTCATCAGTTAAACACTGACGCTTAAACAGCGGGCTTCAAAATCAAAGAATCATCGCAGCTCAAACAGATCCGTACCTTGCCGCGATCCGCCGCCTGTTACTCCTCGCGCCTGTCCCGCCGAATCAGTCCAATGCCATATTGGTTCGGAGCCCGGCATCAGTGCCCGGCTACCGGATGAAGGAGAGAAAATGGCGGACGGCGGCGAGCCGAGATATCTGCGGTCGAACGTGGTCTTGGAGCCGCTGGTCGACCGTTTCTACGCGTGGCTGCACACGGTGGCGCCGATCCAGGGCTCGATGAACCTGGCGAACGTGCAGATCCCGATGCTGGAGTCCTACCTGCAGTCGCCGCAGGTACACGCGGCGGCCAGCACCAACCCCGAACTGCGCGGCGGCTACTTCGTCGGCGTTCCCGAGTCCCGGGTGCCCGAGGTCGCGGACCTCGTCGACACCATCAAGCGCGACCGCGCCGGGATGCTGGAGATCGCCGCCGCCGTCGCGGAGGCCGAAGACATGGTCCGGCAGAACGCCGCCGGCTTCGACCTCACCCCGCTCTACCCGAAGCTCCCGGCGGCCCTCAACGGCCTGGTCGAGCTGGCGTACGACACCAGCAACCAGGCCTCGCTGCACTTCCTGGAGCCGCTGACCTACCACAGCGCCGCCTACGACGAGGGCCGCCAGTCGGTCCAGCTCTCCCTGGACGACGGCGTCGAGCGGCCGTTCATCCTCAGCACGCCGCGCCTGTCGAAGCCCGGCATCCTCGACCTGCCGCTGCCCTTCCGGCACCCGGCGCTCGCGGAGCTGGTCGACGCGCGCGTGCGGCCCACCACCGCGGCCCGGCTGCGCGAGATCCTCGAACTCGACGACGCCGGGGCCGTGCTGCTCGACGCGCTGCTCGACACCAAGCCGAGCCTGTCGCCGGACCGGCACATCGAGGCCGGCGGCCGGATCCGCTACTTCGGCCACGCCTGCCTGGTGATGCAGAGCCCTGATGCCACGGTCGTCACCGACCCGTTCATCAGCACCGACAACCGGCACGGCGACCGCTACACGCTCGACGACCTGCCGGACTACATCGACCTGGTGCTGATCACGCACGGCCACCAGGACCACATCGTGCTGGAGACGCTGCTGCAGCTGCGCGGCCGGGTCGGCTCGATCGTGGTCCCGCGCTCCTCGCGCGGCAACCTGCCGGACCCGTCGCTGGCGCTCTACCTGCGCGCCATCGGCCTGCCGGTGACCGAGGTCGACGACTTCGACGAGGTCGAGCTGCCCGGCGGGAAGGTCACCGCGACCCCGTTCCTCGGCGAGCACGCCGACCTCGACATCCGCGGCAAGTCAACGTACTGGGTCGAGCTGGCCGGGCGCTCGGTGTTCGTCGGCGCCGACTCCTCCGGCATCGACCCGGTTCTCTACCGGTACGTGCGCGGCCACCTCGGCAAGGCCGACATGGCCTTCCTCGGCATGGAGTGCGACGGCGCCCCGCTCACCTGGCTTTACCAGGGTCTGCTGACCAAGCCGGTCAGCAAGAAGATGAGCGACTCGCGCAAGCTCTCCGGCTCGAACGCGGCGCAGGCCGGCGACATCATGACCGAGCTCGGCGCGGACGAGGCATACATCTACGCGATGGGCGAGGAGAGCTGGCAGGGCCACGTCATGGCCACCACCTACACCGAGGACACCTACCAGCTCCGGCAGATCGAGGAGTTCCTCAAGTGGTGCGCCGCGCGGAACATCCACGCCGAGCACCTGCTCAACAAGCGCGAATGGCGCTGGTGACCGACCGCCATGGCGTTCCTGCGGACCAACGGGATCCGGCTCGCCTACCAGCGGGCCGGACACGGCGAGCCGGTGCTGCTCATCATGGGCACCGGCGCCGCCGGGCGGGTGTGGACCGTCCATCAGACCCCCGCGCTCAACGCGGCGGGCTACGAAACGGTCGTGTTCGACAACCGGGGCATCGCCCCTTCTGACGCGCCGCCAGGACAGTACGCGCTGGCCGACCTCGTCGCCGATACCAAAGGCCTGATCGAGGCGCTGAAGCTCGGCCCGTGCCGGATCGTCGGCACCTCGCTGGGCGCCGTGGTCGCCCAGGAACTGGCGATCGCCCA
Organism: uncultured Actinomycetota bacterium; assembly: GCA_963714445.1. Lineage (GTDB taxonomy): Bacteria > Actinomycetota > Actinomycetes > Streptomycetales > Catenulisporaceae > Actinocrinis. The sequence goes on from CAVQPP010000359.1 coordinate 25,694, forward strand.
CCCCGATCTGGTGCGCTGCGCCGTGCTGCTGGCCACCCGGGCACGCTCCGACGCCGCGCGCCGGGCCCTGGCGCGAGCCGAGTCCATCGCCGCCGAGGCGGCCCTGCGCCTGCCGCCCGAAGTGGTCGCGGCGGACACGGCGTTCAAGATGCTCTCCCCGGCCACGCTCGCCGACGACGCCGCGATCCGAACCTGGCTGGACGTGTTCGCGCTCTCCGGCGGCGAGGCGGCACCCGGCCAGGCCGGCGTCGACACCTCCGAGGACCGGCGCGAGGCGCTGTGCGGCGTACAGCCTCCGTGCCGGGTCATCGCCTTCGCGGACGATCTGATCTGCCCGCCGAGCCTGGGCGCGGAGGTCGCCGACGCGATCCCGGACTGCGACCTGATCGAGCTGCCGAACTGCGGCCACCTAGGCCACCTCGAGCGGCCGGACGAGGTCAACCAGGCGATCATCGAGTTCTTAGACAAGCACTGATTAGACGAGCACTGAGTTCTCAGACAACCAGCACACGGACGGGAGCGGACATGGCGATGGCGGGCGCGCCGCGGATGGGCCCCCGGCAACTGCACCTCGACGAGACGATCACCACACAGAAGGTGCGGCCCGGCACGGTCCGGCGCATCCTGCCCTACGCCCGCCGCTACCGCGCGGCGCTGATCACACTGCTGCTGGCCACCGTGGTCGACGCGGTGGCGACGGCCGCGGGGCCGGTGGTGCTCAAGCTGATCGTCGACAACGGGGTGGTGCCGCATCGCGGCGGCGTCGTGGTCGGCTGGGCCGGCGTGATCGCCGGTGTCGCCCTGCTCGACGCGCTTGCCGTCTACATCCAGGCCTGGTGCTCAGGACGAGTCGGCCAGGGCCTGATCTACGACCTGCGCACCGCCGTCTTCGACCACGTACAGCGCCAGCCGCTGGCCTTCTTCAGCCGAGCCCAGACCGGGGCGCTGGTCAGCCGGCTCAACGGGGACGTCATCGGCGCGCAGCAGGCGGTGACCTCGCTGCTCTCGCAGAGTGCTTCTACGCTGCTGACCCTGTCGCTCGTGGTGGCCACCATGCTGGTGCTGTCCTGGCAGCTGACCTGCCTGGCGCTGGTGATGCTGCCGTTCTTCCTGGTGCCCGGCCGGTTCGTCGGCAACCGGCTGCAGCGGCTCACCCGCCAGGAGATGCAGCTCGACGCCGAGACCGGCTCGATGATGAACGAGCGCTTCAACGTCGCCGGCGCGATGCTGGTCAAGCTCTACGGCCGGCCGCAGGCCGAGTCCCGGCTGTTCGCGAACCGGGCCGGGCGGGTGCGCGACATCGCCGTGGCGACGGCCGTGTACGCGCGGATCTTCTTCATCCTGGTCTCGCTGCTCGCCGGGCTGACCACCGCGCTGGTCTACGGCGTCGGTGGCGAACTCGCCGTGCACGGCAGCTTCCAGGTCGGCACGCTGGTCGCGATGGCCGCGCTGCTGGCCCGGATGTACGGACCGATCAATCAGCTGTCGAACATGCAGATGAACGTGATGGCCGCGCTGGTGAGCTTCGACCGGGTCTTCGAGGTGCTGGACCTCCAACCGCTGGTCGCCGAGCGGCCGGACGCGCGCGTGCTGGAACTGCGTGAGCGCGAGGCGCCTCCCGCCGACGGTGATGTCGATGTGGATATCGACGGCGTGCCAGGCACGGCCGGACGACCCGAACCCGCCCCGGAGATCGAGTTCGAGAACGTGGGCTTCCGGTACCCGGCGGCGCGCGAGGTGTCCCTGGCGTCGCTGGAGTCGATCGCGCTGAAGACCCCGGAACGCATCACGGACGCCCTCGTGCTGCGGGACGTCTCCTTCCGCGCGCCGGCCGGCCGGCTCACCGCGCTGGTCGGCCCCTCGGGCGCGGGCAAGACCACCATCTCCCACCTCGTGCCGCGGCTCTACGACGTCACCTCAGGCGCGGTCCGGATCGGCGGCCAGGACGTGCGGGACGTGACGCTTCAGTCGCTGCACGACGCCATCGGCGTAGTGACGCAGGACGCGCACATGTTCCACGACACGATCCGCACCAACCTGCTGTTCGCCCGCCCTGACGCCACCGAGGACGACCTCATCGAGGCCTGCGAGGCCGCGCAGATCTGGGACCTGATCGCGGAATTGCCCGACCGCCTGGACACCGTCGTCGGCGACCGCGGCTACCGCCTGTCCGGCGGCGAGAAGCAGCGCGTCGCGCTGGCCCGGCTGCTGCTGAAGTCCCCGCCGGTGGTCGTGCTCGACGAGGCCACCGCGCACCTCGATTCGGAGTCCGAGGCGGCGATCCAGCGTGCGCTCAAGACCGCGCTGGCCGGCCGCACCTCGCTGGTGATCGCGCATCGCCTGTCCACCATCCGGGACGCCGACCAGATCCTGGTCCTCGACGGCGGCCTGGTGCGCGAGCGCGGCACCCACGACGAGCTGCTGGCCGCCGACGGCGCCTACGCGAAGCTGCACCGCACTCAGTTCGCGGGACGGGAGGAGGACCGGTAGGCCGCGCCGACCGCCGGTCCGCCCGACCAATCGCGCCGCCCCACGCGAATACCTCCACCGAAAGGATGACCGCATGACCGGCCTCGCCTGGGTCGCCTCCTATCCGAAGTCCGGCAACACCTGGGTGCGCGTCATGCTCGCCGGATACCTCCTGGACCGGGCCGTGGACGGCATGGCGACCCTCAATCGCACTGTCCCGGACTTCCCGCACGAGTTCCGCCACGGCCGCGCGCTGCGCGCCGATGGACCCAACGCGCTCGCCGTCAAGACCCATTTCCTGCCGACCGTCGAGGTGATGCGCCCCTACCGCGACGCCACCGGCAAGATCATCTACATCGTGCGCAACCCTCGTGACGTCATCCTCAGCTCCGAGCGTTTCCTGCACATCGCCGAGGAGCACCGCGTCGCGTTCGCCAAGCACTTCCTGGAGAACCGCGGTGTGGAGGACTGGCGCCGCACCGGCTGGGGCTCCTGGCCGCAGCACGTCAATGAGTGGACTTCCCCGGACGTCATCGAGCGCTGCTTCCCCCGCGCCGAGCTGTGCCTCGTGCGCTACGAGGACATGCGGCGCGACCCGGTCGCGACGCTCACCACCCTGGTGAAGTTCCTGGAACTCGACGGCGATGCCGACCCCGGCCGGGTCGTGCGCGCCGTGCAGAACTCGACTCTGGACCGGCTGCGCGAAGTCGAGCGGCGCGACCGCTCCGGCACCACCGAGGCGTTCCGCGCCAACTCGCCGACCTCACTTCTTCGGCCCCGGGCTCACCGGCCAGTCGCTGGCGGGCTACGGCGACGACGTCGAGGCCGGATACCTCCGCCTGTTCGCCGACGACGAGGAGTTCGCCGCCTGCGCCGCGCGGTTCGGTTATCTCGCCGAGCCGGCCGCCTCGACCACGGAAGGATCCGCGAACCGATGACCGAGACCGCTTGGATCGTCTCCTACCCGAGATCGGGCGCCTACCGGGTGCAGATGCTGCTGGCCGCTCACCTGCTGGACGCGCCGATCACCACCGTCGAGACGCTGTACGACGTCGTCCCCGATTTCGTCGAACTCTTCCACCGGGGCCGCACGCTGCCGGCCGACGGCACCGGTCCGGTGGCCGCCAAGACGCAATTCCTGCCCGACGCCGAGGTGCTGCGCCCCTTCCAGCCGACCGCCGCGAAGGTGGTGTACGTGATCCGCGACCCGCGCGAGGTGCTGCTCAGTACCCTGCGGTACATGAGGGTGCCGGAGGACGGCCGGGCGGCCGGAGCGAAGACGTTCATCGCGCATCGCGGCGACCCGCACGCACAGAGCATGGGTCGCGGCTTCTGGCCGGAGCACGTGCGTGCCTGGACGTCCGGCGACGAGGCCGCGCGCCACGTGGTGCGCTTCGAGGACCTGCAACGCGATCCGTCCGCGACGCTGGCCGGCATCGCCGCCTTCCTCGACGTGCCCGGTGCGGCGGACCTTGAGCGTGCCCGGAGGGCAGCCGACCGCAGCACCCGGGAAGCGGTCGGCAAGGCCGAGGCAGCGCAACAGACTCAGGGCGTCAAGCTGTTCCGCAAGCGCCCGCCGGAGATGCCCGAGGAGCAGGGCCCGGCCACGTTCCAGGAGATCGGCCCGGACATCGAGGCCGATTATCAGCGCGCGCTGAAGGAGGACGAGGAATTCGCGTCGCTTAGTCAGCCGCTACGGATACGCCGACGCCGCCTCGTCCTGAAGCACCCAACAGCGGTGGCTCCGCCCAGACCGGGCAGAGCCACCGCTTTCGTTCAGGGGCGGGCTTACCGCGTCACCGGCCGCGCCACACCGGGTCGCGTCCCTCTGCGAACGCTTGCGGACCCTCCACGGCGTCCTCGCTGCGCATTCGCCGCTCCTCCCACGCGTACGAGGCCGAGAACGCCTCTTCCAACGGAAGGTCGACCGAGCGCAACGCGGCCTCCTTGATCGCGCGCACCGCGAGCGGAGCGCAGCGCAGAATGTCCGCGGTCCACGACGCGATGCACGCGTCGAGCTCCGCCGCCGGCACGACCTCGTTGACCAGACCCAACCGCAGCGCGTCAGCCGCCGAGAGCGGCCGGCCGGTGAGCAGCAGCCCCATCGCGATCTTCAGCGGGAGCTGCCGGGCCAGCCGGAATGCGCCGCCCGCGCCGGGCACCAGACCAAGCCGGGCCTCCGGTAGCGCGAACACCGCGCGGTCGGAGGCCACCACGATGTCGCAAGCCAGCGCGAGTTCGAAGCCGCCGCCGAGGGCGTAGCCGTCGACCCGCGCGATGATCGGTTTGGTGAAGCCGAACCGCTCGGTCAGCCGTGGCCAGCCGGGCCGGCCACGGCTGCCGAACGTGGACGGCGGCGTCGTCCCGGCCCCATCCCCATCCCCATCCGCATCCAATCGAGCCCGCTCGCGCAGATCCTGGCCCACCGAGAAGGCCCGCTCGCCCGCGCCGGTCAGCACCACGACCCGGACCGCGTCGTCGGTCTCCGCGTCGTCCCAGACGGCGGCCAGCTCCTGGTGAGTACGCAGGTCCATCGCGTTGAGGACTTCGGGCCGGTCCAAGGTGACTCGGGCGACGCCGTCAGCCTTCTCATACCGCACTCGCGGGCGGTCGGCGCCGGTCATCGGGACGCCATGGCATCGGCATCGATGGAACGATTCGCGGAACGCGCCGCGAAACCGGCCGCCTTCCCGGCGACGTCGTCCGCGAACAGCCGCAGCGCCTGCTGCACCGCGAACTCCGCCAGGTAAACGCGGAACTCGTCCTCGGACTCCTCGGCGAGGTTCAGCATCCGCCGATTGGCGACGGTCGCCGGGCCGCGCAGGTTCTGCGCCGCGCGCTCGGCAGCCGCGTCCAACTCCTCCGGCTCGACCACTTCATCGATCAGCGCTGCGGCGGCTGCTTCCGCCGCCCGAACCCGCCGCCCCTGCAGGATCAGCCGCCGGGCCAGCCGGGGGCCGCCGCTGCGGCTCAGCCGGAAGTTCGACGCCCCCGGCACGATGCCCTCCTGCGCGGCCGGCAGGCTGACGAACGCGTCCGCCGCCGCGACAACGTGGTCGAACGCGAGCAGCAGTTGCGCGCCGCCGCCGATCGCGAAGCCGTCCACCACGGCCACCCACGGCTTCTCCACCCGCGGTCGGTGCCAGGCCGCGCCCTCCATCCCCGCCGTGACGCGCACGCCGCGAATCAGCTTATGGATATAGCCGAGCTCGCGGCGCAACAGGAAGTCGACGAGGGTGATCTGCCCGGCGTTCAGGGCTTTGAGATTGATTCCCGCGCTGAACACCCGCCGACCCAGATAGCGGGGATGCGTCATCTCGCCGCCGCGCACCACCCCGACCCGGACGCCTGGATCGAGCAGCGCCAGGTCCACGGCGGTCTCCATGTCGTCCACCTGCCGAGAGTCCTCGGCATTGAGACAGTCGTCTCGGCAGAGGATGATCCACGCCGCGTCGCCGCGCCGCTCCAGCCGGACCGAATCGAGATCGATGGCTCCGGTCTGCCGGAACAGCGCGAGCACTTCAAGCGCGCGTGGCGTCGGACGCAGCAGCGCGTCGAGCAGGTGCGGCCCGGCGACGGGGGAGCGCAGCACGGCGCGCAGGAAGATCGCCTGATCGATCTCGTGGCCCTCCTTCGCGGCCTGCGACAGGCCGTGCTCGGCCGCCATCCGGCCGGCGTCCGGCACCAGTCCCGGGAAGGCGACCGCCGCCGCGCCGACCAGCTCGGGGAGATTCAGCTCCCTAGTACGCCCCACGGTGAGCTCGTCGTAGACGGCGGCCACGTGCACATCGAGGAAGGCGACCCGCAGAGCTCTGGCCGCGTCCTTCGCCGCGTTCGCCTCGGCTCGCTCATCAGGCGTGCGCTCAGCCTGCGTGGGAAGCTTCCGCAGAGGAAGCTCGACCTCTGCGATAGCCCGTGCGAGGACTCGGCGAGCGTTGTAAAAGGTTTGAGTCGTACTCACGACGCCACTCCCGCGCCGACTTCCGTTCCCGCGCCTGCTCCTACCTCGGCTTCAGCCGCCACGCGACGCAGGACCCTGTCGCAAGCCGCCAAGTGCACGCCCAGCGCCTCATCAAAGCCGACCGACCTCGCGTCGGCCAGCAGTTGCCTGCGAATCGCCAGCTCCGGACCGGAGAACGGCCGAGCGCGCTCAAGCGCGGCTGCGAGTGTGGCCTCGACGTTGTCCGCCGCCTCGTCGATCAGCTGCGCGGCTACCGCGTCGGAGGCAGACACGGGTTCGCCGAACAGGACAGCCCGCCGCACCGCAGTCGCGCTCGCCGCCTGCTGGCCGAGCCGATAGGAGGCCATGCCCGGCCACGTGCCCCCGCCCGCGACCGGCAGCACCAGCCGCGCCGAGCGCGCCGCGATCCGGTGATCGGCGATCAGCAGCGCGTCGAGCGCCGCGCCGCCGCAGTCTCCCTCGGCGACGGCGATCGTCGCTGCCGGCACGCGCTCCAGCCGCCGCAGTGCCCGCTCCCACCGGCTGACCTGAGCCGTCGTCAGTCCCGTCGTCCAGCCGCGCTCCGGCGCACCCGACACACGCAGGACCACCGCCGCTGCTCCGTCCAGTTCCTCAGCCCGCGTGCAGGCCGCGACGAGCGCGGCCACCTCCGCAGTGGACGGCGGCTGCGCCCCGTTGATCCGCAGCACCGTGTCCTGGATCGTCATCCCGTATTTCTCCCGTCGCCTTGCTCGCACCGCTGCCCCGTGTACCGCGCTAGTCGCGCGTCTATCCACCACTGACTGCTTTGCCTGGTCACCACTGGACTGCCCAGCCCGGTCACCACTGGACTCCCCAGCCGGTCACCACTGGACTGCCCAGCCCGGTCACCACTGGACCAGTGCCGTCTCAATCGTCGAACCCGGCCCCATGGTCATCAGAACCCCGTAATCACCGGCCGCCGCCGCGTTCTCGGCGAGCAGCCGCTCGTAGGAGAACAGGAACGATCCGCTCGACAAGTTGCCGTAGTCGCGCAGCACGCCGCTGGTGTGCCGCAGGTCGTGCGCGGTCAGCCGCAGGTTGAGCCGCACCGCGTCGATCACCTTCTTGCCGCCGGAATGCACCAGCCAGTGCCGCACGTCGCCCCGGCGCAGCCCCGCACCGCCGAGCAGCCGGTCCACCACCCGCTCGGCGTTGGCCCCGACGACGTACGGGATCTCGGGGTCGAGGAAGAAGCTGAACCTGGTCTGCGCGTCGTCCCAGTCGAACCGCATCGCGTCGAGCGCGTCGGTGATGATGCGGCTGGCGAACGCAAGCACCCGCGGGCCGCTCGGCGAATCTTCGGCGGCCGTGTCCGGAACGTCGTCGTCCATGGCGTCGTCCGCACCGACCAGTGGGGCGCGCAGCGCGACCGCAGCCGCGCCGTCGCCGAACAGGCTGTTGACCACTGCCGTGCGCATCGTGGAATCGAACGCGTAAGCGGCCGAGCAGGCCTCGGCGCACAGCAGCACCGCGAGCCGGCCCGGATTGGCCTGCGCCCACGCCGCCGTGCCGTTCAGGGCATTGAGACCGGCGTTGCAGCCCATCCCCACCACGTCCACGCGGTGACAGCTCGGATCGATGCCGAGCTCGCGGATGAGCAGCGCGGTAAGACCCGGCGTGAGGAATCCGGTCGAGGTGACGCAGCAGAGGTATTCGATGTCCGCGAGGTCCGCGCCGGCGTTCTTCAGGCACGCCTCAACGGCCCGCGATCCCATGTCGATCGCGAGCCTGCGGTGCTTGGCCAGCAGCTCGCCTTGCACCTCCATCACCCGGCCCCCGTCCGCGCCCACCGGCGGCAGTGTCAGGAACCTGCGGTCGATCGCGCTGTTCAGGAAGACCGAGCGCACCTTCGGATCCTCGATCGCGAAGGTGTCGAGCAGCTCGCGCTGCGAATACGAGTCCTGCGTCACCGCCGTCCCGACGCCGACCATCCGGGCGGCGTTCCGCACCCCGAACGGCGTGGCGGCGGACCGGCGAACGCCGAGCCTCGGCGCCGGGGGAGCATCCATCGTCGCAGTCATCGATACATCCACCCCCACGTTCGCGGCTTACTGCGCAGCCTGGGCGTCGCTCTCAACATTCCGGCCGTCCTTCCCGGCGGCGTTCCCGCGCCGCCTGCGTTTCGATGAACCGCGCGAGCCGCGCGATCCCCTCCGTGATCTCCGCGTCGGACAAGGAACTCGTTGACAGGCGCAGCGCCCGATCGCCGCCGCCCTGCGGGTGGAAATACGACATCGGCGTCCACAAGACCCCGTAGTCCTGTGCCGAGCGCGCCAGCGCCGCGTCGTCGGCGATGAAGGGCACGTCTACGCGCAGGAAGAACCCGCCCTCGGGCCGATTCCACCGCACGCCAAGCGCCGCGCGCCGGTCGGGCGGGAAACGCCGGTCGAGCTCACGCAGCGTGGCGCGCATCGCGTCCCCGTAATAGACCGCAGCGTCTGCGGCGACGGCGGCTGCACTGCCGCCAGCGCCAAGAAGCATGCCGGCGACCACGGCTTGGCTGAGCGGCGAGGTGTTCACCGTCACCATGCTCTTGATCTTCGTCAGCTCGTCGGCGAGCAGACCGAGCCCGCCCGCGCCGTCCTCCACCTCCTGGTCGGCCACCGCGAAGCCGACCCGGGCACCAGGGAACAGCGACTTGGCGAACGACCCGAGGTGCACCACGCCGCGCCGCTGGTCCAGCGCCTTCAGCGTCGGAATCCGCGCCCCCGGGCTGACCAGCCGGTACGGGCTGTCCTCGATGATCAGCAAGTCCAGGTCGGCAGCGAGATCCAGCAGTTCCCGGCGCACCGTGAGCGGCATCGTCGTGCCGAGCGGATTCGAGTGGTCGGGCACGATGTAGAACGCGCGCGGCCGACGCCCGAGTGCCCGCTGTTCGCGCACCGCAGCTTCGAGGTCCGCGCACCGAAAGCCCTCGGGCCCCTCCTCAACGGCGCCCAGCGTGACGTCCAACAGCCGCGCCACGCCGGTGATCCCAACATAGCAGGGGCTTGAGACGAGCAGCACATCCCGCGGCCCGCAGATCAGGGCGCGCACCGCGAGCAGCATCGCCTCCTGGCAGCCCACGGTGACGACGATGGCCTGCGGCGGCACGTCGATTCCTTCGTCGCGCCGCAGCGAATCGGCGATCAGCCCTCGGATCCGCCCCGCGGCGGGCCCGTACTGGAACAGCTCCTGGCGGATGTCCGCCGCGCTCGCGCCCTGCTCGGCGAGGTGGTCGAGATAGCGGCGGATGTGTGCGAACACGTCTTCGACGTCGAAGAAACCATCGTACGGACGGCCGGGCGCGAACGAGATCGCGTCCGGATTGCGCAGCGTGACCTCGTTGAGGAAGTTCATCGTGTCCAGGACCGGGTCCGAGACGCTGGCGTGCAGGTCCTCGCGCCGCAGCGGAGAACCGTTGGCCCTCGCCGCAGGGTCCGCAACTGCGATGGCAGTGCGCACGGCGGCCTCCTTGTTCCTGAAGAAAAAGCAGCCGCGCCCCTGCGGCCTCCGGTAAGCCCCCACCGGCACTATGACCCATGGCCGCGTCGGCGGACCAGGCCACGCATGCACCCCCCTGCAGCGCTACAGGGTGTTCAACCGGCGCACGGCCACGGTTGAACACCCTCGACCGCCGCTCGAGCAGCGGCGATGCGTCAGCCGGGCGCTCGCGCCGGGTCCTTTGGAAATTCGAACGAATTCTGTGAATCGGCGTTCGAACTCGCCCGGCTGTGTGCACGTTGTTAGAGTTCCGACAGAGGCCACAAACCTCTGACACGACCGAGGCAACGCAGTTTAGGGAGGACGGCGCTCGCGGGGATAGCGGGAGCCGCCGACCTCGCGTCGACAACGGGCCTGGCGCAGTTTGGTCAGGGGCGGCGCGAGTTCACGGCGGAAGTGCCGTTCAGAAGCAGTTCCGTTCAGCAACAGCATTATTTGATAGCGGCGCTTTCAGCAACAGCCTCATTCAGCAACAGGGCAATTCGGAAGTAACCGAACGGAGGCGGGGCGAGGAACGGCACGGAACGCGGCGGCCTGGCAGCCGCTCTCCGTGAGCTCGACGACCCGCGGTCGGCGGCTGGCAAGGCGCTCGGCGGCGGTGTAACGCAACACAACGGGGAGAACAATCAATGACGATTCATGATGTCGACTTGCTCCCGACCAGGGAGCTGACACCAGTGATCGCGCGGGCCACCGGCCCAGTCAGTCCTGTCAGCCCAATCAGCCCAGCCACTCCAATCAGCCCGGCCGACCGAGCCGACGCGCCCGTGCGGGTGCCGATTTCCTGGCTCGCCCTCGGCGATTCGCCGCGGCTCGACGGTTTCAACGAAGAACACGTAGCCCGGCTCGCCGATATTGAAGCCCCCCTGCCGCCGATCCTGGTAGAGCGCCGCACGATGCGCGTCATCGACGGCTGGCACCGGCTACTCGCCGCGGTACGGCGCGGCCGCGAGAGCATCGAGGTCGAATTCTTCGAGGGCAGCGGCGCGGACGCCTTCCTGCGTTCCGTCGAGGCCAACGTCAAGCACGGTTTCCCGCTCTCCCAGGCCGACCGGCGGGCCGCCGCGGCCCGCATCATCGCCAGCCACCCGGCCATGTCCGACCGGGCCATCGCGCACGTCGCCGGTCTCGGCGCCAAGACCGTCGCGTCGATCCGGCGCACCACATCCGACGGCGCCCCGCAGTCGGGCCGGCGCATCGGCCGCGACGGCCGGATCCGCCCCCTCAACAGCCTTGAGGGCCGGATCCGCGCGGCGGAGCTGTTCACCGCGCGCCCCGACGCGTCGCTACGCGAAGTGGCCCGCGAGGCCGGGGTCTCCCCGGCGACGGCGGGCGACGTGCGCAAGCGGATGCGGCGCGGCGAACTGCCGGTCCCGACCCGGCCCGAACGCCCGCGCCCGGCACCCGAGACGGCCCCCGTCGTCCCGGTCCTGGTGGTGCGCAAGCTCGTGCAGGACCCGTCGCTGCGGCACAAGGAAGAGGGACGCAGGCTGCTGCGAATGTTGCAGCAGTGCGCCATCGGCCCCGATGACTGGGCCGGCCTGGTCGAGGCCGTGCCGGCACACTGCGCGGACGTAGTCCGCCAGCTACCCTCCAATACGCACGGACCTGGTCGAGCTTCGCCCAGGGACTGGACGACCGGACACGGATGCCAGCCCCGCGCCAAGCCCCGCAAGACACGGTCTGACAGACAGCCGCATTGCTCTAACAGCCGCGTCAACCTCAAGCCGTCCCGGCCGCGATCCCCCACGCGGCCGGGACATCCTTCCCATCCACCCACACGTGTTCCGACCTCGAGAGGAAGCGTCACATGACGCTGACACCAACCAGTGTCCAGGTGCCCCAGCGGCAGCACGTGCCAGCCGACCGCAATGTCAATACCGACGCCGCCGCGGCTGAGGCCCGACAGGGGGCGACGATCTGGCTGACCGGACTGCCCGGTGCCGGCAAATCGACCATCGCCGAGGCCGCCGCCGAGCGCTTGCGCCATCTCGGGCACGCCGTGCAAGTACTCGACGGCGACGAGGTCCGCGCCTTCCTGTCCGCCGGACTCGGCTTCAGCCGCGCCGACCGCGACGCCAACGTGCAGCGCATCGGCTACGTCGCCGAGCTGCTGGCTCGCAACGGAGTCAAGGTCCTGGCAGCGGTGATCTCCCCGTACGGCGACAGCCGCGCCGCAGTGCGGGCCCGCCATGAAGCAGCCGGTAGCCACTTCCTGGAGATCCACGTCGCCACCCCGGTCGAAGTGTGCGCCGAGCGCGACGTCAAAGGCCTCTACGCCCGCCAGCGCTCCGGAAACCTGACCGGCCTCACCGGCGTCGACGACCCCTACGAGCCGCCAGCGGACCCGGATCTGCGCATCGAGACCCACGCGCAGGACGTCGCCGCGTCCGCAGAGGCAGTGCTCGCGCTCCTGGCAGAACGCGGCCTCGCGTGACCACGCGGCGGGAGCAGGCCGCCGGCCACCGGGCTCGCGCCCGATACACATCCACGCACCTCGACGCCCTCGAAGCCGACGCGGTCCACATCATCCGCGACGCCGTCGCCGAGTCCGAGCGCCCGGTCCTGCTGTTCTCCGGCGGCAAGGACTCCGCGGTCCTGCTCTACCTCGCCCGCAAGGCCTTCGCCCCGGCCCCGCCGCCGATCCCGCTGCTCCACGTGGACACCGGCCACAACTTCCCGGAAGTGCTCGACTACCGCGACCGCACCGTCGCCGCCCACGGCCTGCGCCTGCACGTCGCCTCCGTCCAGGACTACCTCGACGACGGCCGCCTGGCCGAACGGCCCGACGGCACCCGCAACCCGCTGCAAACGGTCCCGCTGCTTGACGCGATCACCGAGCACCGCTTCGACGCCGTGTTCGGCGGAGCCCGCCGCGACGAGGAGAAAGCCCGCGCCAAGGAACGCGTCTTCTCCCTGCGCGACGAGTTCGGCCAGTGGGATCCCCGGCGCCAGCGCCCCGAGCTGTGGGCGCTGTACAACGGCCGGCACCGTCCCGGCGAGCATGTCAGGGTCTTCCCACTGTCCGACTGGACCGAACTCGACGTGTGGCAGTACGTCGAGCGCGAGGGCGTCGAGCTGCCCTCCCTCTACTTCTCGCACGAGCGCAAGGTCTTCGCGCGCGGCGGCCTCTGGCTCGTGCCAGGTACCTGGGGCGGCCCCGCCGACCGCGAGGAGCTCGTCGCGCGGCGAGTGCGGTACCGCACGGTGGGCGACATGTCGTGCACCGGCGCGGTCGAGTCCACGGCGGCCACTGTCTCCGAGGTCATCGCCGAAATAACAGCGGCGACCGTCACCGAGCGCGGCTCCTCCCGCGCCGACGACCGGATGTCCGAGGCCGCGATGGAGGACCGCAAGCGCGAAGGCTACTTCTAGTGCCGTGTCAGTCAACCTTCGCCCCGCTCGCCGTTCCATGACGACATCTTCCCGCGCCTTGCCATATGCCGCCCTGGAACGCCTCGCTTGCGGGCGAAGGTTGCCTGCCACGGCACTAGCCTGTTCCTTCGACCGATCCCGTTCCCTCCGAGGGGCGGGCGGCACGCACACGGCGTAGGTTCGCAATTGTCGACCAGATGCGCGTCGAAGGGACCAGCCATGTGTCGGTGGCTCGCGTACAGCGGCTCGCCCGTCCTGCTCACCAACGTGCTCTACACGCCGATTCACTCGCTGATCGACCAGAGCCTGCGCTCCGAGCTCGGCGCGGAGCCGACGAACGGCGACGGTTTCGGCATCGGCTGGTACGACACGGAGCCGGTCGCCGGGGTCTTCCGCAGCACCGACCCGGCGTGGAACGACCAGAACCTGCACGAGGTCGCCGCGCACATACGCTCGCCGCTGTTCTTCGCCCACCTGCGCGCGGCCATCGGATCCGACGTGCAGCAGTCGAACTGCCATCCGTTCAGGTACGGCCGGTGGCTGTGGATGCACAACGGCTACGTCGCCGACTTCGCGGCGATCAAGCGTGAACTGAGGCTCGCGGTCGATGACAAGCTCTATCCGGAGATCAAGGGCCAAACCGATACCGAGACCCTGTTCTACCTGGCGCTCACCTACGGCCTCCAGGACGATCCACCCACGGCCGTGGCGCGCGCCATCGGACACGTCGAAGCCGCTGGTCGGCGGCTAGGGATCAAGTACCCGTTCCAGGGCACGCTCGCGACGACAGACGGCAAGACCCTGTGGGTGTTCCGCTATTCGACTGAAGGCAAATCACGCTCGCTGTTCTTCACCCGCGACGTCCCGTCGCTGCGCCAGCAGTACCCCGACCGCGAGATCCTGTGGAAGGTCTCCGACACGACCCGCATGGTCGTATCCGAGCCGATCGGCGACCTGCCCGGCGCCTGGATCGAGGTGCCCGAGGCCAGTGTCGGCGTCGTCGGCGACGGACGGGACAACTTCTCCCCGTTCGCACCGTTGCCGCCGGTCTAGCCGGCATCGGTGTCCGAATGTGGATAACACGGCCCGGCCGCTCACCGTGAACATGAGATGCGCTGGATTCGCCGACTGATAATCGGCAGTAAGGCGCGAGCGGGGGTTGAATGACTCTCGGAGGCGCATTATGGCTACTTCCGCCGCGGGGACGCTGTTCGAACCGCACGCCACGCCCGAGGCTCGCGCGCGGACGGGAAATGCGGCGCGGGAGGCGACGCCGCCAGCCGTCCACGCGCGCTTTGAGCGCGACGCCACCCGCGTCGACCCCGTCGCGATCCTGGAGCGGCAGGGAGCCGCCCGCGTGCCGGAACTCGTACCGATCAGGTACGGCCGGATGCTGGTCTCACCCTTCACGTTCTTCCGTGGCGCCGCCGCCGTCATGGCCGCAGATCTCGCCGGGACGCCAGCTTCAGGCCTGACCGTCCAGCTGTGCGGAGACGCGCACCTGCTGAACTTCGGCCTGTTCGCGTCGCCCGAACGGCGGCTGGTCTTCGACGTCAACGACTTCGACGAGACCCACCCCGGCCCCTGGGAATGGGACGTCAAGCGCCTTGCCGCCAGCATGGAGATCGCCGCGCGGAGCAACAGTTGCTCGGACGAGAAGCGCCACAAGATCCAACTCGACACCGTGCGCGGCTACCAGCAGGCGATGAACGAGTTCGCGACGATGCACGAGCTGGACGTCTGGTACGCCCGCGCCGACGTCGACGAACTGACGGACACTCTGGCCGCGCAGTTCAAGAAGTCTCAGCTCAAGATGATCGACAAGACGCTGACAAAGGCTCGCGGCCGAACCAGCATGCGCGAGCTGGGCAAGCTCACCGAGGAGGTCGACGGACGCCGCCGGAT
This sequence comes from uncultured Actinomycetota bacterium, assembly GCA_963714445.1. GTDB lineage: Bacteria > Actinomycetota > Actinomycetes > Streptomycetales > Catenulisporaceae > Actinocrinis. The sequence continues at coordinate 40,908 of CAVQPP010000359.1, forward strand.
CGTCTCGGACCCGCCGCTCATCGTCCCGGTCGCCGACCTGTTGTCCGACGACGAGCGCGCGGACTTCGAGGTCACGATGCGCGACCTGATCTCCGGCTATCGGGGCACGCTGCAGGACGATCGCCGCGTCCTGCTCGACGCGTTCGACGTCGTCGACATGGCACGCAAGGTCGTGGGCGTGGGCAGCGTGGGAACGCGCTGCTGGATCGTGCTGCTGCAGGGCCTGGACGGCGACGATCCGCTGTTTCTGCAGGTCAAGGAGGCGCAGCGATCGGTCATCGCCGAATACGGCGGCATCGGTGCCGGCGTCGGCGGGGCGCCCGGCGGCAACCAGGGCGAGCGCGTCGTGAACGGCCAGCGGCTGATGCAGGCAGTCAGCGACATCTTCCTCGGCTGGCAGAGCGCGGACAACGTCGACGGTCAGCGCCGTGACTTCTACGTGCGACAGCTCGCCGACTGGAAGGGCTCCGCGAGCATCGAGGAGATGGACCCCTCGTTGCTCGCCGCATACGGTCAGCTCTGCGCCTGGACGCTCGCCCGAGCACACGCCCGCTCCGGCGACCGAGTCGCGATCGCGTCCTACATCGGCGACGACATGGCCTTCGCCAACGCGATCACCGAGTTCGCCGCCGCCTACGCGGACCAGAACGAGCGCGACTACGCCGCACTGAAACAGGCCGCTGACGCCGGACGGATCACCGTCGAATCCGGACGGTGATCCGTTTCTCGGTTGACGGTGCTCGCTAGTTGACCGTGCCTATCAGTTGACAGTGCCGAAGCCGTCGAGTGTCGCGTATTGCCCCGACAGCTTCGTGATCACGATCGTGTGAGTGCCCGGACTGAGCGTCGTACTGCCGAAAACGACCACGTTGCTGTGCCGCTGACCATCGGCGGGCACGGTGCTGACGGTCTGCTGCGCGCCGCCGTCGATGCTTACGCCGATGTTGCCCTGATCCGTGTACTGCTCGCCGAAGACCAGGATCCCGCTCCCGCTGAATTGATACGTGCTAGTCGATCCGTTCGCGGTCGCGTAGTGCAGGTCGTCCTGGTAGTCGCCGAGCCCACGGCCCGATGAGTAAGAGAATCCGCTGTAGGAGATCGACGCATCGGTGTCGTTGAGCCGCGTCGGGTCAGGACCTCGAACCCGTCGAGCGTCATGTACGTGCCGGACAGCTTCGTGACGGTGATCGTGTGCGCGCCGAACGTCGAGTCCGGTCGCCGTAAATACCGCGACATTGCTGTGTCGTTGGCCGTCGGCGGGCACGGTGTTGACGGTCTGCTGCGCGCCGCCGTCGATGCTTACGCCGATGTTGCCCTGATCCGTGTACTGCTCGCCGAACACCTGGATGCCGGCTCCGGTGAAGCTGAGCGTCGCGGTCGAACCGTTGGCGGTCGCGTAATGCACGTCGTCCTGGTAGTCGCCGTATCCGCGTCCTGACGACGAGGCGAAGCCGCTGTACGAGATCGACAGGTCGGTGTCGTTGAGCCGGACGGAGTTCACGACCGCGAAGCCGTCAAATGTCGTGTACGTGCCGGACAGCTTCGTAACCGTGATCGTGTGCGTGCCGAACGTCAGTCCGGTCGCGGTGAATACGGCGACGTTAGCGTGCCGTTGGCCGTCAGCCGGCAGAGTGCTGATGGTCTGCTGTGCACCGCCGTCCACGCTCACGCCGATGTTGCCCTGGTCCGTGTTCTGCTCGCCGAAGACCTGAATACCGGTCCCGTTAAAGGTCAGCGACGCGGTCGATCCATTGGCGGTCGCGTAGTGCACGTCGTCCTGGTAGTCGCCGTATCCCCGTCCTGGCGAGTAGGAGAAACCGCTGTAGCTGATCGACGCGTCGGTGTCGTTGAGGCGGCTGTATGAGTTAATTAAAAAAATAAACAATAAAGAAAAGAAACAACTTTTGTTTCTCATGAGAACTCTCCTCTCTACGAAAAATGGTCTTACTTCCTTACTTTTTTCTCCAGAAAATGCTTTTGTCACTCAATCCTCTTTTTGTCATCCTGAACTTGATTCAGGATCCAGTCCTTAATGCATCTGAACGTATTTCAAATAGAGGCAAAGCATTGTAAATGAGTCTAGCCAACAAGAAATAAAATGCAACAAACTCTCAGTAAATTTTTTGGTGTAGTTTTTTTAGGCCCTATTTTTTTACCTTAAGACTCAGTTCTACAGGATTGAAAGTATAAGGCATTCTGATAGACTTTTTTAGAAATTGACCTGCTACCAACAAAAATCATGTCCCGAAAAAATGCAAAGAAAAAACAAGGAGCTGAGTATGAAAAAATTTAATATCTCTGGACCAATCAATCCAGAAAAGCATTACTACATTCCTCATCGCTTAAACAAAGAAGAAATAGAAAATCTTATTGACGAACAAAAATATTTTATCCTCCATGCACCACGCCAGAGTGGCAAGACGACGGCAATCAAAGAGTTCGTCAAACAACTTAACCAAGAAGGTTTATACAAAGCTTTGTATATCAATGTTGAAGCCGTTTTCGCCGTCGATCTGTGCAACACCCCGGGGACGACAGGCTTCGACGTGGTCGGCTCGTGGGGGTGGTCGCGAGTCGAGGTTCCGGGCGGCCTCGTTAATCACCCGGAAAACCAATACGTGCGGACTCTCACGAGTACGCCCTCGCCGCCTAGCAAACAACTAGGACGATGAGGTCTCGGCCCCCGCAGCCTGCGGCGGGAATCACCGGGATCAGATAGCAGGCTCACCCGGGGAGGCCCGCCTGCGCCAAACCGGGGAATCAACCAGCGGGCTGGTCCGCCGCAACCCCGCCGGCGAGGCGAGCGGAGGATGAGATCAGAGCGCCGGCTACGCTCGTAGACGCCACCTTCACGCGATCGCGGACGTGGGTTCGATTCCCACCGTCTCCATTTGGGCCGGCCGTTCCGGCGGTTCACGGCTTCGCCCCAAGCCAGGCCGCCTGGCCTACGCCGGGTCGAGACCGGCGGCGGAGATCTCGGCGAAGCGGGGGACCGTGTAGTCGACGGTTGCATGACGCGGCGAGTAGATCAGGCCCTTGCGTATCAACGCGTTGCGCTGGACCGATATCGAGCGCTGGTCGCTCTTGCCGAGCTCGGTAGTGACGTCTCCGATTGAGTAGGGCGGCCCGGAGCAGCGCGCCATCGCGTGCAGAAGCTTTCGCTCGGCAGCTGTCGCTCGCTCGTAGCGCACGAGAAAGAAACCCTCGTCGAGGCGATCTTGGGCTTCCCGACCGGCCGCTTGGGCGTCCCGCAGCGTGATGCGACTCTCCGAGGCCGAGTCCCACGCGTACTTGCCGTACTGCTGGAGAAAGTACGGATAACCGTCCGTCTGCTCGAACACGTAGCTCAGCGCATCCTGGTCGAAGATCACGCCACGGCTCTTGGCAGGCTCGGTGAGCGCGGTGATGGCATCCTCCCGCGACAGTCGATCGATGCGCGGATACTCAAACAGCCGCTCGGCATAGCTCTTGGCCTCGCCGACGAGCGCCGGGAGACTCGGCAGTCCAGCGGCCACGCAGGTGATCGGCAGCGCCTTCTGGTTGAGTCGGTGAAGCCCGGACCAGCAGAACGGGACCGAACTCCGCGGCCGAAACGAATTGGACTTCATCGAGCAGGAACGCGACGCCGCGGCGCTTCTCCCTCGCCGCCTCGCCGAGAGCGAGCAGCAGATCGGTGAAGTCCTCCCCGAGCGCATCGCTGGAAACCCTGCCCGAGGGCGTGTAGCTCAGCTCAAAGCCGCTCGGGTCCTTGAGGGCAAACGTTCCCAATCCCCCGAACGCGGCGCGGACCTTCTCTGCGACCTTGCGGCTTGGTTTGAGGTCGTTGAGCACGCGTTTTGCACTGCGGGCCACGACCGCGGGCAGAAGGACGTCTGTTCGTCGCACTCCCGCTGAACCGCGATCCAGCCACGATCGATCGCGATGTCCTCGAACATGTTCAAGAGCACGGTCTTTCCGACCCCTCGCAATCCCGTGATGATCATGCTCTGGCCGGCGATTCCTTCGGTCAGGCGGTCGATCAGAACCTCGAACGCCTCGATCTCGCCGTCTCGTCCTGTTAGTGCCGGAGGGCGCGTGCCGGCACCGGGTGCGTATGGGTTGCGTCGTGGATCCACGCGACCATTCTAGCGGTTTCTACGCTAATCTAACAAGATCCGTTAGACAGTCTTAGAAGTATTTTCAGAAGATCGGGCCGAGGGGCTGCATAGCCATATCACAGGGGGCGGTAGCAAACCGGTAGCACGTGGTCCCCGAAACCTGGCGGAATGCAGGCGATTTCGTACCTGTCGCACCCACCGCACCG
>CAVQPP010000360.1:0-90437 GCA_963714445.1 uncultured Actinomycetota bacterium
CGGTTAGGCTCACCGAATAGACCGTGCCCCAACCGCTCGCACCACCGGACTGCGTGGTGCCGTAGAGCTTGCCGTTGATGTTCACCAAGCCGGCGCACGGATACGCACCGTCGTCCCCGCCCTGAAAACTGTACAGGACGGTTTCGCCGCCCGACGCGGTCAGTTGGAAGACGGTTCCGAATCCGAACGCACCGCCCTCAGTCGTCGTACCGTACAGTTTGCCGCCGGCGGCGAGAAGGTCGCCGTAGGGCCATCCGCCGTCACTTCCGCGAGAAAGTCGTAGAGCGACTTGTAACCGCTGGTCCCCGCGAGCGGTGCGCCGGCGTCGCCTCGCACTCGGGCGGAAGGCGGCTGCCCGCACGACCATATCTGCGATGGACCACTTCGCGTTATTGCGGCCGCGTTCGATCCATTTGCCGCTGGTAGCGACGCGTTCGATCCAGCGCAGCCGGCCAGAAGTAACGCGGTAGTAGCAGGCGGATGATCATGCGCATGCCGCAAATGGTTGGCGGCGCCACAAGAGAAAGCCTGGGTCTCCGGCGCGCCGCTCGCTTCGAGCCCAAGCGTTCCTGCCGCTGCTCGCCACGACCCGAGCGCGATCTACTAGTCCGTCTACTGATTGGTTACAATATGCAGCCGCGCTAGACGGTTGGTGGCCTTTTCGATGAACCACATGTTATGGTCGGGGCCTTGGATGATCGCCGTGGGCTCCGAGTTCGGAGTGACGGATCTCGGTGATCCGACCGCTCATCGTAATACGGCCGATCTTGGAATTGGCTCCGGAAATACTTTCCGTAAACCACGTCGCCATCCGGTCCGGCGGCGATTCCCTTCAACCCTTCGCCCCGCGTGATGCCGCGCTTGTAGCTCGTGATTACGCCTTGCGCGCTGATGCGCCCGACGCTTTCATCGGCTCCATCGGTGAACCACAATGCGCGTCCGGGCCAGCCGCGATCGCCCCCGGCTGCGCGCCTTTCTTGAGTCCCTGTGTAAACTGTGTGATCGTTCCATTGGCGGTGATGCGCGCGATGGCGGTCATCCCATTTTGGTTTCAAGAGGGGTCTCGGTAAACCAGAGCGCACCGCCGGGTCCCATAGCGATCCCGTTGATGATGGTATAGTACGGCATACCCGCTGCGTAATCGGTCATGGCGCCTTGAGGTGTAACCCGACTAACGAAGGCAAAGATGTGGCAGCATCCCCCCGACTGAAGGAACCAGAGCCCGTTCCCTGGGCTCACACGGGTGTCATTTGTTATCGCTGAAGGGCCTGAACTTGCGCCAAAAGTCGTGAATGCGGTGGTTGTCATGCGTACGATCGAGCCGCAGCAGCCAGTGCCGAACGGATTCGTCATCCAGAGCGCGCCGTCGGATCCCGTTGCAATTCCCGACAACGTGCTTGAATAGCTGCCGTAATAATAGACACCGCTCCGTTTACCCGAAAGTTTCACGCGTGCGATGGGATCAAACTGCTGCGATTGGCTTCGGTAACCCAGATCGCTTCGTCCGACCCGACGGTCAACGCTGTCGGCGTGTAACTCGGGCTATGCGAGGGCAGGTCGGCAAACTCTTTGATCTCCACGCGGGGCGCGAATCTCTCGCGCTGCGCGGGTCCAAGCGAGGCTCCGCCCGCGGGAACGGCGGATCCCTGCCGGCACTCGAGCAGGCGCCGGTCCCAACAGCGAAGGCCGCGCACAGTAAGGCGCGCGCGATTCGAACGGCGGTCATTTCGCTCGTTTTACTTCATCCGCCGCGGTTACCTCGATCGCGCCGAGATTATTTAAATTGATGCATACGGCTCAGCGACTCGGGACGTTTGCCCCCGTCGAATCACTCAAATCATCGTAACCGAGCCGCTTATAAAGTGCCACGGAAACGGCCCAGCTTGCCAAAAAGAACGCGACGATGATGAAGCCGAGCAGGCCGAAGTTGTCGTTGAGGAGCCGCGCCGCGTCCCAAATGCCGCCGTTGAGCCGGAACTGATCGGCGACGACCCGTAGCCTCGATTCCACCGACGCCAATCGTCACCAGCCAAGGAGCACTCGCTGGGGCAGCGGTCGCGGAACCTCATCCGGCACGACGCAGTTGGCTGCATTCGCAGTTCATGCTCGTCCTGTGCATTACCGCCGCGACGACGACCGTGCTGGCCGGCACCGAGGTCTCGATCGTGGCCGTACTGCGGGCGCAGAACCAGGTCGCGTGGGCCGGGGTCACCATCATCGTGTGGTGCGCCGCGTCGCTGGTCGGCGGTTTCGTGAACGGCGCGATGCCCCGGCCGCTTGGCATGGTGACGCTGATCGCGCTGCTCGGCGCGCTGACGATACCGATCGGACTCGCGCACAACTGGCCGTTGCTCGCACTCGCGTTGATCCCGGCGGGGCTCGCCTGCGCACCGACGATCGCGCAGACCATCGTCGCGGTCAGCCATGCGGTGCCGGAGTCCGCGCGCGGTGAGGCGATCGGGCTGCACTCGACGGCGCTGACGCTCGGCAACGCGCTCGGCGCTCCGTTGGCCGGCGCTGCGATCGACCACAGCTCCCCTGCCTTCGGTTTCGCGACGGTCGGCCTGGTCGGCGCGGCAGCCGCACTCGCAGCAACGGGCGCGATCAAGCTGCGGCAGGCGCGGCGTCCGTCGCCTGCTCGGTCCATGGCCCCGGCCCTGGCCGACGCCCCGGCTGAATTGCCTGCCGCCGAGCTCGCGGTCAATGGCGCATCCGGCGAATAGGGAATAGCGGTCACGACCGGTGTGCTGCAATGAGGCGTGGCCACCGGTCTGATCGTGCTTGTTGCTGTGCTCGTCTTGGCGAGCGCCTTCGGCCTGTGGCGTAAACGTACGGACGGAGCGGTACGGATGCAGACGGTGCCTATTGCGGGCGTCGACGAGCAAGACGCACAGAACGCGCTGGAGCAGCCCGACCGCACGCTGACCGCCAACCAACTCGGCCGTGGTCTCGGCGAGCGTGCGACGCTACTTCAGTTCTCCTCCGCGTTCTGCCAGCCGTGCCGCGTCACCAGGGTCGTCCTCGCAGACGTGGCGTCGAAGGTGGCCGGCGTCGAGCACATTGAGATCGACGCGGAATCGCACCTCGACCTCGTGCGCGAGATCGGCATCCTGCGCACGCCCACGACGCTGGTGCTCGACCGCGACGGCCGGATCACCGCGCGGGCGTCGGGCGTTCCCCGTAAAGACCAAGTTCTTGCCGCGCTTGACGTGTCCGTACGATAGATGCAAATGCAAGGGCAACGACTTACTCGCAGGCGCGCGGTGGATTACTGCCGCGTGTGTAGCTGCGCGTGTCCCCGCTGCATAGCTTCGGCGTAGTCGCTGCATCTATCTAGGCGCGATAGCCGGTTCAAGCCCGCTCTTTTGCGTTACGCGCCGCACTACGCGTAACTGCCCCCACTCAGCAAACGCAGGTCCGCTCTCGCGGCCTGTGCATCGCCAACCGCTCGCGCTATGGAGCGAACACATGTCTTCGCAATCGTCCCCGGCCTATATCGACCCGCGCGGACCGCGCTTCGGCGCGACCATCACCACAGTCGTGCTCGCCATCGTCCTGATCACCGGCAACGGCTGGCTTCTGCTGGCTCAGGCCATCGTCTTCGCGATCGGTGCGCTCTCCGGCCTCAAGTACGCGCCCTACGGCGTCCTGTATCGCGCGCTGGTCCGACCGAGGTTGGCTAAGCCGACCGAGCTGGAGCATCCGGCGCCGCCTGCCTTCGCGCAGGCCGTCGGCTTCTTCTTCGTCGCGCCCGGCGTGATCGGATACCTTGCCCACGTGACCGTACTCGGCGTGGTCTTCACCGCGCTCGCACTCGCCGCCGCGTTCCTCAACGCAGCGTTCAACATCTGCATCGGCTGCGAAACGTACGTCCTGTTCCGGCGCGGCACCGTACGACGCCGGCCGGTCGGACCGTGACCGAGCGCGCCTCCGCTTCCAGCCTGTCGCTGATCCGCGGCGACATCACCGAGCAGAGCGTGGACGCGATCGTGAACGCGGCCAATTCGTCGCTGCTCGGCGGAGGCGGCGTGGACGGTGCGATCCATCGGCGTGGCGGCGCGGCGATCCTCGAGGAGTGTCGCGCACTACGCGCCTCGCACTACGGCAAAGGTCTTCCGACCGGACAGGCTGTTGCGACGACGGCCGGCGACCTGCCAGCGCGATGGGTAATCCACACCGTCGGGCCGGTATACGCAGCGCACGACGACCGTTCCGCGTTGCTCGCCGACTGTCATCGCAACAGCCTGCGTGTAGCCGACGAACTCGGCGCACGCACGATCGCGTTCCCGGCGATCTCAACCGGCGTCTACGGCTGGCCGATCGACAACGCAGCGCTCATCGCGCTGCGCACCGTGGCCGAGACGCCGACTGACGCGAGCGAGATCACGTTCGTGCTCTTCGACGATCGCGCGCTTGATGCGTTCCGCAGGGCCGCCGACACGCTCGGACTGGCTTTCAGTTAATACTGGCTGCCAGTTAATCCGGCAGCCAATCCTGCTAGTCGTCTGAACTGCTATCGAATCTCGGACTCCGCAGCACCAGCGTCCGACGCGGATTCCGGCGAGAGCATGGCGCGGATCCTCTCGACGCGCTCGGAGTACCGCTCCTCGACGCCGTGCCGAGTCGGTTCGTAGTAACGCTTGCCGTGAATGCTGTCCGGTGCGTATTGCTGCGCCGCGACGCCCGAGGGCAGGTTGTGCGGGTAGACGTATCCCTGCCCGTGATTGATCTTCTTCGCACCCTTGTAGTGCGCGTCACGCAAATGCGCCGGGACCGGACCGGCAAGCCCGGCGCGCACGTCAGCCAACGCCGCGTCGATCGCCCTGATCGCGGAGTTCGACTTCGGTGCGAGGGCCAGCGCGATGACCGCCTGAGCAAGACTGATGCGCGCCTCCGGCCAGCCGATGAACGAGACCGCCTGCATCGCGGCGACCGCTGTCGGCAATGCCGAAGGATCAGCCAAGCCGATGTCTTCGCTCGCAGAGATGACGAGGCGTCGGGCAATAAAGCGAGGATCCTCGCCAGCCTCGATCATCCGCGCGAGGTAATGCAGCGCCGCATCTACGTCCGAGCCGCGGATCGACTTGATCAGTGCTGACGCCACGTCATAGTGCTGGTCGCCGTCTCGGTCATAGCGCACCGCCGCGCGATCGAGCGCCTGCGCCAGGATCTCGGCGGTCACCGTGTCGAGGCCGCGATCACGCGCCGCCCCGGCAGCGGCTTCCAGCGCCGTCAGCGCCTTGCGCGCGTCGCCGCCGGCCAGGCGAAGCAGTTGGGCACGCGCCTCGTCGTCGATCGCGACCGATCCGGCGAGGCCGTGCTCGGCGATCAGCGCGCGGTCGATGAGCGCGTCGACATCCGCGTCTTCGAGCGGTTCCAGCGTCAGCAGCAGTGAGCGCGAGAGCAGCGGGGAGATCACCGAGAAGTACGGGTTCTCCGTCGTCGCGGCGATCAAAGTCACCCAGCGGTTCTCGACCGCAGGCAGCAGTGAGTCCTGCTGCGCCTTGGAGAAGCGGTGGATCTCGTCGAGGAACAGCAGCGTCTCGCGGCCGGACATGCCCAGGTCGCGACGCGCCCCGTCGATGATCGCGCGAACTTCCTTGACCCCGGCGGTGATCGCCGACAACTCGCGGAAGATCCGATCCGTGCTGCCCGCGACTACGTGCGCGAGCGTGGTCTTACCGGTGCCGGGCGGACCCCACAGGATGACCGACGCCGGCACGGCGCGTGAGCCCGGCGCGGCCTCGACGAGACGACGCAGCGGCGAGCCGGGCGTGAGCACCTTAGCCTGCCCGACCACCTCGTCGAGCGTGCGCGGCCGCATGCGCGCAGCCAGCGGCGCACCGGCCTCGGCCCGCTCGCGGCCGACGGCGTCGAAAAGAGTCTCCGGCTCCATATACCTGAGCGTAACCGGACCCACCGACCGTGCGAGAATTAAGGATCATGGCGGGGATATCCACAGTTCAACGGCTCACGGCTGACCAGTTGCATGCGGCCGCACCGGATGACGTGATGGTCATCAGCGAGACCCGAGGCGGCGCGATCGCGGCGTGGGCGCTGGATGGCGGCTTCGCGTTCGCCGCCGAAGACGACTACAGCGGCTCGCCGTGCTGGCTGAGCGTCGTGGGCAATCCTGAGGCCACGCCGAAGCTGGTGGACGCCGCGCTCGCCGATCTCGGCGAGCAGATCGCCGGACTCACCGTGCCGCTCGGCGTGCCTCTGGCGCAGTGGAACGCCGCTCCCGCGCCCGGGGAAGAGGACGACAGCGAGTGGGACCTGATGGCGACGCGGACGCCGCCGGTTCTGGAAAGCGAACCGCGCGTTATCCCGATCGATGCGCCCGATGAGGTGCAGGCATTTCTCGACCGGGTCAGTCCGGCGCACTCGGTCCGTGCGGACTACAAGCTGGTCGAGTTGTGGGCCGGAGTGCGTGACGAGTCCTCGGGTTCGCTGCTGGCCATCGGCGCGTTCAGTCGCCGGATATCCGGCGTCGCGTACCTCGCGTCGATCGCGACCGATCCGGCGGCGCGCGGTCAGGGCTTCGGCGCCGCAATCACCGCGCTGCTGACTCGGCGGGCCTTTGAGCTGGGCGAACCGCTGTGCACGTTGGCGCACTACCACTCGAACGTGTCAGCTCGGCGGATATACCTCCGCGTGGGCTACCACACCACGCACCAATTCTCATCAGGTCATATCAAGCGGTAGTCCGTCCTTTCCAAATCCACGCCGTAGTCCGCTGACGGCCCGGCAGAATGGCTCGCATGGGAAGCAGAGCCTGGAAGATCGACCCGACCGGACCGCTGCGCGGCGACGTGACGGTGCGCGGATCGAAGAACGCGGTGACGAAGCACATGGTGGCCGCGATGCTGGGCGGCGGACCGAGCACGATCCACAACGCGCCGCGGGTCGGCGATGTGGAGATAACCGCGCAAATGCTGCGTGCGATCGGCTGCGCCGTAGAGCGCGAAGGCGACACGCTGCACATCGATCCGACCGCGACGCCGCTTAACGCCGTGCCGCAGACGTTCACCGGTCGCAACCGGATCCCGGTGCTGATGCTGGGACCGCTGCTCAACCTGACCGGCGAGGCCTTCGTGCCGCTGGTCGGCGGCGACCGGATCGGGCCGCGGCCGGTCGACTTCCACATCCAGGCGCTGACCGCGATGGGCGCGCAGATTACCGTGGACGACACGGGTATCCACGCGTCGGCCCGGCGGCTGCACGGCACGAAGGTGGCGCTGCCGTACCCAAGCGTCGGCGCGACCGAGTCGGTGATCCTCTCGGCGGTGCTGGCCGAAGGCCGCACGGTCATCACGAACGCGGCGGTCGAGCCGGAGATCCTGGAGCTGGCGCTGTTCCTGCAGCGGATGGGCGCGGGCATCCAGCTGCAGCCAGACCGCAGAATCCTGATCGAAGGCGTCGAGCGGCTGCACGGCGCGGCGACCCGGCTCGCCGGCGACCGGCTCGAAGCGTTCAGCTACCTGGTGGCCGGACTGCTGACCGGCGGTCAGGTACGCGTGCACGGCTGCGCGCAGGACCGGCTGGTCACCGCGATCGAGACCCTGCGCAAGATGGGCGCGCAGTTCGAGATCGACGAGTCGTACGTCACCGCGACGGCGCCAAACGGCCTACGGTCGGCTGCGGTGCACACGGACACGCATCCGGGCTTCATGACGGACTGGCAGCAGCCACTGCTAGTCCTGATGAGCCAGGCGCGGGGCCTATCCGTCCTGCACGAGACGGTATTCGAGAACCGATTCGTGTACGTGGACGCGCTTAAGCAGCTCGGCTGCGAGATAGAGCTGTTCCCGATGTGCCTAGGCGGCAACGCCTGCCGCTTCCACGACACCAACCACCTGCACTCAGCGGTGGTGCACGGCCCATCGAAGCTGGTCGGAGCGGAAGTGCATGTTCCGGACGTACGTACCGGGTACTCGTCGGTAATAGCGGCGTCGATCGCGGAAGGGTCCTCGGTCCTGATGGACGTCGAGTCGCTGGAGCGCGGCTACGACGAGCCGCTGGAACGGCTGCAGTCGATCGGCATGGCGATCACCCCGGTCGAACCCTGAGTCGACCAATGCTGATCTGACGAGCCGGGGCATGTGCCAAAAGAAGCGAGTCTTGGCAAAGATCCGGGTCATCGAGGTCCCTTCGGCAGGTCAGCAGGTCAAAGCTTGTGCGGTGCCTGGCAGCAGGCGCGCGGCGAGGTGCGCGAGGTCGGCGGCCGGATCGACGGTAAGGCCGAGGTGCACGGGTCCGGGCTGAACGACGGTCGAGCGCGGCGCGGTCAGCCAGCGGAACCGCTGGCCGGTCGTGATCGAGCCGGCCTGCCCCGCTTCCTTCCCGCCCCGGCAAACGCAGGCGTACGCGGCGACCGCCGCCTCGATCCCCGCGATGTCCGCTTCGGGGTCGAGAGCGAGGACTAGGCCCGTGGCGACGTGCGTGCGCGCTTGCAGGAAATCGCGCGCCTGGCAGTACACGATGACGCCAACGTTGACCAAGTCGCCGCGCTCCACTCTCGGGACAGCCCGCAACGTGCAGTACTCGAAAGCATGGCGCTTGCCCGACGCGTTGTCAGCTCCATTAGTCATCGCGCGACCTCGGGCAGCCAGACGTGCGGCGTCTGCATCCGCGCGTCGAACCACGCGAGGAACGCGGCGCGCACGTCGTCCGGGGTCTCGAAGGCGGGCTCGCCGTCAAGCCACTCGTCCGGCACCTGCGCCAGCGCCGCTGCGACCGCCTCGGCGGTGACGAGGGGCGCGAGCGCGGCATCAGCTGCCGCGACGTCGGGGTGAAACGGCATCAGCACATGGTCGTCGAGCTTCGTCGCCCGGCGCGCGGAGCCAGCCGCCGCAGGCCAGTTGTGCTGGAAGATCAGCGTCGCGCCATGGTCGATCAGGTACAGCCGACCATGCCAGCGCAACAGGTTCGGGTTACGCCATGAACGGTCCACGTTGCCGATCAGCGCATCAAACCAGACAATCCGACCGGCCAGCTCCGCATCAACCGGGAACGCGAGCGGATCGAAACCGAGCGAGCCGGGCAGATAATCCAACCCGAGATTGCGCCCGACGCTGGCCAGCAACAACTCCTGGATCTCCTGGTCCGGCTCGCCCTTCGCGATCGCCTCGTCCAGCTGCACGGTGACGATTTCGGGCACGGTCAGCCCGAGGCGTCGGCCAAGCTCCCCGGCGACGATCTCGGCGATCAGAGCCTTTCGACCCTGCCCGGCGCCGCGGAATTTGACCACGTACATGCCCAAGTCGTCGGCCTCGACGATGGCAGGCAGCGACCCGCCCTCACGCAGCGGGGTCACATACCGGGTCGTCGTCACTTCGCGTAACACGCGATCAAGGCTATCGCCGGGGCGCGAAGCAGCGCACTCGGATAACGTGAGGTGCATGGCCGAAGGACAGGTACTGGACGAAGGTGAGGAGTTCGAGCGGCACCGGCGTTACCTGTCCGCGGTGGCGTATCGCCTGCTCGGCTCGCTCGCCGACGCCGAGGACGCCGTTCAAGACGCGTGGCTGCGCTGGCAGACCGTGGACCGGTCGACCGTGCAGGATCCGCGCGCGTTCCTGACCACGGTCGTCACCCGCATCTGCTACGACCTGCTCGGATCCGCGCGGGCACGGCGCGAGGCCTACTTCGGCGAGTGGCTCCCCGAGCCGTCGATCGGCAACGACGGCGGCCAAAGCGCGCAGAGCCCTGAAGACGCTGCGGCGCTCGGCGAGTCGGTCTCCTACGCGATGCTCACCGTGATGGAGCAGCTCAGCCCGGCGGAGCGGGTGGCATTCGTACTGCACGACGTCTTCGCGGTCGAGTTCGACGAGATCGCCGAGGTCCTGGACCGCAGCCCAGAGGCGGTGCGCCAGCTGGCCTCGCGCGGACGACGCCGGGTCCGTGAACGTGAACTTCAGCGCGTCGGGCCGCACGAACCCCGCAAGAGTGAGCACCGCAAGGCGGTCGCCGCCTTCGCCGCCGCCTGCACGCACGGCGATATCCCGGGCCTGATGGCGGTCCTCGATCCGAACGTGGTGTGGCACTCGGACGGTGGCGGCATCGTGTCTGCCGGATCCCAACCGGTGGCCAGCGCCGAACGGGTGGCCAAGCTGTTGGCGGGCATCACCAAGTGGTTCGGTCCGGAAGTCGGCCTCGAACTGCGGCAGGCCGAGGTCAACGGAGAGGCCGGCGTGCTCGTGCTCGATGGAGACGGCGCGGCGATGGGCGTCATCGCGTTCGAGGTCGTGGACGGCCGGATCGCCGAGGCGTACGCGCTGGTCAACCCGGAGAAGCTCACCCGCGTCGCCGGAGGCGCCGTCAGCCCACACCTACCCTGGCGCTCTCAGCGCTCACAACGGGACAAGTGACTCGAACTCTCAGGGTCCTGTGAAACATTTAATGTTTCACAGGACCCTGAGAGAAGAACAGGCTGGTGGCGATGCCAATCGCGCCCAGTCGGTCAGCCTCCGCTGATCGCCGGGATGACGTCGATGGTCGCGCCGTCGCGCACCTGCGTCTCGGCTCCGGACAGGATGCGGATATCGGTGCCGTCCACGTACACGTTGATGTGACGACGGATCACCGCGCGCTCGTCGCGGATCCGCCGCTCGAGCGCCGGCAAATCCCCGGCAAGCGTGTCGAGCACGCCGGCGAGCGTGGTCGCCGTCCCGGCGTCAGTACCCGGGACGGCGATCTCGATCTCGCGGCGGCCACCAGCGTATGCGGCCAGCACGCCAGGCACTTGGAGCGTGACCGTCATGAGATCGACGGTCACGCCACGCTCGGATCGGTGACTGCCATCGCGCGCACCGAGAGCACGTCGGGCAGGTTGAAGGCGACCCGCTCCCAACTGCCCTCGCCGCCCGCGTACAACTCGCCCGATCGGGTGCCGAAGTACAGGCCGAGCGGGTCGGCGGCGTCCGCGGAGAACGCGTCGCGCAGCACGATCGAGTAGAACTCGGATTCCGGCAGGCCCTTGCCTGTCTCTTCCCAGCTATTGCCGGCGTCGGCGGTCCCGAACACGCGCATGCGGTAGTCGGGAGTGAACCGCGATCCGTCGCTGACCAGCGGGAAGAGGTAGGCGTGGTCCGCGCGGCGCGGGTCGGCCACGATCGAGAACCCGAATTCCCCGGGCAGGCCCTCGGCGATCGAGACCCAGGTAGCGCCCCAGTCGTCGCTGCGGTAGACGCCGTTGTGGTTCTGCAGGTACAGCCGCTCGGGGTCGCCGGCGTCCCGCGCGACCTTGTGCACGCACTGGCCGAACTCGGGGTAACGCCGCTCCTCTGGGAAGAACGTCGCTTTGATGCCCTTGTTCGCCGGCGCCCAACTCTTGCCGCCGTCGAAGGTGCGATAAACGCCACCAGCCGACATGGCGACCAGAATGCGCTGCGGATCGGTCGGGTGCGGGATGATCGTATGAACGGCCTGACCGCCGTAACCCGCGGCCCACTCAAGGCGGTGCGGGTGATCCCAGAGCGCGCGCACCAGCTCGTATGTCAGGCCGCCGTCCTCGGAACGAAACAGCGCCGACGGCTCGGTGCCCGCGTAGACGACGTCCGGTTCGCTCTCCGGCCCGGGCTGGATCTGCCAAACTCGGCCGAGCGCCTGGTCGATGTCCTTCGGGAAGGCCACCGGGGCGTGATCCGGCTCGCTCCAGGTCGCCCCGAAGTCGTCCGAGTGCAGGATCGTCGGGCCCCAGTGCTCGCTGGTCGCGGAGGCGAACAGCCGCGGCGTGGCACGGCGGGCGTCGATCGCGACCGCGTAGACGGCGGTCATCGGCAGGGCGAGCGGTTCGGTTTTCCAGGAACCGGCTCGCCGCCGCGCGAGTAGCAGGCCCTTGCGGGTCCCGGCGAGCAGCAAGGTATCGGTCATGTCGTCACCGTAGACCCGCGCACCGACAATGGCCCGGCGAGTCCGCGAATCCACGTGGCAACTTGCTGCCGCGAGTCGCCGGCTTGAACGGTCGGCGCGAGCCGGAGCAGGTCAGTCGTCCCCGAACTGTAAGGAATGAACCCCCTGTTCGGATGCATTCGTGAGACAGGATGAGAAGTGTGCAGGGAAGTGCCGTCGGCGGCGCGCCGACGGGTTGAATGAACCGAAGATCGAGCGAGGCGCGCAGTGTCTGAGGGCCGTGGTGACGGCGGGTCTGAGAGCGGTGGCGGCGAAGGCCGTGCTGACGACGGCGGTGGCAGCGGCAGTGGCACGCCCAAGCGCAGCAGCGACAGCAGCAAGGCCAACGCAGCACGATCTAACGCACAGCCCGCCGCACCGCAGGACGACGACCGCCGACGATGGAGCCCCGGCGGAATCGTCGCCGGTGCCGTAAGCGGGGTACTCGCCGGAGCAGCCGCACTAGCGGTCGGCGAACTCGCCGCCGTCTTCGTCGGAGCAGCCACCGCGCCGGCGGTAGCAGTCGGCGAGTGGGCAATCGACCTCTCGCCAACCTCGATCAAGGAATTCGCGATCCGCGAGTTCGGCTCGCACGACAAGCGGGCGCTACTCATCGGCGTGTACGTAATCGTGGTCGTCGTATCGGCGGCGGCGGGCGTCATCGCGCGGCGTTACCTCACGGTGGCGAGCTTCATCGCGGCCAGCTTTGGCGTAATCGGCATCGTCGCCGCAGCCACCAGGCCCAACGCCAACGGCAGCGCGCTGTTCCCCTCCCTCCTCGCAGGCATCGCTGCGGTCCTCGTGCTCAGATGGCTGACCCGGCTCGGCGAGGACATGTCCGAAGGGCCGACCGAGCGGCGCCAGTTCCTCGGCGCGGTTCTCGGTACAGCCGTCGGCGCCGCGGTGGGCGGCTTCGGCTCGAAGGCGTGGATCGACTCGCGGTACAACGCGGCGCCCGCGCGCGCAGCCATCAAGATCCCAGCGCCCCTTCACCCGCTACTCGTCGAACCCGCCTCGACGCAGCTCAACGTCCCGGGACTCGGCCCGTTCTTCACCCCGAACAAGAGCTTCTACCGCGTGGACACCGCGCTGAGCGTGCCTCAGGTCGATCCATCGAAGTGGATGCTGCGGATTCACGGCATGGTGGCGCGACCCCTGGAGATCACGTTCGACCAGCTGCTCAAGATGCCGCTGGAGGAACAAGACCTGACGCTCACCTGCGTCTCGAATCCGGTCGGCGGCTCGTACTGCGGCAACGCACGCTGGATCGGCGCGCCACTCGCCCCGCTGCTGCGTCAGGCCGGAGTGATGTCCGGTGCGGATCAGATCCTGGCGACGTCGACCGACGGTATGACAATCGGCGCGCCGGTGAACGTCGTGCTCGATGGCCGTGAGGCGATGCTCGCCGTCGCGATGAACGCCGAGGCGCTGCCGATCGAGCACGGCTTCCCCTGCCGCATGCTGGTCCCCGGCCTGTACGGCTACGTCTCCGCGACCAAGTGGGTGGTCGACCTCGAACTGACCACGTTCGCGTCGCGCGCCGCCTACTGGGTGAATGAAGGCTGGGCGCAGAAGGCCCCGGTCAAGACCGCGTCACGCATCGACGTGCCGAGCTCAGGCGCATCGGTTCCCGCCGGGACGGTCATCCTCGCCGGCACCGCGTGGGCAACGCACCGTGGCGTGACGGCGGTCGAGGTCCAGATCGACGGCGGTCAGTGGAGCGAGGCGACCCTCGCGACCGCAGACACCCCGGACACGTGGCGCCAGTGGTCGTACACGTGGAAGGACGCCCCGCGCGGCAACCACCAGGTCGCGGTGCGCGCGACCGACGCAACCGGCACGATCCAGACGTCAGAGGTCCGGGACGTGGTACCGGACGGCGCGACCGGTTACCACCACATCAGCGTCAACGTCACCTGAGCCGCTGTCGCAGCCGTTCAGCCGCGCCCGCCCTGCTTAGCCACCGTCATCCACCCTCAAGACCACGCTCGTAATACTGCAGCTCGTGATCCTGCCGCACGAGCCGAAACCCAGTCTTCAACAACACACGCTGTGACGCCACGTTGTCGTGCGTCGTGTCCGCAGCGAGCGAGCGTACGTCCGGGTGCGCGCGGCAGACCTCGATAAGCGCGAACACGGCCTCGGTCGCGTAGCCGTTACCCCAGCTGTGCGGCACCAGGCCGTACCCGATGGTGACCTGACCTTGCAGGTTCGGCGGCCCGTGGAAGCCAATGGTGCCGATCGCCGCGTAATCCCTGCGGCAGTCGATCCGGTAGGAGCTGAACGGCACGTGCGAGTCCATGTCGACGGGTACCTGTGGCTCGGCCGCTTCGGCCAGTGCCGCAGCAGCCTTCACGGCCATGCGCGAGGCATCGCGGTCGCCCTCGCCGGGAAAGCCGTCCGCCCACTTGTCGGTCGAGTCGGCCATCCCGTTGGCGATGCGCGTCGCCTCGGCGACCGTCAAGGGGTGCAGGATGAGTCGGCTGGTGATCAGATCAGTCATCGTGGGTAATCAAAACCGCTACCGCCCCGCCGCGCAACGCAGTTAAAAGATCTGTGTCATCGAACGCGACGGATCAGTTACGCAACTGGTCCTTTCGCACCTTGCCCATGGCGTTACGCGGGAGCGATTCGACGAAGCGAACCGCGCGCGGGCGCTTATGCGCGGAGAGGGTGAGCGCGACGAAGTCGATGAGCTCGACATCGGTTACGCCGTCGGCCACGACGAAGGCTGCGATGCGCTGCCCTAGGTCGTCGTCGGGCACGCCGATGACTGCGGCCTCACGCACGGCCGGATGCGCGAGCAGCGCGTTCTCGACCTCACCGGCACCAATGCGATAGCCGCCGGACTTGATCAGGTCGGTGGACGCGCGGCCGACGATGCGGTGGGCGCCATCCGGGTCGATGACCGCCATGTCGCCGGTGCGGAACCAGCCATCGGGCGTGAAGCTCGCAGCGGTCGCGTCGGGTCGGCCGAGGTAGCCGGTAAACACGGTCTCGCCGCGCACCTGGAGTTCGCCGACGGTCGCGCCGTCGTGCGGGAGAGCCGACCCGTCGTCCGCGGTCAGGCGGGTGGTCACGACGGTGAGGGGGCGGCCGACGGTGCCCGGGCGGCGGTCGCGGTCGTCGGCGCGGGTGGAGATGGTGATGAGCGTCTCGGTCATTCCGTAGCGCTCGATCGGGCGGTGGCCGGTGAGCGCTTCAAGTTGCGCGAAGACGGAAGCGGGCAGCGCGGCCGAGCCGGAGACCAATAGCCGAGCCGTGGATAGCGCCTTCGCCGAGGCGGGGTCGGCGGCGATACGCGACCAGACCGTTGGGACGCCGAAGAAGAGGGTGCCCGCAGTCGTGGCGGCTGCGTTGGCCGTTCCTGGCTTCGGTAACGCAGCGGCGGCGTAGCTTTCCGGCGTCGGACGGCCAGTATGCACAAGCCGCGATCCGGTACGCAGCGCGCCAAGGACGCCGAGGATCAGGCCGTGGACGTGGAACAGCGGCAGGCCGTGCACGAGCGTGTCGTCGGCCGTCCACCCCCAGGCCTCGGCGAGCGCGTCGAGATCGGCAGCGATGGCGCGTGAGGTGAGCGGGACTCCCTTAGGCGCTCCAGTCGTACCAGAGGTGTAGAGGATCATCGCGGCGTCGGGCGACGACTCGGACAGTTCGGCGAACGATTGCGACGTCCGTGCGCGCGCCTCAGTGTTGACGGGCACGACCTCGACGCCGCAGTCCGACCAGACGTCAGCGGTCGCCGCGAGCAGGATTTCGGTGCCGGAGTCGCGCAGGATGTGATCGCGCTCGGCGGAGCCGCTGTCCAGCGGGACGGGGACGACGGGCACGCCCGCGATCAGACCGCCGAGGACCGCCACAACGGTTTCCAAGCTCGCGTTCGCGTGCACGGCGACGGCCCGCGCGCCCGCGACACGTGCGGCGACCGGCGTCGCTGCCTCGATCAGTTGCGCGCGGGAAACGGCACGGTCAGCGACCCGGATCGCGCCGGGTTCGTCCGCGTTCGGTCCGGTCAGGCTCGGCAGCAGGCGCATGCCGCAACCGTACCGGGAGCCGCTGTAGCAGACGTTGACGCGTGTCGGCACGCGTTCCGCGTTACCGCGCGGCGTGGACGCGGTAACGCGCAAGGTGCGCCAATACCGCCTGATGCGCTTCCCAACCGTCGGGGAACTTGACCGGCACGCCCAGGTGCACCGGCTCGGTATGCGGATGCGCGTCGAGCAGGTCGGGGATTCCGGCACGTGCGACGACGACGCACGCGTGCCGATGCCGCGAGAGCAGCACGCACAACCGACCAGTCTCCAAGTGGAAGGCGGTGGCGTCGCGGCGTCCTGACAAAGGATGCAGGACGATACAGGCGTCGTATTCGCGTCCCTGCAACCGGTTCGCGGTGTCCACGGTCACCGCGCGCACGTCCTCGCCGTACCGGTCGAGCGCCGCGCGGATGCCGGCGACTTGGTCGCGGTGGGACGCGCCGATCGCTATGCGTTCGGCGGTCACCGGCCGACCATCTGCATATCCGGGGTCGAAGACGGTCGCCTCGCGCCGGACGAGGCGCGCGGCTAGGCGTGCGCAGGCTTCCAGCGCTTCGGCGTCGGTGCGAACGGTGTGCTTGGCAGGAAGCTCATACAAAGCCCAGCCGGTCTCGGCAGCGAGATCAAGGGTCTGATCGGTCGCATCAGCCGACAAGCCGCCAACGCTCGGCAGCTTCATCGAGCGCTGCGTCAGTGTGCTGCCAGCCTCGAACGGCGTAAACGGATAGAACGCAGCGCAGATCAGCGGCGCTGCGGTGGCCGGCAGACGCCACGAGTACGGCAGCCGGTGCACTGGCAGGTCGGGGTTGTGCGTGCGCACGACGGCGACCGCGCTGTCGGTCGGGTCCCAGGCCGACCCGGCCCAGCGATCGCCGTCGATGGTCGCGAAGGGGTCCAACTGCCCGGGATCGCCGACGAAAAGCGCGGTGCCGTTGGCGAAGCGTGGCGCAATGGCCAACAGGCCGTCCGAGCGCATCTGGTACGCCTCGTCGAGGATCGCCCACCGCCAGCCGCCTTCGGGCCAGGCCGCGTCGCCGATGCGGGCCCACTTCGCGGCGGTGGCCACGGTTATCGCAGGCGCGCCGAGGTCCGTGACCTTGCCAGCGACTTTGACCGACTCGTCGACGGCGCCGGGGCCGCCGAGATGGCGCACGACACGCTCGGTCGGCACGTATCCGGACGCTGACAAGCGGCCGATAGTCAGGCCTCCGCTGCCATTCTCGGCGTTCGCCGCGCTCTCAGCATTCACACCATGCTTCGTCGCCAGGCGGTCAACGAGGTCGTCCACCTGCTCGTTGGTCTGCGCGACGACCATGACCGGCTCACCGGTATCAGCCAGCCGCTTGGCCAACTCGACGACGAGAGTCGACTTGCCCGCCCCCGGCGGCGAATCGACGATGACGCCACGATGCGCGCCGGACAACAGATCCGCGGTCACCTGGTCGAGCACCGAGCGCGCCGCAGCCGAGCGGTCGTCTGGCGAAAGCGAACCCGCCGCAACAGCCATCAGTGCCATTCCTCATCGTGATCGGCGCTGGTCGGCGAGTAGGTCTGAGGCGGCCCGCCGTGCGTCCAAGGCGTCGCGTCGATCTCAGGCAGCGGCGGCGGGGCGAAGCGTTCAGCGGCGAGCACCGTCGAATAGCAGCGGTACTCCCCCGGTTCCGGCACGGAGCCCTCCTCCGGCACAGCCTTGCGTCCCATTCCGTCCACGAGTTCGAGTTCGACGATGTAGTCGCCGCCCTCCCTCGTGACTCCGGCAATAATCGGACGCTGATTTGGACGTTGCGGGCAAGCCACCTTCGTGCCCTTACGCAGCACGACCGGATCGGCGGTGCGCAGCCAGACATGCGGTCGCGGCTTAGGGCTGCGTCCGCTGGTGTCCTGGCGCTCCGCGTCCACAGCGACGATCATTCCGGCGAACGCCTCACCGGTGACCCGCGAGCTGGCCAGAATCAGCGGATCGTCGAGCGCGCGCTGCTTGTCGTACGCCTCCTGCGCGGCCTCGAGGTCCGCGAGCTTCTTCGCCGCGACGACCGCAGTGTCACGGCGCGGCTGCGGCGGACCGCCTTCGTCCAGCTTGCGCGCGAAGTCGGTGAACCGGCCGCGATCCACCATCCATCGGTGGCTGTCGTGAGCAGCGTCCGGCAGGCCGCGTAGCAGATCAATCCCTTGCCACATGAGCCTCCACGTCGGCTCAAGCTGGCTGAGCAGCGCGGTCCGAAGCGCCTCTATCGCCACACTCTGCGCCGCCGCATCGCCTTCCGTCTCCCGTTGCGCAGCGATCAGCGGGCTGAGAACGATCGTGTCGAACTCAGGGTCAGTACTAGGACCGGCCGACGGAAAGAGGCCCGGATCCTCCGCGAGCAGCGCCGCCTGCGCACCGGTCATCGCGTGCCCCTCCGGCGCGACGCTCTCCGGCCGGATCCAGGCCATCAGAGCCGCGAGATGCTGATCCTCCAACGCACTCTGGCCGGATGCCCAATGATCGGACAGGACATCCGTCAGCGCGAGGCAGACGGACGAACCAGCGGTCGGCGCGCGATCCTCAGCGAACCACGTCAGGTAGCGGCCCAGTATCGGGACCATCGGATCGACCGGATAAGGCCCCTGCGGCGACCTGAATCGCGACGAGCGCCCGAGTAGTCGCAGCGCGTCGATGCCGCTCACGTTGGGCAGTATCAGCTGCGGCGCGTCGAGGTACCGCTCCCATTCGTCGCGGTTGCGCGTCGCCTCGACGAGCTCTGTCTCGCCACGCCGAGTCTCGATGTAGCCCACGACGATGCGCGCCAGGTCGGCGAGGAACGCAAAGCGCTGATCGCGGTCACGCGGCTGGTGCACGACCAGCAGCTCCGGATCGCCACGATCGGTCCCGGCGAGCGCGGCGAGCGGCGCAGCCGCCTCCCCAGCCAGAAGCAACGGCACGAGCACCAGTGGTTCATCGGAAAGATGCACGTGCCGCACAGTCGCCAGCGGCACAGCTTGCCCGGCTTCGAACGCCTCGATTCGGGCGAGCGCGGTGAGTGTGCTCACGCAACCGCCTGCCGGCCAGCACCATCGCCGACGTCGCCGACTGCGGCACCGCCATCACCGACGCGGCCAGCCGCCTCGCGAAGCGCCTCACGACGTGCCCGGCGTGCCACGCTCAGCAGCCGCGCCGCCTCAGCGAGATCCGCATCTTCCTCATCATAAACATCCTGCGACGCTTCCGACTCACTCAACGCCAACGCCTGCCGCACACTGCCGACCCCGCCCAACGCGTCACGCACCGCGCGACCGAGCAGGTCCGTGCACCCGCCGCTTCGCGCCTCGTCACGGCAGTAGAACGCCATGTCGCAACGCGAGACGCACTCCGGTGCATATCTGGCCTCGATGGTAGCGACCGCCTTGCCGAGCTCCCCGGCGTCGCGCGACGGTTCGCCGTCAGAGTCCTTAGACAAGTCGAACGTGATCCCAGCGTCCAGCGCCTCGAGCAGTTCCCCTATCCGCGGCAACCGATCGAGCTGCCGACGCACAGCGGCGAGCTGCCTGCGGACATCCACCAGCGCGGCGGTCGGCGTGTTGGTGAAGTCCTTCGGGCAGATCAGCACAACGTCGGTCGCAACCTGCTCAGGCGGCAATCCCAGATCGGCTAGCAGCGTCTGGAATGCGAGCACGTACACTGCGGCCTGCGTCGCGGCCTCGGCGACCTTCACCGGATCAGCGCGACCGTCGATCACCGCGAAAGACTTGATCTCGGCCAGATACCAACGCGGCGCAGGCTCGCTCCCCGCCGCACTAGCGCTGCCGCTGGTCCGCGCGCGAAAGGCGACGAGGTCAGGCTCGACGTACGCTGCACGACCGCCGACGTCCAGCTTCAGCAGCGGATGATCGGCAAGCGGCGCCGGAGTCTCGGGATCACGCGCGATCGCCGCGACCAGCTCGCGCGTACGCTGATAGCGCTGCTCGCGGTCGCCTTCCCCGAGATCGATCCAACGGTCGTCCACGCCGGTATCGCCGTCCGTCCCACCATCCGCCGCACGGTCCGTCTCGCCGTCCGTCTCGCTCTCCGCCTCACCATCCGTCTCGCTACCGGTCCCGCTGTCCGTCTCGCGAATAGATTCGCCCTCGAACCCGTCGACCGCGAGCCCGACCTCGTCACGCAAGAGCTTCAGCAGCGTCGCGCCGGCGTCGGCCTTGACCAGCTTCTCGAACGCGTTGCCCCGGCTGATCGCGAACGGCGACTGACCGAAGCGCGGCCCGAACCCGATCCGCTCGGCCAACGCCCGCTTGTCGACTCCGGCGGCGTCCAGCACCGCGCGGCGCGCGCAGCCGGGATTCGCCGTCAGCGCAGCGATGGTCCGCGCGTCGTGATGACGCGGCGGGATCGGCCCGCGTAGCTCAGCGAGCCGGTCCGCGACCGGCGCGGTTGATGAACCCGCTGTTGATGAACGCGGCGTTGATGCACGGCGTGGTGACAGGGCGGCCATGATGGTCCACGAGCATAGTGGCGAGCGTCCGCGTCATGGATCACTTCTTGGCTTTGTCGCCCGCGCGTCCGCCGAACGCCGCCCCATCGGGAACCGCGCTCTCACGCACCGCCTCCGCGCGCCGCCGCCCTCCCCCACGCCGCCGCCTTCCCGCGCCCCGCTCCCGACGCGCCGTCGGCGCCGCCGGTATTCCACGCACACCGCCGCCCCGCGCGCCGCGCTGTCGCGCGCCGCCATCCTCCCCGGCCCCCGACTGACGCGCCGTCGCCGCGCCATCGCGAACCGCGTTCCCGCGTGCCGACGCCCTCCCGCACCGCGGCCGACGCGCGGTCAGCGCCCTCCAGCGTTCCCGCGTGCCGACGCCCTCCCGCGCACCGCGGCCGACGCGCGGTCAGCGCCCTTCGGCGTTCCCGCGTGCGGTCGCCTTTCCGCGGGCTGCGGCTGACGCGTCGTCGGGTGCGTCAACGGCGTCGGGGTCTTGCTTCCGGGCGAGGTCGTTCACCAGCAGCGCGACGCCGTCGCGGTACGTCGGCACCGTCGGCCGCCAGCCCAGTTCCCTCTTTGCCTTCGCGTTGGATAGGCGCAGCGACTGGCGGGTCATCATCGTGCCGAGGACCGGCGCGATGGCGCGGATCAGCGCGCTCGGCAGCCGGATCGGCTTGGGCAGCCCGAACGCGACGACTAGCGCGTCGACTAGGTCGCCCCAGCGGGCTGGCTCGTCGTCGACGATGTTGAAGACCTGGTTCGGCTGGGAACGCTCCAGCGCGGCTACGGTGGCTGAGACCGCGTCGTCGATGTAGACGAACGACGAGTACGCGCCGCCGTCGCGTGGGAGCGGGAGTTGCCGCTTGCGCAGCGTTTCGAGGATCACGGTGAGGCTGTCGGGTCCGTAGAAGCCGCCGTATCGCAGGGCGATTCCCTCGATGCCCGGCGCTTCGAGCACCTGCTGCTCGGTCGAACGCGCCGCGTTCCAGACCGCAGCGAACTTCCCGGCGCCCGCTGCCGGGGCGAACTCGTCCTCCTCGGTGAACAGCCGACTGCCGTCGTCGAACCCGTAGCCGGCGTAGAAGGACTGCGTGACGAAGCGTCGGGCGCCGACCAGGTCGGCCGCCGCCAGCAGGTTCGCCGTGCCTTCGATGCGCAGCCGGTTGGTCGGTACTAGGTCCTTGTGCCGCATCGGCATCTTCTTGAGCGCGGTCAGCTGGTGAATGACGGCGTCGGCCTGCCTGCCGTCGAGCGCACGCAGGAGCGCGTCGCGGTCTAGGGCGTCGGCGAGGACGCTGGACGCGCCTAGATCCCACATCAAGCTCGCGCCCGCCTCGGTACGCGTGATGCCGGTGACCTCGTGGCCGGCCGTGATCAACCGTCGGACCAGCGGGACACCGACGGCCCCAGTCGCACCCGCGAGCAGTACCTTCATGATTCGCTCCTCGTCTACTCGGTGTTCGAGAAGGGGACGAGGTAGCTCATGGAAGTGTGACGTGGTCTGCGTCACATGTGAGGTGGAAGTGCGGCGTGGCTTGCGTCACGCGTGGGACTTATGCCGCTGTGACTACGACCGGGAGCGTTCGGTAGCCGCGTAGGACGAGTCGGTCGCTGCGTATTCGCTCGGCTCCGTTGGCCGGAGCGATGTCTGGGAAGCGGCGCAGCAGCATCGGGAACGCGGTCGCGGCCTCGAGGCGTGCCAGCGCGGCGCCTAGGCAGTAGTGCGCTCCGGCGCCGAAGCTGAGGGGCTGGTTGTCCGGTCTTGAAGTGTTGAAGACGCCGGGTTCCGGGAATCGCGCGGGGTCGTGGTTCGCGGCGCCGATGAGCAAGAGGAGTTCCGCGCCAGCGGGGATCGGCAGCCCGGCTACGTCTAGTCCATCGGTCCGCGCCGTTCGGGAGGTCAGTTGCACCGGGGAGTCGAAGCGCAGTACCTCTTCGATGAAGTCGGTGACTGGTGCGGTTCCGGAGCGAAGCCCGGCTGCTAATTCGGGGCGGTCGAAGAGGACCGTGAGGCCGTTGCCGAAGAGGTTGGTGGTTGTCTCGAAGCCGGCGAAGAGGAGCAGGATCAGGTTGCTGAGCAGCTCCTCCTCGGAGAAGTTGCTATCCGCCGCATCGGCTTCCTGGATGAGTGCGCTTATCAGATCGTCGCGCGGTTCGGCGCGGCGCTGGGCGATTAGCGCACTGAAGTACTCGTTTAGCTCGAGCGTCGCTGCGTCGGCTGGGACGAGTAGGGCGGGGTCGTCGATGAGCTCGAGTGCGATGGCGAGGTCGTAGGCCAGCTGGCGGAAGCGGTAGTGGTCGGCTTGGGGTACGCCTAGCAGTTGGCAGATCACGGTTACCGGCATGCGGTATGCGAACTCGTCCATGAAGTCGATCGGCTGGCCATTCGCACCCTTCGCCGCTAACTCATCGAGGAGCGCGTTAACGGAGTCTTCGATTGCAGGGGCCAGTGCCGCCATGCGCCGCGGCGTGAATACTGCCGACAGGAGACGCTTGACCGTCGTGTGGTCAGGCGGGTTGAGCTCCAGGACCGACCGGCTGAGCGACGTGATCGAGGCGTGACCTTCCCACTCGCTGCCCGGCTCCGGTCCCGCGTAGAACTTGCCGAACGCGGGATTGCGTAAGACGGCGTTGACTTCGCGATAGCCGTTGACGACGAAGAAGTTCAGGTCGGTGGCCGAGGCCGGCTCGAATTCGTGGAGCTTCGCGTAGAGCGGGTATGGGTTCGCCCGGCCCGCTTCGCTCAGCAGATCGGCGACGATCGCGTCCGCAGTCATTTTCTTTCCCCGCCTCCCGCATCCCGTGATTACTCAGTGCACTGCCCACGTAGCGCACGGCCACAATCCGTGAACGAACTCATTCCTCCTCGGGTTCCCGGGTCAACCCGAAAAGCGGGACTTTCAGAAATGGCGGCGGCTGCGCGTCAATGCCGAGATGACGATATGCCTGAAGGATCGTCAGTTTGATCAACACTAAAGCGCGAAGGATAAAGAACGCCGCGAGTGGAAGCTCGACGAGCACTGCGGACGCGACCGCCCACCAGACGTCTGAGGTGCCCAGGTCCAGCGAGATGTCGAACCAGGCGTCGCAGACCAACAGCGTCGCGGTGATGATCGACGCCGGGATGACGGCCTGTCTGCGGCGCCAGCCGAGGTAGACGGTCATGCTGATCCCGAGCAGCAGCAGGCCGTCGAATCCGGCCCACGTCAGCCGCCAGTGGTGAGCGCGATATTGGTCGGGCAGGCTGACCGCTAGGAAGATCGTCCACGGGACTAGCACTACGACGCACGTCAGTAGCAGCTCGGCAGTGCGTTTACGCCGTCGGCGCAAGAACTCTTCGCTGAAGGGCGGAGGGTTGAGCTTCACACGCCATCCGACAGCCACGGTAGCCCGCCAGTAGTCAGTGCTCGAATGAGCGGGTAACGGCGGCTCATCAGCGCGTACCACTACCACTCATGTTGCTCATGTCAGTAATCCCCGGTGACAACGTTGCGCAGCGTCTCACCGCGTGCCCACCGGATCAAGTTCTCGCGCACGACCGCGAACGCCCGCGCCCGGTTCTCCGGCACGAGCGAGCCGATGTGCGGTGTGATGAACACACCGGGAGCCGACCACAGCGGATGATCCTCGGGCAGCGGCTCGGGGTCGGTGACGTCTAGGAACGCCCGCACCTTGCCGCGCTCGGCGGCGGCGATCAGCGCGGACGTGTCGGCGACCAGGCCCCGCGCGCCGTTGACCAGCAGCGCGCCCGGCTTCATCAGGGTGAGGAATTCCTCGTCGA
Organism: uncultured Actinomycetota bacterium; assembly: GCA_963714445.1. Classification (GTDB taxonomy): domain Bacteria; phylum Actinomycetota; class Actinomycetes; order Streptomycetales; family Catenulisporaceae; genus Actinocrinis. Next base: position 24,159 of record CAVQPP010000360.1, read on the forward strand.
TCAGGCCCTGGGTCTGCGCGGTCAGCGGCGTGAGCACGACGACGACGTCCGCGCCGGGCAGCAGCACCGACAGCTCGCTGATCCCGTCAACGCCCTCACGCGGCCTGCGGGCGACCCTACGTACGTCGACGCCGAAGGGCGCGAGGTACCGCTCCAGGCACTCCGCGATCGATCCATACCCGACGAACAGCACCCGTGAGCCGCCGAGCAGCCGTACTGGCTTTGGCGACCACTGGCCCTGCGCCTGCGCGCTGGCATGGTGCGGGATTTCCTTGTAGACGGCCAGGATCCCGGCGAGCAGCAGCTCGGCCATCAGGTCGTCGTACGCGCCGCGCACGCTGCACAGCGTGACCTCCGCGGGTACCAGGTCGACGATCCAGTCCACGCCGGCGGTCAGCGCGTGGATCAGGTCGAGCCGGCTCGCCGCGGCGATCAGCGTCTTGAGGTCGTATCGGTCGTCGGCCTGGTTGCGCACCAGCGGCGGGATCAGCCCGCGCACCTCGCCGAGCCTCGGGTCGGCTAACGGGTCCGCCGGGATCTCAGTGATGTCCAGGCGGGCACGCACGTCCCTCGGCAGGTCACTCAAGTCCCCCAGGGTGCCGGGAGCGGTCCACACCAACTTGCGGTCGTCCACGGCACCATCCTAGAAGCCCGGATGGCCGATCGGACCGGCGCCCTGATACCCGGTATCAGTACGCCGTGTCCTAAATAAGCGGCGCAGTGTTTCAGTCACGCACTGTTTTGATGCGTAATGTCTGAGTGAGCGTAGGCACTGCCTAATAACCCGTTGGCGCCCAGGGAGCGATCGCGGTGTGGAACATCGGGGCAAGTCGCGCGACCGCGCCGGGCCGGTGCTCATCGAGCTGACCGAGTAGCGCGTAACGGGCTGCCGAGAATCCGCCCAAGTAGATCGAAGCGAGTATCGCAGCGGACATCGTCACGTCAGGGGACTCGGACGTCGGGGCGCAGCTCGCGCCGTCCGGTCCACCGTCGAGGGCGAAGGTGCCGTCGGCGTAACCGTCCTTGTCCACGATCCGTAGCACGATCCGGCCGGGCACCTCGTAGCGCCGAGCCGACAGCGCGGCGGCCGTGTCGAGCACGCGCAACCACTCGCCCTCCCACTCGTCATCCGACCAGGCGGTCCGCCGGTCCACCAGAAAGTCGCGCCAGAGCTCGTCGATGCGCCGGTTTTCCTCGATGAACACGTCGCTGACCCAGTCGTGATCGGCGAGGAACTTCCACAGCCGCGCCTCATATTCGACGTTGACCGCGAACAGGTCGCTGGCTTCGAGCTTGGTCCCCGGGCGTCCGTGGATCCATTGCTCCTTGCCGAACTTGTACTTCACGTAGCCGACCGGTTCGCCGCCCTCGTCGTAGCAGAGGGCGATGAGGGACTCCTTCGCATCCTTGTCCTCAGTTTCGCCGGCCGGCACAAACAGGCCGAGGTTGCGCTTCCAATGCGTGGCCGTACGGGTGACGGCGCCCGGCGTCAGGGCACGGAACTTGTCATATACCTTCGGCCCCTGCTCAAGCGCCGTCGGTATGTCGACGATCTCGACCGTCCCGGGCAACTCGCGGTTCCACTTGGTCGCGAGCGCGTCAAGATGCCACGTGGCACCCTCAGCGGCCGGGCCGTACCCGAAACGTCCGTAGATCGGGTACTCGGCGGCGAAGAGGCCGGCCAGCGCCTCTCCACGTTCCTTGGCCGCGCCGAGTTCGCCGGCCATCATCCGGGACAGCAGGCCACGGCGCCGATGGCTGGACACGACGGTCACCGCGCTGATGCCGTCGAGCGGCACCGAGGCTCTGCCCGGAACGGTCAGCTCGAGCTGGATGCCGCGCAGGCTGCCCACCGGCCGGTCGCCGTCGAACGCGCCCCAGCAACGGTCCATCTCGAACCAGTTGCGGCGACGCGGGCCTTCGCCGCGCCGACTCGGCTCGATGAAGCCGATATCGATTGAATCACTCCACGCATCGAACTCGTCGTCGCGCACTCTGCGTACGTCGATTGTCATAGGCGCAAGGTAGCTCCGGCCCTGTACGGTTCGCGACTGGATTTACGCCGGACGACTACCAGGACGCAGCGCCGTCGCGCCGAGTGCGATACCAGTAGTGACCACTGCGGTTACCCAGAACGCGAAGGGTAGCGAGACCGCCGATCCAAGGGCGCCGACCGAGGGACCGGCAATCAGTCCAGCGCCGTACATGATGGTCGCGATACCCGCGACGGACGCTTCCGCGTCCCCGCCGAGGCGCCCGGCGGCAGCGAATGCCAGCGGTACCGAGGTCGCGATGCCCAAGCCGATCGCCGCGAAGCCGACAATGCACAGGATCTGCCCGGTCGCCATCGCGACTAGGCACGCTCCAGCGACTGCGACGACGCCGCCGATACGCACCGTCGCGACGGGACCGAGGCGGCGCGTAATCGCGTCACCGGTCAGCCGACCGAGCGCGAGTGTGGCTGAGAAGCCGGTGAGGCTATACGCACCAACGGCGGCACTCGCGTGTGCGACGTGGATGAGGTAGACCGCGCACCAACTGTTGGACGCGCCTTCGGCGAAGATCGCACAAAAACCCACGATGCCGATGACGAGGATCGCCTTGGTTGGCAGCGCGTAGCGCGGGGGCTTCACGTCCTGCGCTGCCTGCGACGTCGCAGGATCATCCGGCGGCAGCAGGCCGCACGACGCGATGCCGACGAAGACGAACCCCGCAGCGGTGACCAGGAACTCAGCCGGGGCGCCAATCCCGGCCCCGGCGCACAGGCCGCCGAGCGCCGAGCCGGCGATCATCCCGACCGCCCACAAGCCGTGGAACCCCGACATGATCGACCGGCCGAGCCGGCGCTCGATACGTACGGCGTGCGAGTTCATCGCCACGTCGGCGCAGCCCGCCGTCGCGCCGAAGACCAACAGCACGGCGGAAAGCGACCAGGCGGTCGGCGTGAGGGCCGGCAGGGCCAGCGAGGCGCAGAAGAGCGCGATAAGTATCCGCATGCCTGTTCGCGCACCGAAGCGATGCACGACGCGTCCGGTGGCGGGCATAGCGGCCAACGCACCGACCGTCTGCGTAATCATCACCGCGCCGAGCACACCGGGACTGGCGTGGATCTCCGTCTGAATCCATGGCAGTCGCGCCGCGAATGTGCCCGAGACGACCCCGTGGACGGCGAAGATCAGGCTTACCGCGAGGCGACCGCGACGCTCGTCGGCGCCCGGCTTCACGTACGGGAGCGCGATCACCGCTTCTGCACCCACAGGGCACCCTCCCCGACGTCGGCGACTGACTCGGGGCTCACACTAACATTTAGGTTCCCTACAAGATAGGCAGTTTCTCCGGGTCGACGTCCGCATCGGCCTCGGTCGGCGTCGCTTCCTCGAGTCCCTGGACTTGGCGCTTGGACGCCTCCGCCAGGGACGCCATGTCCGTCGCCTCCTTGGCCTCACGCGCCTCAGGGAACACCCACTTGTGCGTCGCCCAGAACCGGAAGACGCTGCCGAGTCCTTGGCCGAAGACGAACTGCGCGACGTTCGCCGCGATCAGGGACTTGAAACCGAGTACGTATTCGTTGAACGCGACGCAGGCCGCGATGATGCCGCTGGCGATGCCGGAGACCAGCAGGTAAAGCGCGATCTCGGTGTAGGACCGCCGCAGGTCGCGGTGCCGGAACACCCAGAACCGGCTGCCGAGGTAACCGACCACGGTGCCGATTGACGTGCCGGCGAGCGAACCCCAGACCTTGGGCGCGTGGAAGACGCCGATGACGACGTTGAATGTGGTGATATCGCAGGTCACGCCGACGAGGCCGACCACACCGAAGCCGATGATCTCACGCCACAGGTGACGGACGACCCGGACGATCCAGCTGATCACGCGCTCCCCCAAGGTCACGCACGGAGGCTTCTTCTTTAGTAGCCATCGCGCCACGGCGCGATACCGCCGACGCGGTACTCCGCACTCAGTTTGTCTTCACATAACAGTGTGGCGTACCGCGCCGTTGCCGGGCGTCATCCCAAGGTATGTATCGAGCCTCACTCCACAGGCGCAGGCGTGCCCTTAGCGGCCGCATCCGTGCCCTTAGCCGCACCGCCGGTCTCGCCGGGCTTCGCGTCGATCCCAGCTTCCTTACGCTGCGCAGGCGTAATCGGCGTCGGCGCACCGGTAAGCGGGTCGCCGCCGGAGGCCGTCTTCGGGAACGCAATCACGTCGCGAATCGTGTCCGCGCCGGTCAGCATCGCGACGACGCGGTCGACGCCGAACGCGATACCGCCGTGCGGCGGCGGCCCGTAGTTGAACGCCTCCAGCAGGAAGCCGAACTTCGAGCGCGCCTCCTGCTCGGACAGGCCGATCGCGGCGAAGGCCCGCTCCTGGACGTCCTTGCGGTGGATACGAATCGAGCCGCCCCCGAGTTCGGTTCCGTTGAGCACGAGGTCGTACGCGTTCGACAGGGCCGTGGACGGGTCCTTGTCGAACGTGTCCAGGCTCTCGGCGGTCGGCGCGGTGAAGGGGTGGTGCACGGCGGTCCATCCCACGTGCTCGCCCTTCTCGTCCTCGACCGGCTCGAACATCGGGAAGTCCATGACCCACAGGAACTTCCACTCGCCCTGGCCGATCAGCGAGCAGCGCTTGGCGATCTCGAGGCGTGCCGCCCCGAGCAGCTCCAGCGAGGCCGTGCGCTTGCCTGCCGCGAAGAACACCGCGTCGCCGTCTGACGCGCCGACAGCTTCCTTGAGCCCGGCCAGATGCGCCTCGGAGAGGTTCTTGGCGACCGGCCCCTTCGGCTCGCCGCTCTCAGCGTCGAAGACCACGTACGCCAAGCCACGCGCGCCGCGCGCCTTGGCCCAGTCCTGCCAGCCGTCGAGTTCCTTACGCGTCTGCGCGGCGCCTCCGGGCATGACCACGGCGCCGACGTAAGGCGCCTGGAATACGCGGAACTCGGTGCCGGCGAAGTACCCGGTCAACTCGACCAGTTCCTGCCCGAAGCGCACGTCAGGCTTGTCCGAGCCGTAACGCGCCATCGCATCGGCGTAGGTCAACCGGGGCAGTGGCGTCGGGATCTCGATGCCGAGCACCTCGCGCCACACGCGCGCCATCACCGTCTCAGCGACGGCGATGACGTCCTCTTGGTCGGCAAAGGACATCTCGATGTCGAGCTGCGTGAACTCCGGCTGCCGGTCGGCGCGGAAGTCCTCGTCGCGGAAGCAGCGCGCGATCTGGTAGTACCGCTCCATCCCGGCGACCATCAACAGCTGCTTGAACAGCTGAGGCGACTGCGGCAGCGCGTACCACGATCCGGGCTGCAAACGCACCGGCACGAGGAAGTCGCGCGCGCCCTCAGGCGTCGAGCGAGTGAGGTTAGGCGTCTCGATGTCGAGGAAGCCAAGCTCATCCATCGCGTCGCGGATGACCTTGGTGGCCTTGGCGCGCGTACGGAGGTTGTACGCCATGTCGTCGCGGCGCAGGTCGAGGTAGCGGTACTTGAGACGCACCTCCTCGTTGATGTTCGCGCTCTTGCGCTCGTCCGTCGGGAACGGCAGCGGCGCGGACTCAGACAGCACCTCGACGGTGTCGACGACGACCTCGACTTCACCGGTTGGCAGTTCCGGGTTCGCGTTGCCCTCAGGCCGCTCGCGCACCAGACCCGTGGCCGCAATGCAGTACTCGTTACGCAGGTCGTGTACGGCCTCGGACTCGCGCACGACGACCTGCACGATGCCCGAGCCGTCACGCAGATCGATGAAGGTGACGCCGCCGTGATCACGCCGCCGGGCCACCCACCCGGCCAGGGTGACGGTGCTTCCGGCGTCGGAGGCCCGTAGGCTCCCCGCCTCTCGCGTGCGGATCACGACAACCTCTCCTTAATCGTCGAGACGATCTGGTCGATGGGAACGGGGACCTGTTCCCCGCTCTCCAAGTCCTTCAGCTGCACCAGGTCCGCGGTCAGGTCCCGCTCCCCGGCGACTAGTGCGTACCGCGCGCCCGAGCGGTCAGCTGCCTTCATCGCGCCCTTGAGGCCCTTGCCGCCGAACGCGAAGTCCGCGCTGACGCCCTCGCGCCTCAGCGTGAGCACGAGCCCGAAAAGCATCTGCCGGGCCGCCTCGCCGAGCGGTACCGCGAACACGTCCACCGGCCGCCCGGCCCCGGCCGCTGAGACGCCCTCAGCCTCCAGCGCGAGCACTGTGCGGTCCACGCCGAGCGCCCAGCCAACGGACGGCAGCGGTGGCCCGCCAAGCTCCTCTGACAGGCCGTCATACCGGCCGCCGCCGCCGATCGCGGACTGCGCGCCGAGTCCGTCGTGGATGAACTCGAACGTGGTGCGCGTGTAGTAGTCCAGGCCGCGCACCAACCTCGGGTCGTCTTCGAAGGCGACGCCGCCGATGGTCAGCAGCGCCTGGACTTCCTCGTGGTACGCCTTGCACGCGTCGCACAGGTAATCCGGGATCACCGGCGCGCCTTCGAGCTGTGCACGCACCTCGGGCCGCTTGTCGTCGAGCACGCGCAGCGGGTTGATCTCGATGCGAGCGCGCGTTTCCTCATCGAGGTCGAGCCCGCGCAGGAACTGTTGCAGCGCGGCACGGTAGACAGGCCGGCACTCTTTGTCGCCGAGCGTGTTGAGAATCAACCGCACCTGAGTTAGCCCCAGGTCCTTGAACGCGTCAGCAGCTAACGTAACGAGTTCAACATCGATCAGCGGATCTTCGGCGCCCAACGCTTCGGCGCCGACCTGCGAGAAGTGGCGGTAGCGCCCCTTCTGCGGCCGCTCATACCGGTAAAACGAACCGGAGTAGTACAGCTTCACCGGCAGCGCGCCCTTGTCCAGGTTGTGCTGCAACACGGCGCGTACCACCGACGCGGTGCCCTCAGGCCGCAGCGTCAGCGAATCGCCGCCGCGCGTGGTGAAGGTGTACATCTCCTTAGACACGATGTCGCTGGATTCGCCCACGCCGCGCCTGAACAACGCCGTGTCCTCGAACGCGGGCGTCTCTACGTATCCGTATCCGGCGCGCCGTACCGCAGCGGCCATCGCCTCACGTACCGCGAGGAAGGTCGCCGAGTCCGGCGGGATCAGGTCGAAGGTCCCCTTGGGGGACTGGAAGGTGCTCACCGCTGAATGTCCGTCTTCTTCGTCGTCACAGGCCGGGCCGCGCGGAACCGGGATCCTTGAGCCCTGTCAGGAACGGGTTCGACGCGCGTTCGCGGCCGATGGTGGTCTGTGGTCCGTGGCCGGGCAGCACGATGGTGTCGTCCGGCAGCGGGAGCGCGACGCGGGCCAGCGATTCGAAGATCGCGCGCGAGTCGCCCCCGGGCAGATCGGTGCGGCCGATGGAGCCGGCGAACAGCAGGTCCCCGGAGAACAGGACGTCGACCTCGCGGTCGGCGTCCGGAACGTCAGGCAGCCTGAAGGTCACCGACCCCCCGGTATGGCCCGGGGCATGGTTGACCACGAAGTCGATGCCGAGCACACCCTCAAAGCCCAGCCGCTGACCGTCCTTCAGTTCCCGCACGTCGGACGGCTCGGTGAGCGTCACGCCGCCGAACATCTCCAGCTTCCGCGCCGCACTGAGCGAGCGGCCCGGATCGGTGAGCATGTACCGGTCATCTGGGTGGATGAACGCGGGGATGTCGTGCGCACCGCATACCGGCGTAACGGACCATACGTGGTCATAGTGGCCGTGCGTAAGGATGACCGCCGCCGGCTGGAGGTTGTGCTCCCGCAGCATCTCGTCGAGAAGCGGTACCGCGTCTTGTCCCGGATCGATAACGACGCAGCGCTCGTTCGGACCCGGCGCCACGACGAAGCAGTTCGCGGCGATGGGACCGGCGGGGAACCCTGCGATCAGCACGAGCGTCCAGTCTTCTGCGGTATGCGGGTGGGCTGCCTGCTTGCTTGGGCGGCCACTGTGTCACCAAGAATGATTCAGCCAAGACTACCGGCGGCACGCTGCGGATCGCGAACCGGTAAACACTCACGCGCCCCCCGGTGGCAGCCGTTGCGTCTTCAGGACGTGCACGTACACTGCACGCGGGCAGTGACTCAGCACTGTGTTGAATCGAGCACCACGTCGAACGAGCACCGTGTCGAACGAGCGCTGCATTCGAAATTCGAAACCACCACAGCTTTCGAGAGCGTGCGGGCGCGGACAGAACGAGGAGAGGACGAAGTGGCGAGCACCAAGGACCGGCAGCGCGCACTGGAGCGCGCGCGCTACGAGCGGGTGCAGGCGAAGATCGCCAAGCAGGAGCTGGCGGCCAGGCGCCGCAAGCGGGTCGCGATCCTGACCGCGATCGCGGTCGTCGTGGTCGGCGGCGGTTCGCTTGCTGCGGCGCTGGCATTCTCGTCTAATCCCCCCTCGACACCTGCCGCGAGCAGTTCCCACTCGGCGGCTCCGAGCGCCTCCGCGACCAGCACCGCAGCGAAGATCGGCTATACCAAGTCCGGTACCGCGTCGAAGGACGTCGGCGTCCCGACGTACGACGCCACCGCCGCGGCCAAGCCGTACACGGCGACGATCCACACCAACCGCGGCGACGTGGTCTTCACCGCGTTGACCACGAAGGCGCCGTACACGACGTTCTCGTTCGAGTACCTGGCCGGGAAGAACTACTTCAACAACACCAACTGCCACCGGCTGACGACCTCGACCATCTACGTGCTGCAGTGCGGTGACCCGACGGGCAGCGGTTCCGGCGGCCCCGGCTACCAGTTCCAGGACGAGAACCTGGGCTACTTCGGCACCGGCGCCTCGGTGACGTACAAGGCCGGCACCGTGGCGATGGCCAACGCCGGCGCGGGCACCAACGGCAGCCAGTTCTTCCTGGTCTACAAGGACTCGCCGCTTGCGCCGAACTTCACGCCGTTCGGCACGATCACCAAGGGCCTGGACGTGCTGCAGGCCATCGCCGCGCAGGGCTCGGACAACTCAAACGCCCAAGGCGACGGCAAGCCTAAGCAGACCGTCACCATCACCTCGGTGAGCATCGCGCAGTAGTCAGCAGCACCTGCGGCGCCGGCTAAGCACCCGCCACCCGACGGCCCCCGGACGTTTACAGACTGTCCGGGGGCCGTCGTTGCTTGTAGAGTGCCCTGCGCCTGTTGTTAAAACGGCGCCGCGGTGAAGATAGAACTACGTGGGTTCACCGCAGTACCGTGACGCAAAGGGTGCCTCGCCGCATCGATCATGGTCACAGTCGCACGTCCAAGGAGGGCACCGTGTCCGAAGGACCGGAGCAGCCGGAGCAGACCGCCAGCGCCGAGCCGGGGCCGCAGGCCGCGCCCGGCGAGCCGGATGGCGGCGTCTCCGTCCCCACTCCGACTCCCGTTGAGCAGGACTCGCCTGTATTGGACCCGACAGCGCAGACCCCGGGCGACGCCGAGCAGACTCCGGCTCCCACCGAGCAGGATGCGGCCAACGCCGAGCACGCTCCGGCCCCCGCCGCTGAGGACTCGACGCCCGCTGAGCACGCCCCGTCGCCCGCTGAGCAGCATCCGAGCCGCCGTGCAGCACCCGACGCCCGCCGTGCAGGCCCCCACTCCTGCTCCTCCTGCTCCCGCAGCACCGGTCCCGGCCCCGACGCCCACGCCGCCAACCCCTGCTGCGCCGACGCCTGCATCCGTAGCGCACGCCCCAGTGCCCACTCCGCCTGCGCACGCCCCCGGCCCTGCGGCACCGACCCCAGCGCCCCCTGCGCCGCCTACCCCGGCCCCAGTCCCCGCCCCGCCCGCCTCGGCTCCCCCGGTGGCGGTCTCGAGCGAATGGGGCAGGGTCGCCGAAGACGGCTCGGTGTTCGTGCGCACGGCCAACGGCGAGAAGCAGATCGGCTCCTGGGCGGCCGGCACCCCGCAAGAGGGCATGGCGTTCTACCAGCGCAAGTTCGAGGGCCTGCGCGCCGAGGTGGACCTGCTGGAGAAGCGGCTGAACACGACCAACCTGGACGCCAAGGACGCCGACGCGAGCATCGCCAAGCTGCGGGAGCAGCTGGTAGAGCCGCACGCGATCGGCGACCTGGACGCGCTGCGTACCCGCCTGGACAAGCTCGGCGAGGTCGCCGATCAGCGCCGCGCGGCCAAACGCGAGGCCCGCGCGCGTCAGCAGGCCGAGGCGGCGGCGCACAAGGAGCGCATCGTCACCGAGGCGGAGTCGCTGTCCCAGTCCGGCGAATGGAAAGTCACCGGCGAGCGCCTACGCGCGCTGGTCGACGAGTGGAAGGGCGTCCCGCGCCTGGACCGCAAGTCGGACGACGAGCTGTGGGGCCGCTTCAGCACGGCCCGCTCGGCGTTCGCCAAGCGCCGCAAGGCCCACTTCGCCCAACTCGACGCCGAGCGCGAAGAGGTCCGCTCCCGCAAGGAGGCGCTGGTCGAAGAGGCCGAAAGCCTGGCCGAGTCGACCGACTGGGCGAACACCGCGCAGCGCTTCCGCGACCTGATGAAGCAGTGGAAGTCCGCCGGCCGCGCCCAGCGCGAGGTCGAGGACAAGCTCTGGGAGCGCTTCAAGACGGCCCAGGACACGTTCTTCACCGCTCGCAACGCGGACCTGGACCAGCGCGACGCCGGCTTCCGCGAGAACCAGACCCGCAAGGAAGAGCTGCTGACCGAGGCGCAGAAGCTCCTCCCGGTCGCCGACCTCAAGGCGGCCCGCCAGGCCCTGCGCCAAATCCAGGCCCGCTGGGAAGAGGTCGGCCCGGTCCCCCGCGAGTCCAAGCCGCGCCTGGAAGGCGCCCTGCGCGACGTAGAGCGCGCCGTGGCCGACGCTGAACAGTCCGAGTGGAAGCGCACCAACCCCGAGGCACGGGCACGCGCCGAAGCCACCGTCCGCCAACTCGAGGCGTCCATCGCCAAGTTCGAGAAGGAACTCGAGAAGGCCCGCACCGCCGGCCAGCAGCGCAAGATCGACGACGCCGAAGCCGCCCTGGCCGCCCGCCGCGAGTGGCTCGCCCAAGCCCAAGCCGCCCTCGTCGAGTTCACCCGCTAAGCACTGACGCTCCGACACGTGTGGCCGCCCGCAAACGCAGGCGGCCACTCGCGTTAGATCACTGCGGCAGTCTCAAACCCGAGCGATCTCACACTCGGTAGACGTCGTAGACGCCTTCGATGCCGCGTACGGCTTTGAGGACGTGGCCAAGGTGCTTCGGGTCGCCCATCTCGAAGGTGAAGCGGGACATTGCTACGCGGTCGCGGGAGGTGTTGACGTTGGCCGACAGGATGTTGACGTGCTGGTCGGACAGGACGCGGGTTACGTCGGAGAGCAGGCGGGAGCGGTCTAGGGCCTCGACCTGGATGGAGACCAGGAAGACGCTCGTGGCCGTCGGTGCCCATTCGACCTCGACTATGCGCTCCGGTTGGGTCATCAGAGACTCGACGTTGCCGCAGTCCTTGCGGTGGACCGAGACGCCGCTGCCTCGGGTGACGAAGCCGACGATCGCGTCGCCGGGGACCGGGGTGCAGCAGCGGGAGAGCTTGACCCAGATGTCGTCCGTGCCCTTGACCAGCACGCCGGGATCGCCGCCGGGGCGTCCGCGACCACCGTTGCGGCTGCGTTCGCCGGGGAGCATTGGGAGGGTGGACTCGGCCAGGTCCTCGGTCGCGCCCTCTTCGCCGCCCAGGTTCTGGATTAGGCGCTGGACGACGGAGTGCGCCGAGACGTGGTTCTCGCCGATCGCCGCGTAAAGGGCCGAGATGTCGGCGTAGTGCAGTTCTAGCGCGATCGAGCCGAGCGATTCGCTGGAAAGCAGGCGCTGGAGCGGGAGGCCCTGCTTACGCATCGTCTTGGCCAGTTGTTCGCGGCCTTGCTCGATGGCCTCTTCGCGACGCTCCTTGGTGAAGTGCGCGCGGATCTTGTTGCGTGCGCGGGGGGAGGCGACGAAGCCTAGCCAGTCGCGGCTCGGGCCCGCGGTGGGCGCCTTGGAGGTGAAGATCTCGACCACGTCGCCGTTGTCGAGCTTCGACTCGAGCGGGACCAGGCGGCCGTTGACGCGTGCGCCGATGCAGTGGTGGCCGACCTCGGTGTGCACGGCGTACGCGAAGTCGACCGGCGTCGAGCCGGAGGGCAGCGGTATGACATCACCCTTGGGGGTGAAGACGAAGACCTCTGAGGCGGACAGGTCGAAGCGCAGCGCGTCGAGGAATTCGCCCGGGTCGGCGGTCTCGCGCTGCCAGTCGAGCAGTTGACGCAGCCAGGCCATGTCGCCGACCTTGCCTGACGCGGCCGGGTCGATCGGTGCGCCGCCGGGGCCGCGTACCGCTTCTTCCTTGTACTTCCAGTGCGCCGCGACGCCGTACTCGGCGCGTCGGTGCATGGAGTACGTACGGATCTGCAGCTCGACCGGCTTGCCCTGCGGCCCGATGACCGTGGTGTGCAGGCTCTGGTACATGTTGAACTTCGGCATCGCGATGTAGTCCTTGAACCGGCCGGGGACCGGGTTCCATCGCGCGTGAATGGTGCCGAGGGCGGCGTAACAGTCGCGGACCGACTCGACCAGGACGCGGATGCCGACCAGGTCGTAGATCTCGGTGAAGTCGCGGCCGCGCACGATCATCTTCTGATAGACCGAGTAGTAGTGCTTCGGTCGGCCGGTGACCGTGGCCTTGATCCTCGAGCCGTGCAGGTCTCCGCCGACCATGTCGATGACCTGCGCCAGGAACTCCTCGCGCTTCGGCGCGCGCTCGGCGACCAGGTGCACGATCTCGTCGTACATCTTGGGGTAGAGGATCGCGAAGGCGAGGTCCTCGAGCTCCCACTTGATCGTGTTCATGCCCAGGCGGTGCGCCAGCGGGGCGTAGATTTCCAGGGTTTCGCGGGACTTCTGCTCCTGCTTCTCCCGCCGCATGTAGCGCATCGTGCGCATGTTGTGCAGGCGGTCGGCGAGCTTGATGACCAGGACCCTGATGTCCCGCGCCATCGCGACGACCATCTTGCGCACTGTCTCGGCCTGTGCGGCCTCGCCGAGCTTGACCTTGTCCAGCTTGGTCACGCCGTCGACGAGCAGCGCGACCGTGTCGCCGAAGTCGCGGCGCAGCATGTCGAGCGTGTAGTCGGTGTCCTCGACGGTGTCATGCAGGAGGCCCGCGCATAGCGTCGGGATGTCCATGCCGAGTTCGGCGAGGATCGTGGTGACGGCGACCGGGTGCGTGATGTACGGGTCGCCGCTCTTACGCCGCTGACCGCGGTGATACTTCTCGGCGATCTGATACGCACGCTCAAGTGTGCGTAGATCGGCCTTGGGGTCACTGGCACGGACAATGCGGAATAGCGGCTCCAGGACCGGGCTTGGGCCGCCGGGACGAGGTCCGCCGAGACGCGCCAGCCGGGCGCGAACCCGGCTGGAAGTGGCTGGCGTGGTGGAACTTCGTATCGCCGGGGCAGGCGCGGGTGACGTCTGCGGGGTCACCGCTGCGGCGGATTGCGTCGATGAAGGCGCGGGAGAGGGCGGCTGGGCAGGAGCTGACGGCTGCGCCGGGGCCGACGATGCGGCGGCTGAATGCAACGAGGCCGGAGACGGTGCGGCGGGCGCGCGCACGGACTGGGAGGTCGGCTCCGTCGGCGCGACCGTGTCTGGATCTACAACCGCGTCCGGACCTACAACCGCGTCCGGACCTGCGGGAGCGGCGGACGTCGCGGGCTGCGGCCCGGTCCGCTGTTCCTGCTGGGCTCGTACGGCTGCCTCCGGCGTGGTCGTCAAGCGACTACCTCCCTGGCCCATCGTGTCACCTGGGCGCTCCCTCCATGGTAACGGTGTCGGCGATCGCCGAGTGCCGGATCCGATCAGTCCGATGATCAGGCGACATGATCAGACGGCAAGGAGTGCGGTCACGGGGACACCAGGGGCATCGGCGGCCAGGCGCTCGCGGCCGGCCAGGAATCCCAGCTCTAGGAGTACCGAAAGGCCGACCGGCTCGGCGCCTGCGCGGCGTACGGCCTCGACCGCGGCGGCGGCCGTCCCGCCGGTCGCCAGCACGTCGTCGACGATCAGGACGCGGTCGCCGGGCTGGAACGAGTCCTGCAGGATCTCCAGGGTCGCCTCGCCGTACTCAAGGGCGTACGAGACCGCGAAGACGGCTCCGGGCAGCTTCCCGGCCTTCCGGACCGGGATGAAGCCGATCTCGGCCTCGATGGCGACCGGAGCGGCCAGGATGAAGCCACGTGCCTCGAGGCCGACCACCTTGGTCGCCTGCGCTTCGCGAGCGTGCCGGGTGAACTCACCGGTCATCGCGCGGAACGCCTTCGGGTCGGCCAGCAGCGGCGTGATGTCCTTGAAGACGATGCCGGGCTTCGGGTAGTCGGGCACGTCCCGGATGCGGGAGGCGAGCAGCTCAGCAATCACGCGCACACTGTAGTGGCAACGGCAAAAGCGCTGGGCTTGGGTACCGCGATAGTGCGGTACCCAAGCCCAGCGCTCAGAGCGATTGCCGACTAACGCCGCTTCGACCGCGACTTATTGCGCACCGGCTGGTTACGCGGACCGCGCGGCCCGGGAGTCTGCGGCGCAGAACCGGACGATGCGGACGACGGTGCCGCGTCCTCAGGCTCGGCCACCCCGACCGGGAGTGTGCCTCCGACCGCACCCGCGACAGCGCCCGCCGGGGCCGGTGTCGCGCCGGACGTGACCTTGGCCGCGGCACGCCGCTCCGAGGTCGCCTTGTCCCGGGCGAGCCGCTGCTCCTGCGCGCGCACGGACGGCTCCAGCTCCTTGAGCCAGACCAGCGTGGGCGTGGCGACCAGGATCGACGAGACGGTTCCGGCGCCGATACCGACCAGCAGCGCGAGCGCGAGGTCCTGCAGCACCGCGGCCTGCGAGAGGGAGCCGCCGAACAGCAGCGCGGCGACCGGGATCAGCGCGATCAGCGAGGTGTTGAGCGAGCGGACCAGGGTCTGGTTCACCGCCAGGTTCGCCGCCCGGCCGTAACCGAGCTTGTTCTGGTCGACCAGATGTTTCTTGTTCTCTCTGACCTTGTCGAACACCACGACCGCGTCGTACATCGCGTAACCGAGGATGGTCAGGAAGCCGACGACCGTGGACGGCGAGACCTCCAGGCCGGACCACGCGTATACGCCGACGGTGATCACGATGACGTTGACCAGCGACGTCAGCGCGGCCACGGCCATCTTCCACTCGAAGAAGATCGCCAGATACACCGCCAACAGCACCAGGAAGACGATCAACGCCTGGATCGCCTGCTTGGAGATGTCGTGGCCCCAGCTGGCGCCGACCTGCTCGACGGTGACCTTCGTCGGGTCGATCCCGGCGTTCTTGGCCAGGTCCTTCGTCAGCTGCTGCTGGGTCTTGGTGGTGATCGTGACGGTGGTGATCTTGACCTGCCGGCCGCCGCCCACGATCTGCTCCACCTGTACCGTCGGCGCGGGTACGCCGTCCTGGGTGGCGATTGCGTTGACCTGGTCGGCGCTCATCGTGGCGGTCGGCACGGTGATCACCGAGCCGCCCTTGAAGTCCACGCTGAAGTGCAGGCCGCGCACGACCAGGCCGAGGATGGCCATCAGCAGCACGACGCCGAAGATCCCGAGCCAGCGCCTGCGCCGCCCGACGATCTCGAAGGAGACCTCGCCGCGGTAGAGGCGGTTACCGAGGGAGCCCAACCCGGCCATCAGACATCCACCCGCTTCGTGTCGTTGCTCTCTACGCCGCCGGCTGCCGCCTGCTCGGCCGCCTTACGCCGCTCGGCGATGGTCATCCGGCGGCCAGTACCCGCACCCGCGCCTGCGGTGGCGGGTCCGGTGTGGCGGAAGGTCGAGGCATTGGCGCCGAGCCGCACGGGATCGAGGCCGGACCACTTGTGCCCGCCGCCGAAGAACTCGGTCCTGGCCGCCAGCGTGACCAGCGGCTTGGTGAACAGGAAGACCACCACGATGTCGATCACCGTGGTCAGGCCCAGGGTGAACGCGAAGCCCTTCACCGACCCGATGGACATGAAGTACAGCACCGCCGCCGCGAGGAAGGACACGAAGTCCGAGGCGATGATGGTGCGCCGGGCCCGGGTCCAACCGTGTTCGACCGCGGTACGCAGCGTGCGTCCTTCACGCACCTCGTCACGCAATCGTTCGAAGAACACGACGAACGAGTCGGCGGTGATACCGATCGCGACGATCAGACCGGCGACACCGGCGAGCGAGAGGGTGAAGCTCATCAGCGGACCGAGGAGCACCGCCGAGGCGTAGGTCAGCCCGCCCGCGACGAACAAGCTGCTGATCGCGATCGAGGACAGACCCCGGTAGTAGAAGATCACGTACAGGAAGACCAGGATCAGGCCGATGCCGCCGGCCAGCAGACCGCCTTGCAGTTCGTGTCCGCCGAGGGTCGGCGAGACGATCGAGACCTGCGAGACGTCGAACTTCAGCGGCAGCGCGCCGTAGTTCAGCACGGTGGCCAGGTTGTCCGCGTCGTTCTGGGTGAACGTGCCGGTGATCTGCGCCTGGCCGCCGGTGATGGGGCCCTGGTTGACCGCGGGCGCGGACTGGACGACGCCGTCGAGCACGATCGCGAACTGGCCGCTGCCGGTCTGGCTGCTGTACTGCTGGTACAGCGTCGTGGTGGCCTTGGAGAAGTCGTCGGTGCCCTTGGCGTTGAAGTCCAGCAGGATCTGCCAGTTGCTGGTTACCGACTGCCCGGCCATAACCGGCGCGGCCTGCGCGCTCTTGATGTCGGTACCGGCGACCTGGGACGGACCAAGCAGGTACTTCACCGCGTTGGTGCGATCGCAGGTGGCGATGTATTCCGTGGACTGCGCGGTCGCGGCGGCCTTGATGGCCGTCTTGTCGTTGCAGTTCAGCGTCGCGAAGAGGGCTTGGGCCTGGGCCTGGGAAGCGCTCGCCGCCGAACTGGCCGTCGAGCTCGGCGCCGGCGTGCCGGAAGCCTTGGGCGATGCGGAGCCGGAGGCGGCGGCCGTCGGCGAGGCGCTCGCGCTCGCCGCGTTCTTCACCGCACCGTTCTTCACGGTGCTCAGCTTCTCGGCCTGACCCGATGGCTTCACGCTCGCGCTCGCCGAGGGCGATGCGGAGGCGGAAGGCTTGGCGCTCGTCGACGCGGAAGCCGACGGCTTGGGCGTCCCGGAGGCCGTCGGGCTCGGGGTCGGCTGCGCGGTCGCGTTGGCTTCCTGGAGCACCGGGCGGAAGTAGAGCAGCGCGGTCTGGCCGATCTGGTTGACCAGGTCCTGCGAGTTATGCCCGGGGATCTCGACCTGGATGGTGGTCGCGCCCTGCTGCGAGACCTGGGCCTCGGAGACACCGAACGCGTTGACGCGCGCCTGCATGATGCCGACCGCGGTGCTCAGCGCGCCGGGCGGGATGGAGTTGCTGCCGGGCGCGGGGCTGGCCGCGAAGTCGGCGCTGGTGCCGCCGGCCAGGTCGATCGCCAGCCTGGGTTTCATGTTCCCGGTGCCGATCATGGTGGCGTAGAGCGCCACGATGAGAAGTGCCAAGAAGGCCAGCGGGCGCCACGGGCCCATCCCCGCCGTGCCGGCCCCCCACCCACGCGACCCGGAACGCCTTGCGCTCCGGGGTTTCCTCGCAGCCACGTTGCACTTCTCCTGTGTGTCATTGCGGACTCGACACGGCCATGCCCGGTCCGGCGACGCTCGCCGCTCGCGCGGGGCGGCGGGCAGGTCCCGGGCCTGCCGTGCTAGGGACGGTTGCGCACCGTCCGGCGTTTCCCGCGCGCGACTTTCTTCGGAAAGTCTCAGTATCCGGCGACTGTCCGCCGGAGCGCCGCGACGCGGGGACGATCTACCTACCTCTTGGCAGGCTCCGACGCGACGGGGTGCGCGGCGTCGTCGGCTTCCGCTTCGGCGCCAGCCGCATCAGCCTCGACCGCGGGAACCGCGTCGGACGGCTCGCCCTGCTCAGCGGTGGTCTCAGCCTCAGACGCCGCCTCGTGCTCGGTCTCGTCGGCGTGCTCGGTCTCCTCGGCCTCGTCAGCCTCGGGCTCGGCCGGCGGGATCACGCCGGCGACCGCGGACTTGACGAACTTCAGCCGCGTGCCGGGCGTGGTCTCGATGACCACGTGCTCGTCGGTGACCTCGACGACCTCACCGACCATGCCGCCGATCGTGCGGACCTCGGAGCCGACCATCAGCGCGGTCTGCAACTGCTGCGCCTGGCTCTGCCGCCTACGGTTTCCGCGGCTGGTCATGAAGATGAAGACGCCGCCGATGACGACGATGTAGACAAGCAGTAGAGAACTCAAAATAATCGGCTGTTCTGTCGGGACCGTCCCGCGATTCGACGCGGTGGCGATCGGCTGCGCGGAGCACGCAGGCACTCCAGGTCACGCGGAGTCTATGCGCTCATACCCGCACGAAACAATGAGAGCTGGCCACAGCTTGGTCAACAACGGGCGGCTATCCGGCCGCTGCCCGGCCATTGCAGTACCCGATTACACGTCCGAGTTGCCGGAATCGTCACCGAAAAGCCCAGCTTGTCCCGGTGCGGGCTGACCCGGCAACGCGTGATTCCATGCCGCACCCGCGGAATTCGAGCCGCCGGGAGCAGGCGCCGCGAGCCCGAGATGCGCCCACGCCGCCGCCGTCGCGATCCGCCCGCGCGGAGTGCGGGCCAGCAGCCCCTGCCGGACCAAGAACGGCTCGGCGACTTCCTCGACGGTGTCCGTCTCCTCGCCGATCGCGACCGCGAGAGTAGACAATCCGACCGGGCCACCCTGGAAAAGTCGTAACAACGCACCGAGCACGGCTCGGTCCAATCGGTCGAGTCCACGCTCGTCGACCTCGTAAACCTCCAACGCCGCCCGCGCGGCGTCGAGCGTGACGCGCCCGTCCCCTCTCACCTGCGCGAAGTCACGAACACGACGCAGCAGCCGGTTGACGATACGCGGCGTCCCCCGAGACCGCGACGCAATCTCCGCAGCGCCGTCCGCCTCGATCTCAACCCCGAGCAACCGCGCCGACCGATGCGCGACAAGCTCCAGGTCCTCAGGCTCGTAGAACTCCATGTGGCCGGTGAACCCGAACCGGTCGCGCAGCGGAGCCGGCAGCAGCCCAGACCGGGTCGTCGCGCCAACCAACGTGAACGGCGGCAACTCCAGCGGAATCGCCGTGGCGCCGGGCCCCTTGCCGACGATGACGTCGACCCGGTAGTCCTCCATCGCCATGTACAGCATTTCCTCGGCGGGCCGGGACATCCGGTGGATCTCGTCGAGGAACAGCACCTCGCCCTCGGCGAGCGAGGAAAGGATCGCGGCCAGGTCGCCGGCGTGCTGAATCGCGGGTCCAGACGTAATCCGGATAGGCGCCGCGAGCTCCGCAGCGACGATCATCGCGAGCGTCGTCTTACCCAGCCCAGGCGGACCAGCCAGCAGGATGTGGTCGGGTGCGGTACCGCGTCCCTTGGCTGCGTGTAGCACCAGCTCGAGCTGTTCACGCACCCTGCGCTGCCCGACGAAGTCCGCGAGCGACTTAGGACGCAGCGCGGCCTCCGCGGCCCGCTCGTCCTGGTCCGCACTCGCGTCCATCAGCCGCTGCTCCTCGGCCATACCGCCCTACTCCCCTCTCTCGCTCAAGCCGCCGCTACCGGTACTCCCGATCGCCACGCCCTACCGCTTGAGGCTCCGCAACGCCGCCCGCAACAACACCGGCAACTGCGGCGCCTCACCACGCGCCTCCGCCTCCGCCGCAACCGGTTCGACCTCACCGAGCGCCGCTTCCGCGTCCCGGGCGCTCCAGCCAAGCCCGGTAAGCGCCTCAAGCAGTTGGCCCCGCCACGGACTCAATCCCGCTCCCGATGCGCCACCCCCGCCACCGGCGCCGTTCTGCGAAGGCACGAGCCCCCCGGTCGGCGCACCAAGCCGCCCCTTGAGCTCAATCAGCAGCTTCTGCGCGCCCTTAGGCCCGACCCCGGGAACCAGCGTTAGCGCCTTGAGATCCTGCGTGGCGAAAATGGTCCGCAAGCGTATCGGGGCGATGCGTCGCGAGCATGGCCTGCGCCAGCCGAGGCCCGACACCACTCGCGGTCTGTACCAGCTCGAATACCGTGCGCTCGTCGTCGTCGGCGAAGCCGTAAAGCGTCAGCGAGTCCTCACGCACGATCAGACTCGTAGCGAGCCGCGCCTTCTGGCCAACCGTCAGCCCCGCGAGCGTGCCCGGTGCGCAATGCACGAGCAACCCGACGCCGCCGACCATAATCACGGCCGCGTCCGGAGCGAGCGTCGCGACTTCGCCTTCGACGGAGGCAATCACGCCGTCACCTCGGTCATCTGAAGCCGCCCTTCCGCCGTCCACGTTCCCTGTGCATCGGCACGTTACCGGAGGGCAAGGACATTCCCTGACGTTGCAACGCCTCGACGATCCGATCCGCCGCTCCCCCGCGCCACACATGACAGATCGCGAGCGCGAGCGCGTCAGTGGCGTCGACCGGCTTAGGCGCCTCGGCCAGCTTCAGGATTCGCACCACCATCGCCGCGACCTGAGCCTTACCCGCGCGCCCATCCCCGGTGATCGCGGCCTTGACCTCGCTAGGCGTGTGCATCGTCACAGGCAACCCGCGCCGCGCCGCCGCGACCATCACGACTCCGGCGGCCTGCGCCGTGCCCATGATCGTACGTACGCCCTCCTGCGCGAACATCCGCTCCACGGCAACGGCATCAGGCGTCTGCTCATCGAGCCACTGGCTGATCTGCTCGTCCACCGCGAGCAGCCGCTCGGCGATCGGCGCGTCCGCGGGCGTGCGCACGACCCCCGCCGCCACTATCCGCAGCGGCGCGCCGATGCGGCCCTCGACCACGCCGACGCCCATTCGCGTCAGCCCCGGGTCGACACCCAAAACCCTCATCGCGGCACGCTCATGGCGCCATCATCCCGCGCCGGTCCGGCGTCGCCGCGACCATTCGCCGGCTCGTCGGCTATTCGTCGTCCAGTTTCGCCATGATCTCGTCGGAGACGTCGAAGTTGGCGAAGACGTTCTGCACGTCGTCGCTGTCTTCTAGGGCGTCGATGAGCTTGAAGATCTTGCGGGCGCCGTCCTCGTCGAGCTGCACCTGCATGGTGGGCATGAAGGGCGACTCGGCCGAGTCGTAGTCGATCTTCGCGGACTGCAGCGCGGTGCGCACCGGGATCAGGTCGCCAGGCTCGGAGAGCACCTCGAAGGAGTCGCCGAGGTCGTTGACCTCTTCGGCGCCCGCGTCGAGGACCGCCTCGAGGATCACGTCCTCGGTCATGCCGTCGTTCTTCGGCACGATGATCTGGCCTTTACGGCCGAACAGGTACGAGACCGAGCCCGGGTCGGCCATCGAGCCGCCGTTGCGGGTCATCGCGACGCGTACTTCCGACGCCGCGCGGTTGCGGTTGTCCGTCAGACACTCGATCAGGACCGCGACACCGTTGGGGCCGTAGCCCTCGTACATGATGTTCTGATAATCCGCGCCGCCGGCCTCGGCCCCGGAGCCGCGCTTGATCGCGCGGTCGATATTGTCGTTGGGGACCGAGCTCTTCTTGGCCTTCTGGATGGCGTCGAACAGCGTCGGGTTGCCGGTCGGGTCGCCGCCGCCGGTGCGCGCGGCCACCTCGATGTTCTTGATCATCTTCGCGAAGAGCTTGCCGCGCTTGGCGTCGATCACGGCCTTCTTGTGCTTGGTGGTCGCCCACTTGGAGTGACCCGACATGCTCTCGCTCCTTCGTCTTTCCCGAACCCCGTGGGCTTTTCCAACGCGGTGTTCATGCAACGCGGTGACTTCGCGCCGCGTTTCGGCGGCGGTGTTCAGCGGGCGGCGCGCGCCATGCGCACGAAGTGGCCGTGGACGCGCAGGTCCCCGGTCAGCTCCGGATGGAATGAAGTCGCCATCAGCGGGCCGTGCTGAACGGCGACGATCCTACCCGCGCCGGGACCCGCCGTGACTCGCGCCGAGATGTGCACCGCCGGATCGACCTCTTCGACCCACGGCGCGCGGATGAATACGCCGTGGAGCCGGGCCGGTGCCGGTTCGCCCTCGGCGGTGTCGTCGGAGACGGGAGTGCCGTCGGCAGCGTCCAGCCCGTCGAAGGCGATCGGTCCCTCGAACGAGTCGACCTGGCGGCCGAAAGCGTTGCGGCGCACCGTCATCGCGATGCCGCCGAAGGTCTCCTGGCCTGCGACGGCGTCAAGCACCCGGTCGGCAAGCATGATCATCCCAGCGCAGGAACCGAAGGCCGGCATGCCCTCCGCGATCCGCTTGCGTACCGGCTCGAACAGTTCGAACGCGGTAGCCAGCCGCCACATCGTGGTGGACTCCCCGCCGGGGATGACGAGACCGTCCACGGCGTCGAGCTCGGCTTCTCGACGTACCGGTACGGCGCGTGCGCCGACCGCCTCAAGCATCGCAACGTGTTCACGCACGTCGCCCTGCAGAGCCAGGACGCCGATGAGGACAGGCGTTCCCGACGCGGCCGAGCGGGCGCCGGGCACCGCGGAGGGGGACGTGGACGCGCTCACGGTGTCCCCCAACGTCGCAGTGCCCCCCAACGTCGCCGTCTCCGTTACCGTCACGGTCACCAGCCGCGCCCGGCGTAGCGCTCGGACTCGGGCAGGGTGTCGATGTTGATGCCGACCATGGGCTCGCCGAGGCCGCGCGAGACCTTGGCGATGACGTCCGGGTCGTCGTGGAAGGTGGTGGCCTTCACGATCGCCGAGGCGCGCTTGGCCGGGTCGCCGGACTTGAAGATGCCGGAGCCGACGAACACGCCCTCGGCGCCGAGCTGCATCATCATCGCGGCGTCGGCCGGGGTGGCGAGGCCGCCGGCGGTGAACAGCACGACCGGGAGCTTCCCGGTGGCCGCGACCTCGCGGACGATCTCGTAGGGCGCCTGGAGGTTCTTGGCGGCCAGGAACAGCTCGGTCTCGTCGAGGGTCGCCAGCCGGCGGATCTCGGTGCGGATCTGCCGCATGTGCCGGGTGGCCTCGACCACGTTGCCCGTGCCCGCTTCGCCCTTCGACCGGATCATCGCCGCGCCCTCGGCGATACGGCGCAGTGCCTCGCCCAGGTTGGTCGCACCGCAGACGAAGGGGATGGTGAAGGCCCACTTGTCGATGTGGTGGGTTTCGTCCGCGGGGGTCAGCACCTCGGACTCGTCGATGTAGTCGACGCCGAGCGCCTGCAGCACCTGGGCCTCGACGAAGTGCCCGATCCGGGCCTTGGCCATGACCGGGATGGAGACGGCGTCGATGATCCCGTCGATCAGGTCCGGGTCGGACATGCGGGCCACCCCGCCGTCCCGGCGGATGTCGGCCGGCACCCGCTCGAGCGCCATGACGGCGACCGCGCCGGCGTCCTCGGCGATCTTCGCCTGGTCGGGGGTGACCACGTCCATGATGACGCCGCCCTTGAGCATCTCGGCCATGCCGCGCTTGACGCGGGCCGTGCCGAGCTGCGGGGACGCGTCGGCTGGACCGGGAGTGGGGGTGGTGGACACAGCGGACCTCGCTCCGGGATCAGGCGTAATGGATACCCACCCATCTTATGACCTGATGAACACCGATCCGGCTCACGGCCTGTCAGGACCGCCCATCCCCCGGCTTACGGTGTGCGACACGAAATCCGACGTCAGCGGATGAAGGCGGCGGGGGGCTCGTCGTCGATTTCGAAGGTGGGCTTGTCGGGGGCGCGGCCGGCCAGGCGGAAGTAGCGGACGCGGCGGTAGCCGCGGATCTGGCGGATGGCGCGGACGGATTCGTTGTGGAACCGGCGGGCCAGCTGGACGCGGCGCATCGAGGCGCCTAGTTCCTGGGCCAGGTCGGCGCCTTCGGGGGTCTCGCGTAGCTGGTTGATCTGCGTGGGGTCTACGTCGAACGCGGCGCGTAGGTCACGGGTTAGGGCGGACTCGGCTGGTTCGCGTTCGTCTTCGGTGGCGATTTGGGCGCTGCGGGCGGCGGTGGCGAGGATCACGGCGGTGGCTACGTCGAGAAGGCCTGATCGTGCCAGTTCCAGGGTTGCGGTGGAGCGGCGGACCAGCTGCGCGTCTAGGGCGACGCGGGCGGCGTCTAGACGGACGTGGAGGCGGTCTAGGCGGGTCGCGGTCCAGCTCAGGTAGAAGCCGTAGAGCAGGATCGCGACAACGACCAGTACGACGATCGCCGTGTACTGGGTCAGTACGACCCTCATCGGTGGCCCCGCCCGAATCCGAGCCGGAATTCGCCGTTCGGCGGCGCGGCGCCGAGCCTGGTCGTGGATTCGGAGACCTTGGCGGTGGACTCGGTGACCATCTCGTAGACGGACAGGATGTCGGCCGCGACGACCGACCAGTCGTATTTGCGCACCTTCTCGGCTGCCTTCTCGCGGAGGATGGCGCGGCGGGCTGGGTCGGCGAGTAGCGCGAGTGCTGCGTCTGCGAGCGCGGCGGAGTCGCTGTTGGGGAACATCAGGCCTGCGGCGCCGCCTTCGAGTACGAGGGAGAACGCGTCTAGGTCGGTGGCTAGCACGGGGGCACCGGCGCTCATGGCCTCGACCAGGATGATGCCGAAGGACTCGCCGCCGGTGTTGGGCGCGCAGTAGACGTCTACGGAGCGCAGGAGCTCGGCTTTTTCCTCGTCGGAGACCATGCCCAGGAACGTGACGTTGGCGCGCGCTTCCGGGGGAGGAGTTGCGTGGCTTCGTCTATGTCGCCGCGGCCTGCGACTAGCAGGCGGGTGCGGGGGCGGGCGGCGAGGATCTGCGGGAACGCCTCGAGCAGGATCGGCAGGCCCTTGCGGGGCTCGTCTAGGCGGCCGATGAAGCCGATCGTGCCGCCCTTGCCGTCGGGGCCGCCGTCGCCCTCGGGGGTGACCCAGTCGGCGCGGGGGGACGCATCGGCGAAGTACGTGACGTCGACGCCGTTGGGGATCACGACTGCGTCGCCGCCTAGGTGCTCGACGAGCGTGCGGCGCGCGTACTCGCTTACGGCGATGCGTGCGTTGATCTTTTCGAGGGCCGGTTGCAGGATCGGGTTCGCTGCGGTCATCGCGCGGGAGCGGGGATTCGACGTGTGGAACGTCGCGACCATCGGCGCGGTGGCGGCCCAGCAGGCGAGTAGGGACAGCGACGGCGTCCCAGGCTCGTGCAGGTGCACGACGTCGAACGCGCCCTCGTGCAGCCAGCGGCGTACGCGCGCGGCGGACAGGAAACCGAAGTTGAGGCGCGCGACGGAGCCGTTGTAGGGCACCGGTACGGCGCGTCCGGCGACGACGACGTAGGGCGGCACTGGCGTGTCGTCATCGGCCGGGGCGAGCACGGAGACCTCGTGGCCGAGGGCGATCAGGTGCGCGGCCAGGTCCCGGACGTGGAACTGCACGCCACCTGGCACGTCCCACGCGTAGGGGCAGACGATCCCGATCTTCACCCGAGCTGCCTCACTGTGCCGATTCTCCTGGGTCGTCTCTCTGGGGTCGTCTCTCTGGGGCCGTGTCCCTGGGACGCTGAGTATTCCGGTGCTCAGTATCGCGGTTCGTCGGCGGTTGACAGTTCGCCGTCGAGCGACGGAGCGGGTTTCGGCGGCGCCTTTGCCGGGTCTAGGTCGCTGAGCCAGAGCTTCTGCAGCATGTGCCAGTCGGCGGGATGCTCGGCGATGCCCTTGGCGAAGACGTCGGCCAGTGCCTGGCACATCGCCGCGATCTTCTCGTCGCGGGTGCCCTCTGCGGGCACCTCGATCGCCGGATGCACGACGGCCTGCTGGTACGTCGGTTCATAGTGGAGCGTGACCGGCAGCAGCGCGGCGCCGGTCGAGATGGCGAGGGCGGCTGGGCCGGCGGGCAGCTTGGTCGTCTCGCCGAAGAACTGCACGGGGACGCCGCGGTCGGTCAGGTCGCGCTCGGTGACGAGGCAGACCAGGCCGCCGGCTTTGAGCCGCCGAGTCAGGCCGAGGAAGGTGCCGTGACCGCCGGTCAGCGGCAGTACCTCCATGCCGATGGATTCGCGGTAGGCGACGAAGCGCTCGAACAGCCGCTCCGGCTTTAGTCGCTCGGCGACGGTGGTGAAGCCGTCGAACTGGTGGGCCGCCCACGCTCCCGCGTGATCCCAGTTGCCCATGTGCGGCAGAGCCAGGATCACGCCGCGTCCGGCCGCTACGCCGTTCTTGATCCGCTCCTCGCCGTCGACCGGGAACGTCGCGTCGACGCGTTCTTGGGTCCACGTCTCGAGGCGGAAGGTGTCGCACCAGTAGCGCAGGTAGTTGCGCATCGACTGCTTGGAGACCTCGCGGATCTGCTCGGGCGTGGCCTCTGGACCGAGCACGCGCGCCAGGTTCCGTTCGAGTTGCGTGACGCCTTTACCCCGTTTGGCCCAAACTCGGTCGGCGACTAGCTCGAACAGCTTGTACGCGGTGCGCTCGGGCAGCCGCTTGACCACGCCCCAACCGAATGCGTAGAAGCGGTACGTCGCCACGTCCGTCAGGGTGCTCATGGAGCCGCCTCCGCAGTCTTGCCGTGCGTTGGGGAGTCGGGGGGCGCGGGCCTTGTCGTCGTAGTCGTAGTCGTGGTGGTCGCGCTCGCAGTCGGACCACCGGACGTCGCGGGAGCCGTCGGCTTGGCCGTGGTACCGGCGGCAATGGCTTGCTTACGCACGTACAGGATGCGTTGCACCACGGTGCCTGTGGAGCCGATCGCCAGCGCCCACAACGCGATCGCCTGGATGAAAGGTACGCCGAGCCCGTCGAGGCCCGTGGCCACCAGCGAGACGACCAGCCGCTCGCCGCGCTCTACGAAGCCGACCGCGCATTCGTAGCCGAGTGATTCGGCCTTGGCTCGGGCGTAGGAGGTGATCGCCCCGGAGACCAGGCAGATCAGGGCGAGGATGAGCATCGGGCGGTTGTGCGCCCAGGCGAAGAAGTACGCCAGCCCGCCGAAGATCGCCGCGTCGCCGAAGCGGTCCATGGTGGCGTCCAGGAAGGCGCCCCACTTGGAGACCTTGCCGGCCAGCCGGGCCATCGTGCCGTCGAGCAGGTCGGAGAAGATGAACGAGGTGACCGCGACCGTGCCCCAGAAGAAGTCGCCGCGCGGGAACAGCGCCAGCGCCGAGACGACCACGCCGAGCGTGCCGACGAGGGTCACCGTGTCAGGTCCGACCCCGCGCCGCAGAAGGAACTGCGCGGTGGGGGTGAGCACGCGGGTGAAGAACGCCCGCGCGTAGCGGTTCAGCATCGAAGTCCCAGCATCGTCGGCGCCGCACTGTGCTACGGAAGCTACGTAAGCAGTAGGCGGCCCGCCGTGTAGCTAGTGCAACGGACCGCGGCGCCCATCGTATTGGGTACTCAGGGGTGTTCGTGCTCCGCCCCGGCTGGACGATACGTACTCACTGCCGTTTCGCGGGACGTCCGCATGAGTGGAAGGCTTGCGTAAGGGCTTGTCGGGCGCTCCTAAGTGGAGTTGTCTGCAAGGGAAACCTGAACACTGCGTTACGTGCGGATCACGCTGATCGAGCCGCCGGGTAGCGCATTGCCCCATCGGATCGCGCCGGGAGGATGAAGATGTCCGAGAAGAAGGATTCCAACCGCGGCGGCAGGGATGCGAAGGCGCCGGTAGCCGAACGGCCGGAGGCCATCCGCAACGTGGTCCTGGTCGGTCACACCGGCGCCGGGAAGACCACCCTGGCCGAGTCTCTGCTCGCGGCGACCGGCACGATCGGCCGCTCCGGCCGGGTCGAGGACGGCGCCACCGTCACCGACTCGGACGATATCGAGCACAAGCTCGGCCGCTCGGTGAGCCTGGGGCTCGCGCCGCTGGAGTTCGGCGGGGTGAAGGTCAACGTGCTCGACGCGCCCGGCTACGCGGACTTCGTCGGCGACTTGCGCGCCGGGTTGCGCGCCGCGGACGCCGCGTTGTTCGTGGTCTCGGCTGCGGACGGCATCGACGGCGCGACGCAGTTGCTGTGGGAAGAGTGCGCGGCGGTGGAGATGCCGCGTGCGGTGGTAGTGACGAAGCTGGACAGCCCGCGAGCGGACTTCGACGAGATCGTGGCGATCTGCCAGCGCGTCTTCGGGGACGGGGTGCAGCCGCTCTACCTGCCGCTGCTCGACGATCACGAGCAGGTCGGCGGCGTTATCGGACTGCTGTCGCAACGGGTCTACGACTACACCGGCGGTCAGCGTGCGGAAAGCGAGCCGGATCCGGAGCACGTCGAGCTGATCGAGGGACCGCGTAACGCGCTGATCGAGGGGATCATCGCGGAGAGCGAAGACGAAACGCTGATGGACCGTTACCTCGGCGGCGAAACGATCGAGGTGAAGGTACTCATCGACGACCTGGAGACGGCGGTCGCACGCGGGCACTTCTACCCTGTGCTGCCGATCGGTGCGGTAACGCGCGAGGGCGACGATGAGCAGGCGGTTCGGGTCGGCATGATGGAGCTGCTTGAGGTCATGACTAAGGCGTTCCCGGCGCCCGGGGAGCACTCGATCCCGGCGGTGACCACGCCGGACGGCGCGCCGAAGGCCCCGCTCGTGTGCGATCCGGAGGGACCGCTCGTCGCCGAGGTGGTCAAGACGACTTCGGACCCGTACGTCGGGCGGATCTCGCTCGTTCGGGTCTTCTCCGGCACGCTGCGCCCGGAGCAGCCGGTGCACGTCTCCGGCCACGGCCGGGCCGAGCGGGGGCACCCGGACCACGACGTGGACGAGAAGGTCGGCGCGCTCTCCAGTCCGCTCGGCAAGATGCAGCGGACGATCCAGCAGGCCGTCGCCGGCGACATCGTCGCCGTCGCGAAGCTGGCGCACGCGGAGACCGGGGACACGCTCTCGGCGAAGGAAGACCCCGCGCTGATGGAGCCGTGGGTGATGCCCAACCCGCTGCTGCCGGTAGCGGTGCTGGCGAAGGCGAAGTCCGACGAGGACAAGCTCGGGACGTCGCTCGGCCGGCTGGTCGCCGAGGACCCGACGCTGCGACTGGAGATCAACCCGGAGACGCACCAGCTGGTGCTGTGGTGCATGGGTGAGGCGCACCGGGACGTGGTGCTCGACCGGCTGGCGAACCGCTACAGCGTGGCAGTCGACACGGTGCCCTACCGCATCTCGCTGCGGGAGACGTTCACCAACGGCGCGTCCGGGCACGGACGGCACGTAAAGCAGTCCGGTGGCCACGGCCAGTACGCGATCTGCGACATCGAGGTCGAGCCGCTGCCGAACGGCGGTGGGTTCGAGTTCGTGGACAAGGTGGTCGGCGGCGCGGTGCCGCGTCAGTTCATCCCGTCCGTGGAGAAGGGCGTGCGCACGCAGCTCGAGCGTGGCGTGTTCGCCGGTTACCCGCTGGTCGACGTGCGCGTGACGCTGTTCGACGGCAAGGCGCACTCGGTGGACTCGTCCGACATGGCGTTCCAGACGGCTGGCGCGTTGGCGCTTAAGGATGCAGCGTCGAAGATGCAGGGCACGCTGCTGGAGCCGGTGGACGCGGTTGAGATCACGGTGGCCGACGAGTTCCTAGGCAGCGTGATGGGCGACCTGTCCGGGCGTCGTGGCCGAGTGCTGGGCACAGAGCCGGACAGCTCGGGACGGACGCTGGTACGCGCGGAGGTCCCGGAGACGGAGTTGTCGCGCTACCCCGTCGAGCTGCGATCGCTCTCGCACGGAACGGGCGTGTTCACGCGCGAGTACCTGCGGCACGAGTCGATGCCGGCGCAGGTCGCCGCGAAGATCGTCGCCGAGTCGCAGTAGTAGGCTGATTATCAGTAGTTTGCGGCGAGCCGGGTGAGGCGGTTAGTACCGTCGTACCCGGCTCGCAGCGTGCGTACGTGGTTGCCTGCCGGCAAGACGAGCAAGCCAGCGAACTCAATCGGCTCGCCGGGGCGTTCACGCAGCCGGTCCGCGAGCAGTTCGTACTCGTCCACGGGCTCGTCGCCAAGGTCGGTGAACTCTTCGAGGGCCGCCGCATCGAGCAGGCAGACGTAACCTGACGGCGTGTCGAATCCAGGTGCGGCATCGGTCCAGCGCACCGATTCGCCGTCGCCGAGGGTGAGTTCGAATCCTTCTGCCGTCGCCGCGACGGGATACTCCCCCGGCGGTAACACGAGATCCAACGGCCTCGCATCGCCGAACAACGCGCTCGGATCACCGACAATCAACCGGCCGGTCGGTAGCGCCAGCATGCCCTACGACACCGCGCCGTTGGCCTGATCGGAGTCGTCAGCCGGCCAATGCTGCGCGAGCAGTTCACGCGTATCGGCGAGCAACTGCGGCAGGACCCTGGTATGCCCGACGACCGACATGAAGTTAGCGTCCCCGCCCCAACGCGGCACGATGTGCTGGTGCAGGTGCGCGGCGATACCGGCGCCCGAAACCGTGCCCTGATTCATGCCGAGGTTGAAACCGTGCGGACTCGCAGCGGCGCGGATCGCGACCATCCCGCTCTTGGTGAACGCGGCGAGTTCCGCGGTCTCCCCGAGCGTCAGGTCGGTGTAGTCGGCGACGTGCCGGTACGGGCAAATGAGCAGGTGGCCGGGGTTATACGGATACAGGTTCAGGACCGCGTAGACGAACTTGCCGCGCTCGACGATCAGCCCCTCGGCATCGCCGAGCGTAGGCACCCGGCAGAACGGGCAACCGTTACCGGCTTCGGCGCTGTCGGGCTTGTTCTCGCCCTTGATATACGCCAAGCGATGCGGCATCCACAGGCGTTCGAATCCGTCGGCGCCCCCAGGCTCGTCGGGGACTGCGGCCCCGCCGTGAACGCCTGCCTCGTGCTCGGTCTCCATCCGCGCGTCCATAGCGGCCAGCATATGTGCTGCCGCTCAAGCCCCGACACCGAACCGACCCGACCTACCTGGACGTACGGGCTATCACGCACCGAGGGGTGCGCGGCGGTTAGGCCGCGCACCCCAGGCGCGACAAATCACGTGCCAAATCAGAGGCGGTCGCGGACGGCGGCGACGATTTCGGCGACCGCGTCGTCGACCGGGATGCCGTTCTTCTGCTCGCCGTTGCGGTAGCGGAACGAGACCGCGCCGTTGGCGGCGTCCTCGTCGCCGGCTAGCAGCATGAAGGGGACTTTGGCCTTTTGCGCGTTGCGGATCTTCTTTTGCATGCGGTCGTCCGATGCGTCTACCTCTACGCGGATGCCCTGCTCGCGCAGCTTTACGGCGACGTCGTCTAGGTAGGGCACGTGGGTGTCGGTGATCGGGATGCCGGTTACCTGAACCGGGGCTAGCCAGGCCGGGAAGGCGCCCGCGTAGTGCTCTAGCAGGATCGCGAAGAAGCGTTCGATCGAGCCGAAGAGGGCGCGGTGGATCATTACCGGCTGGTGCCTCGCGCCGTCGGCGCCGGTGTATTCGAGGCCGAAGCGCTCGGGCTGGTTGAAGTCGACCTGGATCGTGGACAGCTGCCAGGTGCGGCCGATCGCGTCCCTTGCCTGGACGGAGATCTTCGGGCCGTAGAACGCCGCGCCGCCCGGGTCGTCGACCAGCTCGAGTTCCTGCTTGAGCGCGGCCTGGCGCAGCGCCTCGGTGGCTTCGGCCCAGGTCTCGTCGCTGCCGATCGACTTCTCCGGGTCGCGGGTGGACAGCTCGAGGTAGAAGTCGTTCAGGCCGTAGTCGCGCAGCAGGTTCAGCACGAAGGTGAGCAGGCTGTCCAGCTCGCCGGGCATCTGCTCGGTGGTGCAGTAGATATGCGCGTCGTCCTGGGTGAAGCCGCGGGCTCGGGTCAGACCGTGGACCACGCCGGACTTCTCGTACCGGTAGACGGTGCCGAACTCGAATAGGCGCAGCGGGAGTTCGCGATATGACCTGCCGCGTGCGTCGAAGATCAGGTTGTGCATGGGGCAGTTCATGGGCTTCATGTAGTACTTGACGCCCTCGTCCAGCTCCATCGGCGGGTACATGCCGTCGGCGTACCAGTCCAGGTGGCCGGAGATCTCGTAGAGCGTGCCCTTGGTGGTGTGCGGGGTGTAGACGAACTCGTACCCCGACTCCTCGTGCCGCTTGCGTGAGTAGTCCTCCATCGCCTTACGCACGATGCCACCCTTGGGGTGGAAGACGGCGAGGCCGGAGCCGATCTGGTCTGGGATGGAGAACAGGTCGAGCTCAGTGCCGAGCTTGCGGTGGTCACGCTTTTCCGCCTCGGCGAGGAATTCCAGGTGCGCCTTAAGGGCGTCCTTCGACTCCCACGCGGTGCCGTAGATGCGCTGCAGCTGCGGGTTCTTCTCACTGCCGCGCCAGTACGCAGCGGCCGAGCGCATCAGCTTGAACGCCGGGATGTTGCGGGTGGTCGGCAGGTGCGGACCGCGGCACAGGTCCTTCCAGCACAGCTCGCCGGACTTCGGGTCGAGGTTGTCGTAGATGGTCAGCTCGCCCGCGCCGACCTCGGCGGACGCGCCCTCGGCGGCGGTTCCGGCGGAGCCCTTCAGGCCGATCAACTCGAGCTTGAACGGCTCGGCGGCCAGTTCGGCGCGCGCGGCGTCGTCGGAGACCGGACGGCGGGAGAAGCGCTGGCCCTGCTTGACGATCGCCTGCATCTTCTGCTCGACGACCTTGAGGTCGTCCGGGGTGAACGGCCGGTCGACCTGGAAGTCGTAGTAGAAGCCGTCCTTGATCGGCGGGCCGATGCCGAGCTTGGCCTCGGGGAAGACCTCCTGGACCGCCTGGGCCATCACGTGCGCGGTGGAGTGGCGCAGGATCGCGCGGCCGTCCTCGGAGTCGATCGCGACCGGCTCGATGACGTCGCCGTCGGCGAGGGGACGGGCCAGATCGACGAGGGTGCCGGTCGCGGCGCTGCTCGCGGAGCGCAGCCGCGCGGCGATGTTGGAGCGGTCGCCGGAGAATTCGGCGGCGAACAGTTCGCCGACGGTCGTGCCCGTAGTGACCGTCCGCTCGGCCCGTTCGGGTTGGCGGTCGATGGTCACCCGGATCTCGGACACCGTGGTTCTCCAGTTCGCAGAATCTGAGCGTGTTGGAATTACTCTGTCGGCTTGATGGTACCGATCGTGGCGGCGGGCTCTGTCGCAATTAGCTTCAGGGTGGGCAACACCCGCGCAGCACCGGTGGTCTATCGATCGGCCATCTTTCGTTCACCGCGGCGGAATAGGTTCCAGACGTGAGCGTGACAGTGGGGGCAAGTCCGAGCACAGCTGCGACGGGCAACGGCGGGACTGCTAGCGGCGGGGGTGCCGGCCAGCCCGGCCCGCGCCCGTCGCGCAGCACTCCGTTCCGCATGGCGGTGTGGACCGCGCTGGTCGCGGTCGCCGTCGCGGCGCTGCTTGGCGTGACGTTTGGCGCTTACACCGCCGCGAACGACGGTACGAACAGCGTCGCGCAGCACGCGGCCGTCGCATCGGACTCCGCGGACCTGTACTTCAGCCTTTCCGATCTGGACGCCGAGGCCGCGCGGCTCGTGCTGCTGGGCAACGGCGCCGATCCGGCGACTGGCGCGCTCGACCTGGCCGGCGATCAGATCGCCACGCTCACCGCGTACAACGCGCGCACGACGCAGGCGGACGCGGACCTGCGTCGGCTGGCTGCCTCCGCTGGGAGCGGGGACGACGCCGCCATCGTCGCGCTGAGCAGCGGCGTGACGGAGTATCACCAGATCGCCGACGCCGCGATCTCACTTGACCAGACCGCGCCGAGCACGCTGCCCGACACGATGGGCGCATCCGCCGGACAGCCGACTGGACCCGCGATCGGCTATTACGCACGCGCCGCGACGCTCATGCAGAGCCAATTGCTGCCTGAGGCAAAGCAGCTGCGCGATGACAAGGCACGGGAGCTTTCGGACTCCGCGTCATCGGCGCATCTGGCCGGGATCATCGGCGCGAGCGCGGCGGGAGTCGTCGGGCTAGTGGCGCTGGTGCTGGCGTTCCGGGCGCACGGCAGGATGCGGCGCTGGTTCCGGCGTGCGGCGAACTTTGGCGTGTTGACGGCTGCGTTGGTGGCGCTCGGGTTGGCGTTGGGCGCCGTGGCCGCGTTGGCGTCGACGGCGAGTGATGCGTCGAACGCTGGCGCGCGGTTCTCCGACTACCTGGCGGTCACACGCACACGTGCGGCGACTTACGACGTCGACGGCGCGGTAACGCGCTATCTGCTGATGCCGGACACGACGCTGACGCCGCTTGAGGCCTCGGAGAAGGACGCGGTCAGCGCATTGAACAGCCTCGGAGCTGCGGGCGCGACGGCGAACACCCGGTGGTCGGCCATCTCGAATGGCACGAAGGGCGACATTTCTTTGATTATCGGCCAAGTCAGCAATATTCCGGCCGGCAGTACGGCCACCGCTGACTTGAACAAGCTGTCCGCGGCGCTGGCCAAGGACACCGGTACGGCACGCGGCGACGAGGCATTCGACTTCTACTACTTCGACTCGGCGCTGTTGAACCTTTCGAACGAGCGATTGGCCGCGTTCGATTCGTCGATGTCCGCCGCTCACTCCGATCTGTCCGGCTGGTCCTGGCTGCCGTGGCTGCTGGCCGTGATGGCGCTGGCCTGCCTTGCTCTAGGCGTGCGGCCGCGGTTCGCCGAATACCGCTGAGCCCTCGAGCGTGATTGGCGCATCACCGTCTGATTACTGTCTGATGACCAGCCCGCACTGCGGGCTCAGCGTCGTGTACGTGGGCGGATACGCGGGTCTACGATGACGTTGAGGGCAACCAGTTTGATCATCCTGGATTGGGGTGACGACGCATGGTGGGTCTGGAGATCGGTCTCATCGCGGCGGCCGTGGCGGCACTTCTCGGGCGGCCGCGTTTCCGGATCGTGCGGCAGTTCGAGCGGGGCGTGGTGTTCCGCTGGGGTAAAGTGCTCGGCCGGCCGCGCGAGGCGGGGATCACCGCGCTGCTGCCGTTCTCCGACAAGCTCGTGCGGGTCAACACGCAGATCGTCACCATGCCGGTGCCGGCGCAAGAGGGCATCACCCGGGACAACGTGACCGTGCGTGTGGACGCGGTGGTGTACTTCCGCGTCGTCGATCCGGTCCGGGCGCTGGTTGAGGTGCAGGACTACCAGTTCGCCATCGGACAGGTCGCGCAGACCTCGCTTCGGTCGATCATCGGAAAATCCGAACTGGACGACCTGCTGACCAACCGTGAGCCGCTGAACCAGGGCCTGGCGCTGATGCTCGACTCGCCGGCGGTCGGCTGGGGCATTCACATCGACCGCGTCGAGATCAAGGACGTGGCGCTGCCCGAGTCGATGAAGCGCACGATGGCCCGGCAGGCGGAGGCGGACCGCGAGCGGCGCGCCCGAATCATCACCGCCGACGGCGAGTTGCAGGCTTCGAAGAAGCTGGCCCAGGCGGCGGACGTGATGTCGGCCAGCCCGGCGGCGCTCCAGCTGCGCCTGCTGCAGACGATGGTGGAAGTCGCCTCGGAGAAGTCCTCGACGGTCATCCTGCCGTTCCCGGTGGAGCTGCTGCGATTCCTGGAGCACTCCTCGCTGCCGCACGCTGAGCAGGCCGCGGCGGCGCGGGCCGACAACGAGACCCGTAAGCGGGCCGACGTGGCCAGCCGTGAGGAAGCGGCGCTGCCCGAGGGCGTGAAAGCCAAGGAGATCGCCGCTGTTGACGTTCCGGAGGTCCCCGAGGTGCCGGCGGCGCCGGAGGTCACGGAGCTGGGCAAAGCCACGGCGTCGACGACGAACAACGCGGCGTCCGACAACGCCGTGCCCGACCCGATTGAGGACGAACTCAAGCGGGCCGAGTCGGAGGCGGCGCAAAAGGCGAGCTGACGATCTGAGGCGAGGCTGGCTAACGGGACAACGGGGCGTCCGGGTCAGGGCGTGTCGGTTGGCGACTTGCGCAGGTAGTCCAGCACGACCGGATCGATCTTCCCGTCGACCAGGCGCATCTCGAGGTTCTCCCGGCCGCCCCAAGCGGCCAGCGATGCGTCTAGTTCGCCCGGGAAGCCGCGGTCGAACAGCAGCCGAGTGACTTCGTCGGCGAGCGGACCAGTCAGGTCGAGCAGCGCGTCCGGGTCGGGCTTACCGAAGACCAAGTCGTGCAGGTCGAGCAGCCGCGCGAGGTCCGCGACCGGCTCCGTGTGGTCGTCTACGCGCAGATCCACCAGCACGTCGCTGCCGTCGTACCCCTCCCCCGCCGCGACCACCAACAGCGCGGCGCTCTGCTTGCCACGACTGTCGCCGCCGACCGCGTCACCGGCCGAGAGCGCGGCCAGCAGACGCCGCGCGAGCGGGCCGCGCGGGTCCGAGGCGAGCCACGCCTCTTCCATGAGGGCTACGACGCGTGAACCGGCCAGGATGTTGCCCTGGATCGCGTATCCGTAACCAGTCGCGCCGCCGGCCCAGGACATGCACTCGGAGCCCGTGTACGTCGCCGCACGACCCTCCGAGTCCACGACGCCGAGCTGGCGGTGGGCGGCCTGTTCGTCGGCGCTGGTCAGCGCCTCGACCGTCTCTTTCGCGCTCTTGCCCGCGGCCAGCAGCTCCAGTCCGGCGGCCTTGTATCCGACGTTGGCGAGCGCCTGCGTGGCCAGCGCTCCGGCGAGCAGTCCGTCGCGGCCGACTTGGGCCGCCGGCACCACGGCACCGGCGGCGAGGAACTTTGAGGCCACCGCGACGCCGAACTGCCGGCCGTCGACGCTGCGAGCCACTATCGAGAAGGTCATGGCCTTAGTTTTCCAACACAGGCAGCAGTTCCGGAAGATGGCCGTCATGCAGTTCGCCGACTTCGACGCGCTCGTCGGGGGCTTGTCCGTACGTGGTGGTGCGCTGACGGGTCGGCCGCCCGGCCGCGGTGGCGATGTCGCGTAGTTCGCGCACGGAGCGGTGGCTGCCGTAGGACGAGCCGGCCATCCGCGAGATGGTCTCCTCCATCAGGGTTCCACCGAGGTCGTTCGCGCCGCTGCGCAGCATCTCGGCCGCGCCGTCCGGGCCGAGCTTCACCCAGCTTGTCTGAATATTCGGGATCACCGGGTGCAGCAGCAGCCGGGCCATCGCGGTGACCGCGCGGTTCTCGGCCATCGTCGGCCCGGGGCGGGCGATTCCGGCCAGGTACACCGGGGCGTTGGTGTGCACGAACGGCAGAGTCACGAATTCGGTGAAGCCGGCGTATCCGTGTTCGAGGTTGCGACGCTGCATGTCGGCGAGCAGCCGCAGGTGCCCGAGCCAGTGTCGGGGCTCGTCGACGTGCCCGTACATCATGGTCGAGGAGGAGCGGATGCCGAGGCTGTGCGCGGTTTCGACGATCTCGACCCACGCGGCGGCCGGCAGCTTGCCCTTGGTCAGGATCCAGCGGACTTCGTCGTCCAGAATTTCGGCGGCGGTGCCGGGGATCGTGCCGAGGCCCGCGTCACGCGCGGCGGTGAGCCAGTCGCGGATGGACATCCCGGTGCGCGTCGCGCCGTTCGCGACTTCCATCGGCGAGAAGGCGTGTACGTGCATCCCCGGCACGCGCTGCTTAACCGCGCGCGCGATGTCGAAGTACGCCGTGCCCGGCAGGTCGGGGTGGATGCCGCCCTGCATGCAGACCTCGGTCGCACCGACGTTCCAAGCCTGCTCGGCGCGATCGGCGACCTGCTCCAGCGAGAGCGTGAACGCGTCGGCGTCGGTGCGGCGTTGCGCGAAGGCGCAGAAGCGGCAGCCGGTGTAGCAGACGTTGGTGAAGTTGATGTTCCGGGTGACCAGGTACGTCACCTCATCGCCGACGGTCTCGTGGCGCAAGTTGTCCGCGATGCGGCATAGCTCGTCGAGCGCGCCGGCGTACTCGGGGCTGGCCGCCGTGCCGAACAGCGCGAGGGCCTGAGCGTCCGTCAGCCGAGTCGGGTCTGACGCGGCGACCGAGAGCGCATCGCGCACGTCAGCATCGAGCCTGACCGACCCGCTCCCGCTGTTCCCCGCTCCCGCACCTGCACCCGCGCGCACGGCTTGCCGCAGCTCGTCCCAGTCGCCGTATACGACGTCGAAGTCGCCACGCCGGTCTTCGGTACGCCCTTCCACGTCGATCGCAGCGTGCAGATCAGTCCGGCCGCTCGCAACGAGAACCGCGTCAGGCTCCTGCCACGGCCGTCCCTCGACCACGGCATCCTCGTTGGCCAAGCCGGTAGCCGGATCGACCAGTGCGCGCACGTGCGGCACGAGTCGCGGGTCCAGCCACGGCTCGCCGCGCCGGATGTACTCGGGGTAGATCGTCAGCCGCTCACGCAACTCGAACCCGAGGTCGGCGGTCCGTGCCGCCAGTTCCTCGATGTGCGGCCACGGACGCTCCGGGTTGACGTGATCCGGCGTCAGCGGGGATACGCCACCCCAGTCGTCGATCCCTGCGTCAATCATCTGCGCGTACTGCTCGCCGACCAGGTTCGGCGGGGCCTGAATACGCGCCGCAGGGCCGAGAATCAGGCGCGCCACTGCGATCGTCGCCGCCAACTCACCCAAATCGGCGTCCGCCGCCCGGCGCATCGCGGTGTCCGGCTTGGCCCGGAAGTTCTGGATGATGATCTCTTGAATGCCCTGATATTGCCGCTGCACCCGCCGAATCACGAACAATGCGTCCGCACGCTCCGCGTACGTCTCGCCGATGCCGATCAGCAGCCCCGTCGTAAACGGCACGCTCGAACGTCCCGCATCCTCGAGCACCCTTAGGCGTACCGCCGGTTCCTTATCCGGTGAGCCGTAGTGCGGACCGCCGGGCTCGGACCAAAGGCGCGTCGCGGTCGTCTCAAGCATCATGCCCATCGACGGAGCGACCGGCTTTAGGCGCTGGAAGTCCGTCCACGTCAGCACGCCCGGGTTCAGGTGCGGCAGCAGTCCCGTCTCTTCAAGGACACGTACCGCCATCGCGCGCACGTAAGCGAGCGTGTCGTCGTACCCGTGAGCGTCGAGCCATTCACGCGCCTCCGGCCAACGGTCCTCGGGCCGGTCGCCGAGTGTGAACAACGCCTCTTTGCAGCCGAGCGCCGCACCCTTCCGGGCGATATCCAGCACTTCATCCGGCGATAGGAACATCCCATGGCCGTCACGGCGCAGCTTGCCGGGGACGGTAACAAACGTGCAGTAACCACACCGGTCACGACATAGTCGCGTCAGCGGAATGAACACCTTCCGGGAGTACGTAATCACGCCCGGACGGCCAGCCTCCTGCAATCCCGCGTCGCGCAAACGTGCCGCGATGCCGGACAGCCTCGTCAGATCCTCGCCGCGTGCCTGAAGCAGCACCTCCGCTTCGGCGACGTCTAGGGCGACACCCTGCTCGGCACGGTGCAGCGCACGCCGCATCCCAGTCCCGGTCGGTTCGTGTCGCTGCTCAACCATCCCGCCTCCAGCACTCGCGCTGTGCCCTAGATACCGCATGTCACGTGTACCGCTGTCGCCCTCATGCGAACCGAGGCACGACCCGTATCCTTCCCTGTTCGCTCGACTGATTGATCAACCGGGTACCCCATCCAGTGCCGTTGCCGGTGCGTTTACGTACCGATCGTTCGGACGGGTTACCCTGAACGGCGGTCTCAACCTTGGAGTGATCAATGGCGATCAGCGTGTTCGACCTGTTCTCGATCGGCATCGGGCCGTCGAGCTCGCACACGGTGGGACCGATGCGCGCAGCACGCATGTTCACCGGCCGCCTGAAGTCCGAGGGCCTACTGCGCACAGACGACCTCTTGTACGCGCCGAACTTCTCGGCTCCCTCGGCGCAACCGGCCACGGCCACGGCACCCCGCGCGCCGTACTCCTCGGCCTAGAAGGCAACTCCCCGCGCAACGTGGACCTAGAGCGTGCCGACGCCGACATCGCCCGAATCAGGACGACCGGCCGCCTCCGCCTCCTCAACCAGGACCTCGAATCCGCGCACGAGATCGTCTTCGACGAGCCGAACGAGCTGATCCTGCATCGCAAGCGCGTGCTCCCGTATCACGCGAACGGCATGATGTTGTTCGCGTACGACGCCGCCGGACTCCCCCTGCTCGAGAAGACGTACTACTCCGTGGGCGGCGGCTTCGTAGTCGATGAGGACGCCATCGGGGCAGACCGAATCGTCCCCGACGACACCATCCTGCGCCATCCCTTCCGCACCGGCGAAGAGCTGCTGCGCCGGACCAACGAAACCGGCCTCTCCATCTCCGCGCTGATGCTGGAGAACGAACTAGCCTGGCGCACCGAGCCGGAAATCCGCGCGGGCCTACTCGAGATCTGGCACGTAATGCGCGACTGCGTGCAGCGCGGCCTGACGCGTGAGGGCATCCTCCCCGGCGGCCTCAAGGTGCGTCGTAGGGCAGCGATCGCCGCACGTGCGCTGCGAGCAGAGGGCACGACCCCGGCGAACGCGATGGAGTGGGTAACGCTCTACGCGATGGCGGTCAACGAGGAGAACGCAGCAGGTGGGCGGGTAGTCACCGCCCCGACGAACGGCGCGGCCGGCATCATCCCCGCGGTGCTGCACTACTACACGACGTTCGTCCCCGGCGCGGACGACGAGGGCATCATCCGCTCCCTGCTCGCGGCCGGCGCGATCGGCATGCTCTACAAGGAGAACGCCTCGATCTCCGGCGCCGAAGTCGGCTGCCAGGGCGAAGTCGGCTCCGCCTGCTCGATGGCCGCCGGCGGCCTGGCCGAGGTCCTCGGCGCCAGCCCCGAGCAGGTCGAGAACGCCGCCGAGATCGGCATGGAACACAACCTCGGCCTCACCTGCGACCCTGTCGGCGGCCTGGTCCAGATCCCATGCATCGAGCGCAACGGCATGGCCGCCGTCAAGGCCGTCACCGCCGCCCGCATGGCCCTGCGCGGCGACGGCCGCCACCACGTCTCCCTCGACAAGGTCATCAAGACCATGAAGGAGACCGGCGCCGACATGAAGGTCAAGTACAAGGAGACGGCGCGCGGCGGCCTCGCCGTCAATGTCATCGAGTGCTAGCCCAGCGACGCTGACCTGCGAGTTCCATCCCTTTCCGATCTTTCAATACGTTTCCATGCTGTCGAGCAAGATGTCCCCGAGAAGTCCCTCTGACAGACCAGAAAGTCCCTGAAAAGTCCCTGGCAGTCGCTGAGCCGACCTGCGGTTTCGCGTGCCTGAGCGCCCCTGTACTCCTGGCGGAACGCAGCAGCGGTCGATGTAGCCCCGGACCAGCGCCGCCGCTATCCAGTCCGCGCAAGAAGGTGGCAGTGCGGCCGTTACTCGCACTTATCGCGACGGCCGCCAATGATATAGGGGTATAGTTAATGAAACTGTACCCCTATGTTGGAGTGGCACGTGGACAAGCCGGTGACGATCTTCAACCGGGACCGGGAGTGGGCCGCGCTCGCGGGCTTCGCCAGCGATCCGCAGCCCGGCGCGACGCTCGGAGTGGTCTGCGGCCAGCGACGCCAAGGCAAGACGTTCCTGCTTGAAGCTCTGTGCCGCCAGGCGGGCGGCTTCTACTTCGGCGCCACCGAGGCCGCCGATGCCGAATCCCTGCGCCGGATCGGGACCGCGTTGACCGAGCACGTACGGCCGCCCGCCGCATTCCACTTCGCCGACTGGGCCGAGGCATTCGACGTCCTGCTCTGGCTCGGCCGGGACAAGCCGCTCCCCGTGGTGATCGACGAGTTCCCCTACCTCGCCAGGGCCAACCCGCAGCTTCCCTCGCTGCTCCAGGACGCCTTGCGCCCGCTGCGCGCCCGCAACGCATGCAATCCCGTAGCCGCCTCCTGCTGTGCGGCTCGGCGCTCTCGTTCATGGGACGCCTGCTCGCCGGAAACGCACCGCTGCGTGGACGCGCCGGGCTCGACCTCGTCGTGCACCCCCTCGATCATCTGAACGCGGCGGAATTCTGGGGCATCGAAGAACCCCCGCCTCGCCCTGCAGGTCCACGCCATCGTCGGCGGAACGCCCGCGTACCGGCGCGAGTTCGCCCGCAACGACAGCCCGACCGGCCCCACCGATTTCGACCACTGGGTCGCGCGTATCGTGCTCAACCCGGAAACCCCGCTCTTCCGGGAAGCCCGCTACCTGCTGGCGGAAGAACCCGACCTGCGTGACACCGCTCTGTACCTGTCCGTGCTCGCCGCGGTCGCCGAGGGCAACACGACACGAGGCGGCATCGCCGGGTACCTCGAACGCAAAGCCACCGACATCGCACACCCGATCACCGTCCTCGAAGACGCCGGCCTGCTCCAGCGGGACCACGATGTCTTCCGCGAGAACCGCCCCACCTACCGCATCGACGAACCTCTGATCGCGTTCTACCACGCCGTCATGCGCCCGGTATGGAGCCAACTCGAACATCCCGGCAACGCATCCCGGGTCTGGAAGGCCAGCCAGCGCCGCTTCACCGCGAACATCCTCGGCCCCCACTTCGAACAGGTCTGCCGCGACTGGGCGTTGCGCCACGCGGATTCCGACTTGTTCGGCGGCCTGCCGGCGAGCGTCGGACACGGAGTCGTGCACGATCCGGCGGCGCACACCGGGCACGAGGCCGATCTCGCCGTTCTGGGTGTCGCCGACACCGCCAAGGCGCCGCTGCTCGCCCTCGGCGAGGCCAAGTGGAACGACATCATGGGCGCCGCCCACATCGAACGCCTCAAGCACATGCGCGACCTCATCGCACGGTCCGGACGCTTCACCACCCGGGACACCAGGCTTCTGCTGTTCAGCGGCGCGGGGTTCAACGACAAGGCCAGGAAGGCCGCACAGGAAGATCCCGACATCGCACTGATCGATCTCACCCGGATCTACACGCGGCCGACAACAGACGAAACCCCCTGAGACGCCACTCGCGATCGGCGCTGCGAGACCACGACCACAGCGTGGCCTTCCCGTGAATCGGACCGCTTCACCGGGCCGCCGCCGGGATCGCCGCACAGCCGCCCGCCGTGCAGGTGACCGTCCGGCTCACGTGCTTGGTCCGAGCCACACGGCAATTGCGCGACGTCCCGTTCATGATCGCAGCGTGGCTGGCGTTGTAGAGTCCGAATACCACGTTCAGCAGCCTGCGGCGGCCAGCACGGTGACCGGGCCTACGCCGTGGTCCACGCGGCGCACCCCGAGCGCGCACGGCCGGTGTTCGCCCGGATCGGCGGCCTGATCACGGCATGGCCCTGGGAACGTGACGCCGACCCGGTGACCCGGTTCGCCCAGTGGCGCACTCGGCCCTATCCCGAGAACGGGTCGGACGGCTGGAAGCCGAATAGCGGCTCGTCCGAGGGCTCACCGGTCGTCGATTATCTGCGCAGCCTCATGCGGGTCAAGTACAAGGAGACGGCTCGCGGCGGCCTCGCCGTCAACGTCATCGAGTGCTAGCTGGCGCGCGATCGGTGGGCTCGACCTCGGCGGGTGCGTCGTCTTGCAGGGTGCGCGGTGCGCGCAGGAGGGCTGGACTGGCGTTCCGGTATCGCGGTGGACACCGCCGCCGAGCACGATCGCATCGCCGCCGCGCTGGTGGCCGGCGATCCTGGCGCGGCGGCCGAAGCGATGCGTGCGCATCTGCTCGCCTCGCGTGACCGGC
The DNA here is from genome assembly GCA_963714445.1 of uncultured Actinomycetota bacterium. Classification (GTDB taxonomy): domain Bacteria; phylum Actinomycetota; class Actinomycetes; order Streptomycetales; family Catenulisporaceae; genus Actinocrinis. The sequence goes on from CAVQPP010000360.1 coordinate 67,457, forward strand.
TGATTCAGTTCACCGCGGGGATCTAATCGGACCCTCGCCTTCAACTGCGCGCTCGGCTATCGTCGCGCTGGCATGCATGTCTGTACTCGGTGACAGCAGCTGCCGCGACCAGCTAGGAGGCGCCCGTGCGAGTCGGACTGCTGACGCGGGAGTATCCGCCCGATGTGTACGGCGGCGCGGGTGTTCACGTGGAGTTCCTGGCGCGGGAGCTACGAAATCTGGTCGACGTGCAGGTGCACACCTGGGCCAGTAAGCAGGCGACGGAAGAACAACCCGGCGTCCACAGGCACTCCCCCGCCGAGGCGCTGGCCGATGCCAACGAGTCACTGCGCAGCCTGTCGGTCGATCTGGCGATGGCAAACGCCGTCGCAGGCAGCGACCTAGTTCACTCGCACACCTGGTACGCCAACATGGGCGGTCACCTGTCCAAGCTGCTGCACGGCATCCCGCACGTAATGACCGCGCACTCGCTCGAGCCGCTGCGGCCGTGGAAGGCCGAGCAACTCGGCGGCGGATACGCGCTGTCCAGCTGGGCCGAGCGCACGGCCATCGAGGCCGCCGACGCAGTGATCGCCGTATCGCACGGGATGCGTACGGACATCCTCAACTGTTACCCGACGCTCGACGAGTCACGGGTACACGTCGTGCACAACGGAATCGACACCGCGCTATACCGGCCGATGCCCGAATCCGACGCTCCGGAGCGGCACGGCGTGGATCCGCTGCGGCCTTACGTGCTGTTCGTCGGACGCATCACGCGGCAGAAGGGCGTGCCGCACCTGCTGCGGGCCGCGCGTCACCTCGATCCATCCGTACAGCTGGTGCTGTGCGCGGGTGCCCCGGACACACCGGCGATCGACCAGGAGTTCCGCGCGCTGGTCGACGAGCTGCGGCAGACACGCGATGTGGTCATCTGGATTCCGGACATGCTGCCGCGTCCGGAGGTGATCGGGTTGCTGAGCCGAGCTGCGGCGTTCGTGTGCCCGTCGGTGTATGAGCCGCTGGGCATCGTGAATCTAGAGGCCATGGCCTGCGGCGCGCCGGTCGTGGCCTCTGCGGTCGGTGGTATCCCTGAAGTGGTCGACGACGGCGTTACCGGACTGCTCGTGTCCTACGACGAGAAGGACCCGATCACATTCGAGGCGGCACTCGCCGATGCCCTCAACCGTGTCATCGCCGACCCGACAGCGGCGGGACGCATGGGCGAGGCGGGACGCGAGCGCGCGGTGCGGGAATTCGGCTGGGATTCCATCGCCCGCCGCACGGTGGCGGTGTACGAGCAGCTCCTGGGGAAATAAGCAACACCACACGGCATCACCGAGCACGGCGTCAACAAAAAGCAGGGCATCACCAAACAACCAAGCAGCAGGTCGTCAGAACAAAGGGGGCGGCAAGTGCGCGGCGGTCCTTCGGTGCTGGGAATCGTGCTCGCGGGCGGCGAGGGCAAGCGGCTGATGCCGTTGACCGCCGACCGGGCCAAGCCGGCGGTGCCCTTCGGCGGCGCCTACCGGTTAGTGGACTTCGTGCTGTCCAACCTGGTCAACGGCGACGTCATGCGCATCTGCGTCCTTACGCAGTACAAGTCGCACTCGCTTGACCGGCACATCACCAAGACCTGGCGGATGTCGAACCTGCTGGGCAACTACGTCACGCCGGTGCCCGCGCAGCAGCGGCTCGGCCCGCGCTGGTTCCTCGGCAGCGCCGACGCGATATACCAGTCGCTCAACCTGGTCTACGACGAGCAACCCGACTACATCGTGGTGTTCGGCGCCGACCACGTGTACCGGATGGACCCGCGCCAGATGCTGCGCCAGCACATCGACAGCGGCGCGGGCGCGACGGTCGCGGGCATCCGTATCCCGCGGTCGCAGGCCTCGTCCTTCGGCATCATCTCGGCCGGGTCCGACGGCGTGACCGTCGAGGGCTTCCTCGAGAAGCCGACGGATCCGCCCGGGCTGGCCGACGATCCCGAGAGCGTGTACGCGTCGATGGGCAACTACATCTTCACCACAAAGGTGCTGCTCGACGCGCTCGACAAGGACGCCGAGGACGAGCGGTCGGTGCACGACATGGGCGGAAGCATTCTGCCGATGCTCACGGAACTCGGCCTGGTCCAGGTCTACGACTTCGACGAGAACCACGTGCCCGGCGAGACCGAGCGGGACCACGGATACTGGCGCGACGTAGGCACGCTCGACGCGTACTACGACGCGCACATGGACCTGATCTCAGTTCATCCGATCTTCAACCTGTACAACCGGGAATGGCCTCTCTACACACAATCGATGCAGCTGCCGCCGGCTAAGTTCGCGGCCGGCGGCATCGCCGGCGAGTCGATGGTCGCGCCCGGCTGCATCATCTCCGGCCAGGTGACCAACTCCGTGCTGTCGCCGGGCGTGGTCATCGAGGAGGGGGCAGTCGTACAGGGCTCGATCCTGCACGAGAACGTGCGCGTGGGACGCGGTGCCGTTGTGCGCCGGGCAATCCTGGACAAGAACATCGTGGTGCCTCCGGGCGCCACTGTCGGCGTTAACCCCGACCGTGACCGGGAGCTGTACCACGCGTCGGCTAACGGGATCATCGCGTTGGGTAAGGGACAGCGCGTGATCTAGCACGTGTGCGTGCTTACACGTAGTCGAGCACGGCATCGAGCGGACGCGGTACCCGGTCGAGGTCGACGGCCTGCGCCATGATGCCCGCGTACCGGTACTTGCCGCCGGACCGACCGCTCATCAGCCGGCGAAGTTGGTCGTGCAGGCTGCGCTCGCGCAGCGCGGGCTGACGCTGCAATCTGCGAAACGAGACGATCTCCCCCTCAGCCTCGACCAACGCCTCCACCTGCTCGGCGCCGATAGCCCGGATCAGCTCGTCCTCCAGGTCCGCCACGCACACGAAGAACCCGTGCGCCTCCAGCCCGCCGCCACTTTCCGACGTCTGCGCCCCAAGCCCCGCGCGCTCCAGCCCCTGCCGGAAGAACCGCTCCTCGGCGCTGTCGTAAAGCCCGGCGACCTTGACGCCGAGCCCGCGCGGACCGTACCGGTCGAGGTAGTGCCCGATGTTCGTCGCGCCGCTCATCGCCACGACGCTGATTCCCTCGCGCTCCAGGTCACGTCCACGTCGATGTGCCAGCACCTCCAGCGCCAACCGGTCGCTGAGCCCTTCCACGAGCACGACGGCACGCGGCCGCGCCTCCGCGGACGGCCCGGCATTCCCGGCGTTCGTGCTCGTATCCATCGACCTCAAGGTAACCACCGAGGCCGCCGTCGCGCGCCGCAATAACGCGCAGCAGCAACCAGCAGTGGAGCCTGCCGTAGCCGCGCTCTAGCGACAAACCGGGGCGGATACCCAGATCGTGGGTATCCGCCCCGGTCCACGCTTAGCTACTGAAACTGTGTCAGCCGGAGAGGCTGATGTCGTCGACGTAGCCGCGGTAACTACCGTTGCCGCCCGGCTGGTCGTAGCCGAGGTCGATGCGTTGCAAGGTCTTGCCTGCCGCGACCGACCCGATCTTCGAGGTCACCTGCGTCCACTGGTTCAGTGGCAGGTGTCCGCATTGGCCGGCCGGGTGCAGCCGGTTGCCGCTCTGGTCGACCGCACCGAGGTTGCGTAACGCGGTGCCGTCGCTGAAGACCATGTCCACCGCCACGCAGCTGCTGTTGTTCGAGTTCGTTGGATCGATCCAGTACGTCAGCGTCGTGTTGGCGTCGATAGTCGGCGGATGCGCCGAGGTGTCGAAGATCTGCATATATGCGTAGTCGGTGGCTGCGCCGTTAGCTGCTCCGGAGTACATCAGAGCCGCGCTACCGCTGTGCGTGGTCTCTAGACGCATCCCAGCCTCCGGGCCGGATAGCCCGTAACCGGGATAGGGGCCCACGTTACTTATCCCGCCGCTCTGTCCGCCGCCGGTATCGACGACGTCCTCCCAGTCCGGGTAACGCTGACCGGTTTCGAAGCTAGTCGAGCTGAACGGGGCCTGCATGCCGGACCGCAGCGGTGCGGTAGCCAGGGCGATCACGGTGTCCGCGCCGCCGTAGTACATGTACCACTGGCCGTTGTGGAACAGGATCGAGTTCATGAACTCGGTGTTCGGAGTTCGACCGTTAATTTCATACGACGTGGCCGGGCTCATCGCCGCCTCGGTGAGCTGGCCGATCTGCTGGGTCAGGTTGGTGCTGGAGAACTCGACTTCGCTGATGCCGTAGTACCAGCGTCCGTGAGCCATCAGCGTGCCGGCCACGAACATCAGGATGTTGTTGTTGACCGGGCCATTCCGCACGGTCTGGTAGTTGGTGACGGTGATGCAGATCTCCCACGGGTTGTAGCCCGCGGGGAAGTGCATGTCGAACGGGGTGTTGTTGGTCCAGGTCTTCATGTCCGTCGAATACGCGACGAAGCGGCCCTTCGCCGGATCGCCGTCGCCGTAGTACATGACGTATCTGGGGCCGTACTGCGTATTCAGCAGCACCGGGGTGTCATTGCCGTCGGTCACCACTGCGGGGTCGTAGTTGGTGTGCACGATCGGCACCGCGGTCGTCCAGTGGACCAGGTCGGTCGACGTGGTCTCCATGATCGTCTGCGGTGGGCTGACGGACCAGTTGTAGCCCTCGATGAAGGCGTAGTACGTGCCGTTGAGCTCGTACAGGCGCGGATCGAACACGCCGCCGGACTCGTACGGGAGCACGGTGCCGGTCAGCACCGGGTTGCTCGGGCTGTGCGTGAAGTTGAGCCCGTCGGTGCTGGTCGCCAGGCCGATCGCGTCAGGGCCGCCGCCGTCGGCCCGGTAGAGCATGTCGAACTGGCCGTTGCGGTAGACCACGCCGGGGTTGAGCACGTGCTGGGAGTCCCACTTGCCCGCCTCCGGCGTCAGCACCGGATTCGGGTTCGGCTGCGGTTGCCGGGTGAACGGGCCGATCGCCCAGTCCGGCAGGTTCGAAGCCGTGTAGTCGGACGCCTGCGCCGCGGCCCCGCCGACCGCGAACAACGAGGCGGCCAGCAGGCCGATGACCGTCAAGCGCGCGGTCAACCGGGAGAGGCGCGGAGGGAATGGGCGGAAGCGCCTGGAACCTCGGCTTCCGTTTCTTTCGTGGGCTAGGCGCATGAGAACGCTCCTCGAATGATCTGACAACGTTGTCAGAATGCTGAGCCGAGAAGAACGTTCCACCGCCGCAGGGCGCTGTCAAGATGAAAGAACCGACCTTTGCGAGTCGATCTTGTGATCTTCACATACAATCGATTGTTCTTCGTTGCGGAACAGGGCCGAATCAACCGGGTGTCCGGGAAGTCATCCCACCTATGTCCCGATGGCCGCTAGCCGACGGCCGCGCACCTAAGACCGCTGAGACGACCGCTGGCGGCGCGTCTCGCGTGAGCCGTACTTCCAGCCGATCATGCACGTTTCCAACTGCTCGTGATCGAGCGCCGGCTGGACCAGCGGCTCGAACTCGCCGTCTGGGCGGGCACGCATTCCGTCCAGCATGATCGCCAGGTGACGGCGCCACGCGCCGGGCGCCACGGCGACAGTGAACTCGGCGGCGCCGAGCGCGGCGAGTTCGAGGACGGCTACGTCCGTCGCCGACAGGTCCGTCCGCAGATCGCCCTCGTCCTTGGCGCGCTGCACCAGCGCGTCGAGCGGTGGCTTGAGCTGCTGCGCCATCAGATCGTGCTCCTGATCCGCCGCCGTGCGACGCGAGAACATCACGTCGCGCAGACCCCGGTCGTTGGACTGCATCTCAAGCGTGGAGTACATGAAGTAGCGCAGGCCGTCCCACGCGCGGGGCATCGCGACGGCTTCGTCGACGACGCGCGTAAGCGCGTCCATGCCGTCCGCGAACAGTGCGTCAATCAGCGCGTCGCGGTTGGGGAAGTGGCGGTATACGGTGCCCACGCCGAGGCCCGCCTCGCGCGCCACCTCGTCCAGGGTGGCGTCAAGGCCGCGCTGGGCGAACAAAGTCCGCGCCGAGCTGAGTATGAGCAGCCGGTTGCGCTCGGCGTCCTTGCGCAACGGCCGGGTCCTACCCGCCCTCGCGGCGTATCCCTGATCCATACCGGTTGCTGCCTACCTTCCTGCCGCCATCCTGGGCCGATGCGCTATCGCGCGCCTTGGCCCGGCGTTAACTCAGCGTAACCGGAGGCTGGTCCTCCGAGTGGAGGTACATCCTCCGGTTCTATGATACGCTCTTCCAGAGAAAACGGAACGATCTCCTCCGGATGCACGGGACTAGAGCCATGAGCGAAATACAGACCGCGGCCGCCGGGGCCCGCACGGGCACCCCGCCCACCGACGCACAGCGGCACGCAGACCCACACCACGCCAGGCGCTGGTGGATCCTGGCCGTGATCGGCCTGGCCCAGTTGATGATCGTGCTCGACGTGACGATCGTGAACATCGCGCTACCGGACGCCCAGAAGGACCTGGCCTTCTCCAACGGCGACCGGCAGTGGATCGTCACCGCCTACTCGCTCGCCTTCGGCAGCCTGCTGCTGCTGTTCGGGCGCATCTCCGACCTGGTCGGCCGGCGGGTGATGTTCCTGGTCGGCCTGGTCGTCTTCGCCGGCGCATCCGCCCTCGGCGGCGCGGCGCCCAACTTCGACGTGCTGGTCACCGCGCGTGCGTTGCAGGGCCTGGCCGGTGCGATGCTGGCTCCCGCCGCGCTGTCCCTGCTGAGCACCACCTTCACCGAGGCCAAGGAGCGAGCCACCGCGTTCGCGGTCTTCGGCGGTATCGCCGGATCGGGCGCCGCCATCGGCATGCTGCTCGGCGGCGTGCTCACCGAATACCTCAACTGGCGCTGGACGCTCTTCGTCAACGTCGGCATCAGCGTGCTGGCGATCGCCGGCGCGGCGATCCTGATCCCCCGCCACGCGCGCGACAAGAACGGACCGAAGCTCGACCTGCCGGGCACGCTGCTCGTCTCGGTCGGACTGCTGGGTATCGTCTACGGCTTCTCCAACGCCGAGTCGCACCCGTGGAGCGCCCCGAGCACCTGGGGCTACCTGGTCGCCGGCGCGGTCCTGCTCGCCGTGTTCACCCTGTGGCAGACCCGGGCGAAGCACCCGCTGCTCCCCCTGCGCGTCGTCCTCGACCGCACCCGCGGCGGCTCGTACCTGGCCATCTTCATCACCGGCATCGGCCTGTTCGGGATCTTCCTCTTCCTGAACTACTACCTGCAGGAGATCCTGCGCTACTCGCCGGTGATGACGGGCCTGGCGTTCCTGCCGATGGTCGCCGCACTGATGATCACCGCGGCCATCAGCACCACGCAGCTCTACCCCCGCATCGGCGCGAAGATCCTGATCTTTCTGGGTATGGCGGCAGCAGCCGGCGGCATGGCCTGGCTCACCCACATCAGCCTGACCAGCTCCTACACCACCGACATCCTCGGCCCACTGGTGGTGATCGGCGTCGGCATGGGCGCCGTCTTCGCCCCCGCGATGAACGCCGCGACGTCGGGAGTGCAGGCGCAGGACGCAGGTGTTGCCTCCGCGATGGTAAACACCGGCCAGCAGATCGGCGGCTCGATCGGCACCCCGCTGCTCAACTCGCTGGCGGCCACGGCGTTCACCAACTACCTGGTCGGCAAGAACGGCAAGAGCCCGATCGTGCAGGCCAGCGCAGCGATCCACAGCTACACGGTGGCGTTCTGGTGGGCAGCCGCGATCTTCGCGGCAGGCGCGATCATCTGCGGCCTGATCCTGCGCAGCGGCAAGCCGGAACCAGCGGACCCGGACGCGATGCCAGTCATCGCCGCGTAGCAATACGCCCATACACAAATAGCACCAACTACACGAACGGCGGTCCCTCTCCCGAACTCAAGGGTGAGGGACCGCCTCCGTCTGCACCAACCACGCCCGCTCTACGGCGCCCTAACGACCCTTCCCCCGATACCCGAGCACCTGCGGCCCGCACGTCTCCGCCCCCGCATCCTGAACCCGCGCCCGCAGCCCCCGATCCGCAGTCACCACAAGGCACCGTCGACCGGCCCCATCCCGCCGAACAACCTCGACGATCTCATCGTCACCCGAACCCCGCGCGTCGACCACACGCACGTCGTCGATACTTGCGACACCTCGCGCCGCGCCCTCCACCACGAGGACGACCTCAAGCGGCGGTCGCTGCGCCCACTCCGGCACGCCCGCGTCACTCACTCCCCTATCGGCGAGCCCGGCGAGCGTGTCACGCAGCCGCGTCGCCGCACCGCGCCGATCGCGCCACCAGCCATCCGGCACGGAACCGACCACGTTGGCGCCGTCCACCACGACCAGCGGCATCTGCATGCCGAGGTATCCTAGTCACGTGGCCTCGGAAGTAATTGCGAACCGATTTATCGGCCCCTGGACCCGCCCGGGTTCTGCAGGGGTCGTGTTTCGCCACGTCTCGGCCGACTGAGGCCCCAGCAAACCCAAACTCCTAAGGGATCGAACCGGCGGGTTCAGGGGATTATCCGTCCCCCAATCACCCGGCACCTGCCACTCGATCAGCCCCAAAGGAGTTCTCTCATGCTGGTCTCGCTTTCCCCCGAACAGCTCGCGCGCGACTTGGCCGTACGCGACCTGTCCGATCCGTCTCAAGGCACGCACGCGGTGCAGCTTGTCCTCGAACGCGCAGTACACGCACTCACCGATCGGTGGGGCTCCGAGGTCGAGGTGCGATGGCATCGCGGCGAGCGCATCGTCCCCGTCGCCGACAACTACGACCTGCTCGGCTACGACCCGGCCGACGTTACGCGCGACGCTCGCTATACGCGCTACGTCGATCAGCAACGCATGCTGCGTAGCCATTCCAGCGCGCTGATTCCCGGCGCATTGCGCGCATTGGCGCAGTCCCCTGCCGACGACATCCTATTGGTATGCCCTGCCGTCGTATATCGGCGCGATGCCATCGACCGACTGCACACGGGCACGCCGCACCAGCTAGACCTGTGGCGTATCAGCCGCCGTACCGCCCTAACCGAAGCCGACCTGCGTGCCATGGTCGCAACGATCGTCGACGCACTCCTACCCGACGCCGCGCACCACCTAGACCCGCGCGTTCACCCCTACACACTCCAAGGCCAGCAAGTAGACGTACGCACGCCCGACACCCGCGAATGGGTCGAGGTAGCCGAAGGTGGCCTCGCACATCCGAACGTCCTCACTCGTGCTGGCCTAGGCGCTGAGTACACCGGCCTAGCCCTAGGCATGGGACTAGACAGACTCCTCATGCTGATCAAGGGCGTACCGGACATCCGCCTCCTACGCGCCACCGACCCACGCGTCGCCGACCAAATGCTGGACCTCGAGCCCTACCACGCCGTATCCGCGATGCCGCCGATCCGCCGCGACCTGTCCGTCGCCGTAGATTCCGCGACACGGCCGAAGACCTGGGCGACCGCGTACGCGACGCACTAGGCCCGAACGCCGCACACATCGAATCGATCGAAATCCTGTCACGCACCCCCTCCGCCAACTTGCCCCCAGCTGCCCGTGAGCGCTTGGGCGCCCGCACGGACCAAGACAACGTGCTCGTCCGCGTCGTGCTACGCGATCTCGAACGCACCCTCACCGACCACGACGCGAACGTCCTACGCGACCAGATCTACGCCGCCATCCACCGCGGGACGGTCCATCAGTGGACTGTCACACCGACGCAGTAATAGTCACATCACCATTACTCACCCTCTTCTTATGGTGAGCTCATGCCCTGGTGATCCGGGGGTCGGAGAGTCATCCGCGACATCCGCTCCGACCCCACAAGGACCCTTGATGTTCTTCACGTACCTGACCCGGGAGTTGCGCAGACGCGGACGGCAGGCGTTCGTCATCGCGCTCGGCCTCGCTCTCGGCATCGGCCTGACGATCACGGTGACCGCCGCGTCCGCAGGCGTGAACGCAGCGCAGAACACGGTGCTTCATTCGCTCTACGGTGTCGGGACCGACATGACCGTAACCGGGACTGCGGCCGCCGGGGCCGGAAGGCAGTCGTTTAACTTCCGCGGACCCGACGCCGGCTCGACAACCGGAACCCAGTCGTCCACCACGGCGACGGACAACCTCGTACTCTCCCCCGGCTCGTCGGCCATCACATCCGCGACACTGACGAAGATCAAGGGCGTCAGCGGCGTATCCACCGCAGTCGGTTCCCTTTCGCTAAACGACTTCAACATCAGTACCACGGTGACCCAACAGGTGACGCAGCAGCCTGGTTCGGGCACGGGCACGGGCCCCGGCGGCGAAGCCGGCGGCGGCGGTGGCGAGCGCGGATTCGGCGGCCCAGCCTCCGGCGGTGGATTCTTCGACTCGACCACGGTCATGGGCGTAGACACCTCGAACCTCACCATCGGCCCGACCTCGTCACTCACCCTAGGCTCCGGCCGAATGCTCACTGCGAGCGACGCGAACTCGAACGTCGCCGTGCTGACGCAGTCCTACGCGTCCTCCAAGTCCCTGAAACTCGGCGGCACCATCACCCTCGCCGGCAAGCCGTTCACCATAGTCGGCCTCGCGTCCGGCTCAACTTCCCCCAACGTCTACATCCCGCTAGCCGTGGCGCAGAAGCTCTCCACGCAGACCGGCAACCTGACCACGGTTTACGTACAAGCTGACAACTCCACTCAGATAGACGCCGTCGCCGCCGCGATTAAGAAGTCCGATACCTCCGCCACCGTGACCACCTCGGCCGACCTGGCCAAGTCGGTCACCGGTTCGATCTCCTCGGCCGCCTCGCTCGCGAACAACCTCGGCCGGTGGCTGTCCATCGCCGTGCTGATCGCCGCGTTCGCCGTCGCCGCGCTGTTCACGATGTCGGCCGTCGGCCGCCGCGTGCGCGAGTTCGGCACCCTCAAGGCGCTGGGCTGGACCTCGCCGCGCGTGGTGCGACAAGTTATGGGCGAGGCAATCGTCACCGGCCTGATCGGCGGGGCGCTAGGCATCGCTCTCGGCTTCGGCGCCGCGTTCGCCATCGACAAGGTCGCGCCGAGCCTGACCGCGTCCACCGGCGGTATCGCCGCGCCGACCGGCAACGGTCTCCCAGGCGGCGGGCCCGCTGGCGGAGGCGGTGGAGGTATCCGCGCGGCTAACGCACCGTCAGTCGTCGTGCACCTCTCGGCGCCGGTAGCCCTCAACGTCCTTCTACTCGCAGTCGGCCTCGCTGTCCTCGGCGGCCTGATCGCCGGCGGCTTCGGCGGTTGGCGCGCCTCCTCGCTGCGCCCCGCGGACGCCCTACGCAAGGTCGCCTAACCCAATCCCCGAGCCCGCCCCGCAACCCGCGTCCGGCTCCTCCCCACTCCCCGAAAGCGATCATCGACATGTACGAAGTCATCGGCCTGACCAAGCAGTACAAGCGCGGCAAGGACACCGTGCACGCGCTGCAGGGCGTGGACGTGCAGATCCCAAGCGGCGACATGCTCGCCATTCAAGGCCCGACCGGCCACGGGAAATCCACCTTGCTGCAGCTCCTGGGCGGCCTAGATCGTCCAACGTCAGGCAGCCTGATCTTCGACGGACGCGACCTCTCGAAGCTAGGCGAAGTCCACCTAACGCGGCTACGTGCCGCGAACTTCGGCTACGTATTCCAGTCCTTCAACCTCATCCCGACCCTAACCGCGCAGGAGAACGTCGAGACAGCACTCGTGCCGCTCGGCATTACGGGCGACACGCGACGCGAGCGAGCAGCCCGCGCACTAGCCGAAGTCAGCCTCGACGACCGGGCAGGCCATCTGCCCGGCGAGCTGTCCGGCGGACAACAGCAGCGCGTCGCGATCGCCCGCGCGTTGGTCAAGGAACCCAAGGTGATCCTCGCCGACGAGCCCACCGGCAACCTGGACGAGGACACCCGCGACGAGATCTTCGCCCTGCTGGAACGGCTGTGGCAGCAGCGCGACCTCACCGTGATCATGGTTACGCACGACTCGGCGATCGCGAATCGCGTCCCCCGATTGGCCCACATCAAGAACGGCAAGCTAACGATCAAACGCGAAGCGCTACCAGGCGCTCTGGCCCGGCCCGACACGCCCAACCCCGCCCTCACCTCGCGAGGTGAAGCTTTCGAGTAAGTCACATCGTGTTCTCACCGTCCTCTCATGAGAGATTGCGAGGGTGAAACCAGACGAGCCAATCGAGCCGTAATCACCCAAATCCCCGAACATACGGAGCGCACATGTCCACGAACGCGACGAGCAGCCGAATCCTGGTCGTGGACGACGAGCCCGCAGTGCGCGAGGCACTGCGCGCCGGACTCGAGTTCGAGGGCTACGAGGTAGTGGTGGCCGCCGATGGTCTCGGCGCGCTGGAGTCGATCGCCAAGCAGGTGCCCGACGCGATCGTGCTCGACGTGATGATGCCCCGAATGGACGGCTTGACCGTTTTGCGCCGCCTGCGCTCGTTCGACGTGGCGCTCCCCGTCCTACTCCTCACCGCGCGGGACACCGTCGGCGACCGCGTCACCGGCCTGGACGTCGGCGCAGACGACTACCTGGCCAAACCGTTCGACCTAGACGAGCTATACGCCCGGCTCCGCGCCCTACTACGCCGCGGCGCACTCCTAGCCGAGGCCGCGCACCCAACCGAACTACCTGCCGAAGCGCTCTCCTACGCAGACCTGCGCATGGACGTCCTCACCCGCGAAGTCACCCGCGGCGAGCGCAACATCGAGCTGACCCGCACCGAGTTCAATCTGCTGGAGATGTTCCTCCGCCACCCCCGCCAGGTCCTGGCCCGCGACCAGCTCCTCTCCTCGATCTGGGGCTTCGACTTCGGCCCCACGTCCAACTCCCTCGACGTATACGTGATGTACCTGCGCCGCAAGACCGAGTCCGCCGGCGAGCCCCGCCTACTGCATACCGTCCGCGGCGTCGGCTACGTCCTGCGCGCCGACGCCGCCGCCGGAACCGCTGCGACCACCACCGCCGGACCCGCCAGCACCGCGACCGGCCTGCCCGGCAGCGCACCGTGAAGCTTCCCCGGCCAAGCCGCGTAATCAGGGGTCTGTCACTACGCGGCCGCTTCGCCCTGCTCTCGGCCGTTTCCGTATCGCTGGCCATCATCGTCGGCGCACTCGCCTCGTACTTCCTGGTCTCCGCGCAACTCAACAACCAGGTCAACAAGAACATCGTCGAGGAATTCGGCGGCGTGCGCGCCGAGATCATCCGGCATCCGCCCACCGACCCCAACCTAAGCCCGACTCCCGGGACCTCTTGCGGATCTCAGAACCCGCTGTTCTTCGGGGTCCGGGGACCAGGCGACCCACACGGCCCCCCGTTCGACGGAATGGTCGTGCGCAGCGACGGCTATCAGTGCTCGATCGGCAACCAGCTGCACGTCCCGGTCTCCGCGACCCAGAAGCAACTCGCCGGCACCAATCCCACGCCGCCGGGCCAGGGAGTCTTCTACGACACCGCGGACTCGCTTAACGGCGAACCCGTCCGGGTCTACACGGAAACCGTGCAAGGCCCCGGCTGGCAGTTTGCGGTTTCCAGTATCGCGTCGCTCGGCGACCTGGACTCGGCGCTCAGCAGTCTGATTACCTGGTTGATTCTCGCGGCGGTCGGCGGAATCGCCGTGGCGACTGTCGCCGGACTGATCGTCGCTCGCTCGGCGGTGAAACCGGTACGACGCCTCACGCGCGCGGTCGAGCACGTGGCGCGCACCGAGGACCTGTCGATCAAGCTGCCGATCGAGGGCAAGGACGAGATCAACCGCCTCGGCGCCGCGTTCAACAAGATGACGCGCGCACTGGCGACCTCCCGCGACCGCCAGCGGCAGCTGATCGCCGACGCGGGCCACGAACTGCGCACGCCGCTCACCAGCCTGCGCACCAACGTCGAACTCTTACTCCGCAGCGAGCGCACCGGCCGCGAACTGCCCCCGGGACGGCGCGAAACGATGCTGGCGAGCGTCGATCAACAGCTCCACGAACTCTCCGGCCTGGTCACCGACCTGCTCGAACTCTCCCGCAGCCAGGAAGGCGGCGTCGCCCGCCGCACCATGCGCGTAGCCCTGCACGAAAGCGTCGGCCGCGCGATCGAGCGCGCCCGCCTACGCGGCCCCGGCCTGAACTTCGACGTCGCCATCGAACCCTGGTTCGTCCAAGGCGACCCCACCGCCGTCGACCGCGCCGTCGTGAACCTCCTGGACAACGCCGTAAAGTTCTCCCCCGCCGACGGCACGGTGACCGTCCGCCTCACCGCCGGCGAGTACACCGTCGCCGATCAGGGCTCTGGCATCGACCCGGCCGACCTGCCCCACGTCTTCGAGCGCTTCTGGCGCTCCGACAGCGCTCGCTCACTTCCAGGCTCGGGCCTAGGCCTCGCCATCGTCTCCCAAGTCGCCGAGGAGTCCAGCGGCAAAGTCACCTTGCAGCCCGCCCCCGGCGGCGGGACCGTTGCCCGGCTTTGGCTCCCGGGAGCACCGTCATGAAAAAGACGCTTGCCTGACGGACCGTCAACAAGGACCATAGAACATGTGAACGGGGCACAACGGGACTCAAGCACGTCCGGGCTAGGCGATCGGGGTCTATCAGCACTCTTCGAGCTCGCCGGGCCGGCGCCGCCTGCGAGCGATAGGTCGCGTCTCTAGCAGTGCACAAGTACGTACTCGTACTTTGCGTGTCAGTACCACGTCAACGCGCACAACTAGTGTGGCGTACGGATCAGAGCGGCGTACCGGATTGACCGCCAGCTCGTGTCCACGCCAGTCTCGGTGCCCAAAAGGGCATTGTGGTGAAGGTCACAGGTGGCGAAAGCTGGCGAAGGCGCCACAGATGGGTCGCGATTTCGTTAAGTCGGCGAAAAGCGCGGCGCGCTGCGAGCATACTGTGTGGCACGCGCGAGGCTGGGGTGGTGACGTTCGACGGCTATTCGACCGCCCATCCCGGCGCCGAATCCGTCGGGGAACTTCGCCGGGTCCGGTACCAGCTGGCCGGCGCCGTTGCGGCTGGAGGTCATCCAGCAGTCGTCGATGTTGACGTACTGGTAGCCGGCGGCCTGCATGCCGTCGTTGTGCATCGCCAGCGCGGTGGACTTGATGAGCGACTCGGAGACGTTGCAGCCGTACGCGTTCCAGTCGTTGAATCCCATCTGCGGGGTCAACGCCAGGCCGTTGCCCAGCGCCTGCGCGGGCGCGGGCGCGCTGAGCGCGACCAGCGGCGCCGCCACCACGGCGAGAGCGGTGGCGAGCCAGGCGCGGCGGGCGCGCCGTTCGGGGATGGAGGGGGTGCTCGGGGTCATCCTTGACCTTCTCTTTTTCGATTTCGGCAGCGAGTGAGATGCCTGATGAACTCGCCGGCGGCCCCCGCGACGTGCGTGCGGGGGCCGACCGGCTACAACGTTCCGTGGCCGGCGATTGCGGCGCCGACCACGGAACGGCTCGTGGTGCCGCAGGGGGCGGCGCGCAGTGCGGCGCCGCTGCGGCAGGATGCGTTTACGGCGTCAGCCGAGGGTCCATTGCTGGTTGGACTGTCCGTTGCAGGTCCATAGTTCGGCGAGGGCGCCGTTGGCGGTGGACGCTCCGGTGACGTCGAGGCAGAGTCCTGATTGGGCGCCGGTGATGGTGCCGTTGGTGTTGAGGTTCCATTGTTGGTTGGTTTGGCCGTTGCAGGGCCAGATGATGACTTTGGTGCCGGGGCTGGTGCCGTTGCCGTTGGCGTCCAGGCAGTCGGCGCCGTTGTAGAGGGTCAGCTGGTTGGCGGTGGTGTGGGTGAAGGTCTGGTTCGAGGCGCCCGAGCAGCTGTTGATGTCCAGTTGGGTTCCGGCGTTGGTGGTCGAGCCGGGCACGTCCAGGCACTTGCCCGCGCCCACCGCGTGCAGCGCGCCGGTGCTGCCGCCACCACCACCGCCACCGCCACCGCCACCGATGTTGACCGAGTACGAGTTCGTGGCCAGACCCGCGCCGCCCTGCCAGATCTCGAAACCGGCCTCCAGGTCGATCAGGTAGTCGGAGCTGGACATGTAGCCCCGGCTGACCGAGTCGGCGGCCAGCAGGCCGATGTCGAGGTTGCTGACCGAGGTGGTCCCGCTGTTCAGGACGTACGAGACGTCGTTCCACGTGTTGTTGAGGCGGCCTTCCCACACGGTGTACGTGTTCCCGCCGATGGAGACGTTGTTGGCCACCACCGAGCCGGCGGGGGAGACGCCGTTGGTGTGGTTGATCCAGATCATCATCTCTTCGGCGTTGGGCGTGCCGGAGGTGGTGGCGGCGTGGTTGTACCAGATGTCGTACGCCACGTCGTAGGAGCCGGTGTAGGTCTGGGTAGTGCTCCAGCTCGTGGTGACCTTACCCGGTGACATGGCGCTGACTTGGACCGGCAGGCCGCTGTTCGTGCTGCAGTTCCCCCAGTGACAGCCCTTGTAGATCGACGGGTAGCCGCCCGGCCCGCCGCCGGACACGGAGATGGATGAGTTGGCCACGGTGAAGTCGGCGTTCCCGTCCGTGGTGATGCATTCGGGGGCGCTGGAGTTCCACTCGTTGTTCTGCACGATGTACGCCCCGCCGGCCACCGAGGTCGACTGGCCGTTGCACAGTGTGGTCGCGGCTTGGGCGGTGGAGGCCGCGAAGGTGAACGTGGCCGTAGCGGCGAGCGTCGTCGCGGCGACCATGAGCGGTGCGAGTATTCGTTTCCTGGAGATCATGTCGTTGGTCCTCGTGTGGGTTCGGATCCGCGTCAGGGTTCCGTTTCGATCGAACGGCGGGGCCGGACTCGGCCCGGCGGCCGCCGCGGTGGGGGGGTGTGCGAGACGGGCCCCTTTCGCCATGTCCCGTCTCGCACACCGCGCGGGCCGTACGGGACGTGCGGTTCCCGTACAGCGGTTCTGGTGGTCTTAGCCGAGGGTCCATTGCTGGTTGGACTGCCCGTTGCAGGTCCACAGCTGGACCGGCGCGCCGTTGGCGGTGGAGGCTCCGGCCACGTCCAGGCAGAGCCCTGACTGCACGCCGGTGATGGTGCCGTTGGAGTTGATGTTCCACTGCTGATTCGCCTGGCCGTTGCAGGACCAGATGATGGCCTTGGTGCCGGCGGTGGTGCCCTGGCCGTTGGCGTCCAGGCATGCCGTGGTGCCGCCGACGGTGATGCTCAGCGGGCCCGACGGAGGTGTGCGTCCAGGTCTGGTTCGCGCCGCCGTTGCAGTCCCAGATCTGCATCTGGGTGCCGCCCGCGGTGGCCGAGTTCGGGTCGTCCAGGCACTTGCCCGAGCCCACGCCGTGCAGCGCGCCGGTCGAGCCGCCCCCACCACCGCCGGAACTGGAGCCGTATCCGGCCGCGGCGATGTTCGCCTGGACGGCGGACTCGGTCGAGGCCGACGGGTAGCCGGTGGTCATGACGCCCTCGTAGAAGGTGCCGGCGGCGCCGTCGCTGTTGTCGCCGCCGATGCCCAGCAGGATCGCGCCTTCCTTGTGCATCGGGTTGTAGCCGGCGGGACGCGGTCCGCTGAAGAAGGTGGACAGGCTCCCGGTCTGCGCGTCGCCGCCCAGGATCGCCCACTGGTTCGACCCGCCCTCGATCATGGCGGTGGTGAACCGGTGGTTGATCGTCGGGTCGCCCGAGTTCTGGCTGTTGGTGTTGGAGCCGGAGTACAGGCCGTTCTCCAGGTCGGCCATGACCCACGGGCCGCTGCCGGCGCCGGTGTCCCAGTACGAGGCGTTGCCGAAGTAGACCGCCTCCATGGTGCCGTTGCCGTCGTTGTTGTTGCTGGTCTCGGCGTTGCCGTAGTCGAAGCAGCAGCCGTTGTTGTAGTGCGTGCCGTCCACGACGTCGTACTCACCCTCGGGGCTGTCCCCGGTGGCGATGCCGTTGGTGTGGTCGTCGCGGTAGCCGATGGCGGGCGCGGTGAAGACGCCGTAGGCCTTGTGCCCGCCGATGGTGATGGGCGCCGCGGTGGCGTTGGCGGGGTTGTCCGGGGTGTGCACGTACCCGCCGGCGGGCGCCACGGTCAGGTTGTTACCACGGCCGGACTGGTCGTAGATGATAGTGATGACGCAGCTGGTACCGGCGCAGAAGGAGTCCTGCGCGGCGGCGTTGGCGTCTCCGCCCGCGCTCAGCAGGCCGACGTTGAGCGTGGCGTTGTCCGAGGAACGCCGCACCTGGTAAAGCGAGCCGTTGTACGCGCCGTACAGCGCCCGCGTGGTGGAGTGCGCCGCCACACACGGCGTTCCGGCCGCCGCGTAGATGTCACACGGCCCCTGCGAAGCGGCCTGCGCCGATCCGCCCATCGCCGCGGTACCGGCCAACACGCCGAGAACGAGCGCGCCCGCGCTGCCCAGACCGGCGAACCTCGTGCGGCGTGCCGCGCGCGCCGGCCGGCGGCCCGGGGCCGGGGCGAGCGTGCGCGGCTCTTCACCGTCGCCGGACGCGGTCGGCGTCCGGCGCTTCGCACCGACCCCGAGTCGTATCCACGTGCCTGTTTTCATGCCGTCTCCCTGCTCTACGTTGAGCATGATTCTGCATTGTGAGCGTTAACATCTCCGATTGTCCGGGAGCTGAATCCACGACGGGATATCCGAGATGTTTCGGAGTTCAGACGGTGCCGTAGACACGGCGCTCTGTCAAGTGCGTGAAACTTCTACGAACATGATTGAATGCCGGGGTTGTCGATTCTCCATGCGCGCGAACAGGAATCCTCCGAGGACTAACGGCTGTAGGCGCGGCGTCATGGCATGGCAACTGACGCTCGGTGGTTGGGCAGTCGAGAACCGATTCGATGGAGGTCCGGCGCTTTATTGCGCACTCCAGCCACGGGCTGCCTCCACGTCATCGCCCTGCCGAAGCCTTACGGCGCCACGACCTTGTCGAACACGGTGTGGTTGATTTGTATGTCAGCCGCGCGGATATTCGCGGCTATCGATGCTTCTATCTGGCTCTCCTTCCAGTCCTGCAGAACCTCGGATTCGACCACGGCGAACGGTAGGTATTTCTCGCCATTGGCACAGTAGTGCGAGATATCCGGCGACTCGCCGGGCTGCTTCTGACTTTGTTCCGGACAAGTGAAATCCTGACTGCGCAACTGCCGGTAAAGCTGTTCCAGCACCGCCGTCGCGGGCGGCTGCATCGTCTCTGCCAAATCCTGTCTGAGATTCGCTTCCACATTGCTGGTGACGTAGCTGAAGTAGGTTGCCTCGGTGAAAGACGTCAGCCCGTACACCGGTCGATGCTCGGCCACGGCGGCGGCCCGCCGCTGGTTCTCTTGCCGGAGGTTCGCGGTCATCGCCTCATAGGTGATCTCCTTCACCAGGCCGTGGGCGCGTGCCATCTCAAGCTGTACGGTC
Source organism: uncultured Actinomycetota bacterium (assembly GCA_963714445.1). Classification (GTDB taxonomy): domain Bacteria; phylum Actinomycetota; class Actinomycetes; order Streptomycetales; family Catenulisporaceae; genus Actinocrinis. The sequence goes on from CAVQPP010000360.1 coordinate 86,687, forward strand.
AGCCGCACCAGCTGCTGCATGGTCAATTGCTTGATCATGGTCAGCGGTGTGACGCCGTCGTGCGATGTGGTCCAGAAGCCGGCGGAGTCCTGGCCTCCGTAGTGGTCGTGGAAGTACTGGAGGACCTGGGCCCGGTTCGTGCCCATCTGAAGCGAGAACTCGCGCGCGTCGACCGGCTCGCCGTTGACGGTGAACACCGGCCCGGTCGGCGGGGACGTCGCGCCGCCTCCCGGCGGAGGCGGCGGCGAAGTCTGACAGGCGGTGGTCATCGCGAGCACGGCTGCGGCGGCCACGGCGGCCACGGCGGCAACCCGCGCCGTACGCGGGCGCCGCCTGCCGGTGCCGCTCGTCATCAACTGAGGGAGAAGTCGTCGCAGTAGCTCGCGGCGCCGCCCGCGTTCTTCCAGCAGTAGATCGTCGCGGCGGTGCTGCTCGAACCGGTGGTGAAGGTGACGCTGACCTGCGTGTAGTTGCTGGATGTGGCGGAGCGGCTGGTCTCCGTCCCGCCGTAGTTCTTCACGCCCACGTAGATCGCGTCGCTGCCGTTGCTCGACTTGACCCAGCCGGTGAGGGTGTAGGTGTGGTTGGCGGCGAGGCCGGAGACCGTCTGGCCCACGCCGGAGTTGGCATTAGCTGTCTGTACGGCGTAGGTGCCGGTGTGCGCGTTGTTGTTGACCACGCTGGCCCCGGCGAGGTTGGTCCACGGGCTCAGGCCGCCGGTCTCGAATCCGGGGTTGCCGACCTGGCCGCCACCGCCGCCGCCTCCCGAGGAACCGCAGAGGTTGTCCATGGCGCCGATGTTGGGATTGCCGCAGACGCTGTTGCCGTTGAAGTCGCGGCCGGGGCCGCCGGAGACTCCGACGCCGGCGCCGATGGCCGCCGAGCCGCCGGTCAGGGCGTAGGCGCCGGCCGCCGAGCCCACGCCGTTGCCGCCGCCGTTCGGGTTCGCGAAGTTCGGATTGCCCGTGACCGCGTTCATGTTGTTGGCCGGCCGGTTGCCCGAGCCATAGAACAGGTTGTGGTCCCAGAGAACGCCGGTGCTGAAGTAGCCGCTGCCCTGGTTGTCGATGATGTTGTCGGTGAAGAACGTCCCGCCGCCCCAGACCGCGTTGCGCGAGCCGTCGATGTTGGGGCTGCCGGAGGCGATGTACACCGTGTTGTTGTAGACGGCCGGGGTCGGGCTCCCGCCGCAGCCGTCGTCGAACGTCCCGTTCTTGGCGGTGGCGTCGTCCTGCGAGATGTTGTAGCGCAGCACCTCGCCCCGGTTCCCGGCGCCGCTGCAGTCCATCCAGAAGCCGTCGACGTTGTTGTGGCTGTAGTTGTACTGCATGAGGCAGTTGGTGGTGTACAGGTCGCAGTCCAGCGCCTCGCCGTCATGGCTCTGCGACACGTAGCCGTACACTTCATTGCCCTGGACGAGCGGGTTGTCGCTGTTGACCGGCCAGATGCCGGCGGCCGAGGGGTTGTTGTAGCTCGGGCTGCCCGAGTTGGTGCCCCCGGTCCAGTTTCCGGCGTTGTAGACGAGGTTGTTGAGTATCTGGGCGCCGCTGGTGTAGCGCACCACGATGCCGTCCGCGCCCAGGTCGGTCATCTGGTTGCCCGAGATGGTGATGCCGTTGCTGCGGGCGGAGATGGGTCCGTTCTCTGCCAGGCTGCCCACCCAGATGCCTGCCCGGTCGACGTTCCACACCGCGTTGTTCGTGATGGTGACCCCGCTGTAGACGCCGGGGTTCGACAGGTTTCCGTCGATGTCCACGGCGATCCCGGCGTTGACCCCGTAGTAGCCCCACAGGTAGCCGTTCACGTTGTCCACGGTGTTGTTGGTGATGGTGATGCCGCTCAGAGTGCCGCCGGTGTCGTTGTAGGCCAGGATGCCGGCCCGGTCTCCCGCGCTTCCGCCGCTGTTGGTGACCTGGAGATCCTCGATGGTCACGTACTGGTTGTCGTGCAAATACACGGTAGCTGGGGCGACCCCGCCGCCGGCGAGGATCGGCGCGGCCGAGCCGTGGCCGCTCTTCCATTGCCCGATGACGATGGGGTTGCCGCTCGCGCCCGAGCCGCGCAGCGCGAGCTGTCCGTAGCAGGTGGTGCCGGTGGCGAAGACGAGGCCGTCGCCGGCCTGGAAGGTGTGCGCGTTGACTGAGGCCAGGCTGTTCCAGGGGCTGGACTGCGAGGTGCCGCTGCCGTTGCCGCCCGCCGCACAGTCCACCCACCACCAGGTCGTCACCGCGGCTCTGGCCGCCGAGGGCGCCGCCGCGAGCCCAGCGAGGCCCAGAACGAGGCTGCCCGCGACGACCGTCATTCGCGCCAGTGCGGTGGATCGTCTCTTCACGAGTCCATTTCCCCTTCATTGATGTGAACGTTTCCGGGGCCGGTGTGCGGGACGGAACGCGGACGCTCCGTCCCGCACACCGCGGGCCGTACGGGATGTGCGGTATCCCTACGGCGATCTCATCGCGCTACCCGAGGGTCCATTGCTGGTTGCCGCCGCCGTTGCAGGTCCACAGTTCGGCGAGGGCGCCGTTGGCGGTGGATGCTCCGGTCACATCAAGACAGAGCCCTGACTGCACGCCGGTGATGGTGCCGTTGGAGTTGAGGTTCCATTGCTGGTTGCTCTGGCCGTTGCAGGTCCAGGTCTGCACCTTGGTGCCGGGGCTGGCGCCGTTGCCTGCGGCGTCCAGGCACAGCTGGCTGCCACCGCTGTAGACGGTCAGCTGATTGCTGGAGCTGTGCGTCCAGGTCTGGTTGGCCTGACCGTTGCAGGCCCAGATCTGCACCTGCGTACCCGCCGTGGTGGACGCGCCCGGGACATCCAGGCACTTGCCCGCCCCGACCGCATGGATGGCACCGGTCGAACCACCGCCGCCGCCCCCGCCGCCACCGGGGTTGTTGCCGGTTCCCCAGCCCCATTGGAGCCGGTCGAGCCCGGACTGGTTGGTGACGCTCAGCGAGAGGTTGGTCCCGCTGCCGTTCAGCGACGTGATCGCGCAGGACGCGTTCTCGCACGGGCCGGGGCCCTGCGTCTGCGAGGCCAGCTTCACGCCGGTCCACAGCACGATGCCGATGCCCTTACTACGCGCGGTATCGGTGAACGCGTACATGTAGGAGACTTCGTTGATGCCATCCTTGGGACCGTCGTAGTTGATGCCGGTGGTCATCGGGGCGCCGAACTCGGTCAGCACGGCGCGGCTGTCGTACCCGCACAGGTTGCTTTCCAGTTCGCTGACCCACGCCGCCTCGGTGGTGTGGGAGTCGCCGAACATGCCGTAGAGGTGGATCGAGAGCAAGGTGCCGTTCAGGCGCGAGTCGGCGCCCTCCGCGCACATGTTGCCCTCCCAGGAGCCCGGAAGGATCATCCGGCCCCGGGGAACGCTGGAGTAGCGGGCGAGCCACGCGGCCTCGAAGTTGGTCAGGTCGGTGGCGCTGTACGCCCAGGGCTCGTTCATCATGTCGAAGTAGAAGTTGGAGCTGCCTCCGTACTTGTTGATCATGGTGTCCCACATCTGGTAGAACGCATTGGTGTCGCTGACCGTGCCGTTCTGCAGCCACGGCGCGACGATCACGTTGATTCCCAGCGCGGTGGCCGCGTCCAGGGCCGCCGTGTAGTCGGTCCACCACGACCCCGAGGTGGTCGCCTGGTTGAACCCCATCCGCACCGTGTTGGCACCGATGGCCTGGAAGCCCTTGAGGATCGCGGTGGACTTCGCGTAGGTCGTCGCGTAGCTGTCCGACGTGGACAGGCCGACCGGGA